>DWWE01000099.1 GCA_019119835.1 Candidatus Gemmiger stercoravium | reverse complement strand
TGGCCATCCACTCTTCCCGGGTGCAGTTGTTGATGTTGTTGGACAGGTGCGCGTCCCGGAAATCCTGCCCGTTGCCCGGCCAGTGCTTGGCCACCGAGGCATACCCCGGCACCGCGTGGACGCCGTCCATGTACGCCTTGCTCATGGCGGCCACCCGGTCGGTGTCCGAGCCGAACGCCCGGGAGACGATCTCGGTATTCTCCCAGTTGCAGTGGATGTCGCACACCGGGGCAAAGGCCATGTTGTTGCCCATGGTGGCGGCTTCCTCGTTGCCAAGGCGGCCCATCTCGTAGGCATACTTCACCTGGTCGGTGGCGGCGATCTTGATGCCGCTGGCCAGGTAGGTGCCGTCGGTGGCCGAGCCGTTGCCGCCCGACTCGGTGTTGCAGGCGACGAAGAGGGGGATCTTGGAATTTTCCTGCAGCACCCGGATGTTGTGCTGCACCACATCCGCCTTGATGCCGTTGTACCGGTAGCCGCCGATGTGGTATTTCTGCACCAGTTCGATCAGCGCTTCGTCGGTGGCCTGGCCGCGGTTCTCAAAAAACAGCTGGCCGACCTTTTCCTCGTCGGTCATGGCGGCGATGGTCTGCTCGACCCAGGCGATGTCCTCGTCCGACAGGCAGTAGGGGATCGCTTTGAGATTGACTTTGACCAAGGTGTATCCTTCCTTTCTTCTGTGCACAAACCCTGCGCGCAGGGCCGGCCGTTGGGCGGGCGGGGGCGGCGAAACCCACGGCCGGATGCTGAACTTCGCCGCCGGAACCTGCTTTAATGATAACACAACCCGCCGGCGCTGAACAGGGCCAGACCCGGGGTTTTGTGCCTCGGCAGGCTGACGAAATCTGACCGGCATTTTTGCGCGGGTTGTACAAAGTTGGCCCGGCGGCCGCTTTTTTGCCCGCCGCAGGCGGACAGGCGATTTCCTTTGCCGCCCCGCCATGGTATAATGAATACAGCGTGTCGAGAAACTCGACACGCTACACAAGGGGCAACAGCCGCGCACGGCATGTGACACAAAGGAGGATGCTATGACCGACCTGCAGCATTTTGTCAAAGCCCATGAGTTTCTCGTCTGCGTCGATTCGGACGGCTGCGCCATGGATACCATGGACATCAAGCACGAGCGCTGTTTCGGCCCCTGCATGGTGGAGGAGTGGGCCCTGCAGCCCTGGGCCGGGCCCATCCTGGCGCGGTGGAACGAGATCAACCTCTACACCATGACCCGCGGGGTCAACCGGTTCAAGGGCCTGGCGATGGCCCTGACCGAGATCGACGCCCGCTATACCCCCATCGAGGGCCTGGCCGAGTTCCGGGCCTGGGCCGACACGGCGCCGGAACTTTCCAACGACGGACTGGCCCGGGCGCTGCCCGGGGCGGCGGGGCCCTGCATGGCCAAGACGCTGTCCTGGTCCCGCAAGGTCAACGCGGCCATCAACGCCCTGCCCGAAACCGCCAAGCGTCCCTTTGCGGGGGCGGCCGAAGGGCTGGCCGCCGCCCACGGCCGGGCGGATGTGGCGGTGGTGTCCAGCGCCAACCGGGAAGCGGTGGAGGAGGAATGGGCCCGCTGCGGCCTGCTGGACTCGGTGGATGTGCTCTGCTGCCAGGACGCCGGCAGCAAGGCCGCCTGCATCGCCCGGCTGCTGGCCAAGGGCTATGCCCCAGACCATATCCTGATGGTGGGGGACGCGCCGGGGGACAAGGCCGCGGCGGAGAAAAACGGCGTCTGGTTCTACCCGATCCTGGTGCGGCATGAGGCCGCCAGCTGGGCCGAGCTGATCGACACCGCCCTGCCCCGGCTGCTGGCCGGGACCTACGCCCCCTACGGCGCCGACTGCGCCGACCGGTTCGCCCGCAACCTGGGCCAGGGCTGACGCCCCGGCCCGGCAGACACGGCAAAACAAAGCACCGCCGCCGGCAGGCTCAGCCTGCCGGCGGCGGTTTGCTTTTTGGATCGGGTTCAGGGACGGGGTGGAAGGATCACTTCTTCTGGACGTACTTCAGGCAGTCGAGCATGACGGCGACCAGGATGATGATGCCGGAGAAGACGAACTGCAGGTTGGTGTCGATGCCCAGGGTGGTCAGCGAGTAGGTCAGCGCGGTGAAGATGAAGACGCCGACCACCACGCCGGAGATCTTGCCGATGCC
The DNA here is from genome assembly GCA_019119835.1 of Candidatus Gemmiger stercoravium. Taxonomy (GTDB): domain Bacteria; phylum Bacillota; class Clostridia; order Oscillospirales; family Ruminococcaceae; genus Gemmiger; species Gemmiger stercoravium. The sequence continues at coordinate 21,208 of DWWE01000099.1, read as the reverse complement.
GCCGGTGAAGGACACGCCGCCCACCACGCAGGCCGCGATGGCGTCCATCTCCCAGCCCTGGCCGTAAGCGGCCGAGCCGGAGCCCACCATGCGGATGCATTCCAGCCAGGAGCCGAAGCCGTACAGGATGCCGGCCAGCACAAAGGCGCCCACCGTGACCGCGAACACCGAGATGCCGGACACGGCCGCCGCCTCGGCGTTGCCGCCCACGGCGAAGAGGTTCTTACCGAAGGTGGTCTTGTTCCAGATGAACCAGACGATGACCACCGCCGCCACGGCCCACAGGATGATGGTGGGGAAGCCGCCGATCTTGGGGATGATCATGCTGGGAATGGTGGTTTCGATGGCGCCGAAGGAGACGCCCTTGGTGGAGTAGGTCACCAGGCCGAAGATGACCAGCATGTTGGCCATGGTGGAGATGAAGGGGTGCATCTTGAACTTGGCGGTGAAGAAGCCCGCGATGGTGGTGAACACCGTACACAGCACCACGCAGACCACCAGCGCCAGGAAGACCCGGACCAGCACCGGCAGGCCGGTGAAGTCAAAGGTGACGCCGAACACCGAGCCGGTGTTGATGCCCTGGTGCATGACGATGGTGGCGGCGGTCATGCCCATGCCCACCATACGGCCGATGGACAGGTCGGTGCCGGCCAGCAGGATCAGCCCGGCCACGCCCAGCGCCAGGAACATGCGGGGCGACGCCTGCTGCAGAATGTTCAGGATGTTGTTCACCGTCAGAAGCTGCACGTTCTTGACGATGGGGGTGATGATGCACAGCGCAATAAAGATCAGGATGATGGCGATGTACAGGCCGTTTTTCAGCAGGAAGTCCCGGGTGTTGAAGGTGTACTTGTAGTTTTCCCACCGCTGGTCAACGCTTTCGTAGAAGGTGAACTTGGACAGGCGCAGCATGTCGATGAGGTGGTACTTGTAGTCAAAGGCCGCGTGGCGGCGGTCCTTGATCTCTTGCAATTCCTTATCGCGCTGCATCTTGGCGTCGAACAGGCGGTTTTTGTGCACATACTTTTCGTCCTTGATCTCCTGCGCGTCGCTGAGTTTGGCCAGCGTGGCCTGGTGCTCTTTTTCCAGCTCAGCCACGGCGGCCTGGTAGCGGGCCTTCGCGTCAGCGCGCTCGCGCTGGCAGCTCGCGAACACCGGCATGTAGTATTCGGTCTTGTAGTGGGCCTTGAGGTAGCTCTCGGCGTCCGCGATCAGCTTGTCGACCTCGGGCTTGTTTTTGGCTTCGACGGCCTTGGCGGCTTCCAGGTCCTTTTTCAGCTGCGCTTCCCGCGCGGCTTTTTCCTGCGCGGTGTAGATGCGGTCCCGCTTCAGGTTGTCCAGGTCGTTCTGGATGTTCACCACCTGGTCGGTGCCGTCCAGCCGCAGTTCGTTGATCTGCGCCTGGATCTTGCCCACATACTCGTCAATGGGTTTGCGGAGCTCCAGTTCCCGCTCCGCCGTAAGAATCGTGCTAGTTGCCATTTGTCAATCCCCCGCTCACAGATATTTCGCACTCAGTCGTAAAAGCTCTTCCTGGTTGGTCTCCCTGGTGTTGACGATGCCGGACAGATGCCCGTTGGACATCACCCCGATGCGGTTGGTGATGCCCAGGATCTCCGGCATTTCGGAGGACACCACGATGATCGTCTTGCCCTGCTTGGCCATCTGGATGATCAGCTCGTAGATCTCGTACTTGGCGCCCACGTCGATGCCACGGGTGGGTTCGTCCATCATGAAGACCTGGGGTTCCCGCTCCAGCCATTTGCCGAAGATGACCTTCTGCTGGTTGCCGCCGGACAGGCTGGTGATCATGTCGTCGGGGCCCATGCACTTGGTGTGCATGATCTTGATTTCCTTGTTGGTGGCCTTGACCATCTTGGGTTTGGACAGGGCGAACCCCGACTTGTACTGCTCCAGGTTGGCAATGGTGGTGTTGAAGGTCAGGTCGCCTTTCAGGAACAGGCCGTTGGCCTTGCGCTCCTCGGTGATCAGGGCGAAGCCGTGTTCAATGGCCTCGTGGGCGTCGGAAAAGTTCATCAGCCGGTTGCGGAAGTACACCCGCCCGGCGGCGCGGGTGCGCACGCCGAAGATGGTCTCCAGCAGCTCGGTGCGCCCGGCGCCCACCAGGCCGTACAGCCCGAAGATCTCGCCCTCCCGCACATCGAAGGAGATGTCCTGCAGATGGGGCGCGTATTTGGTGGACAGGTGCTGCACCGACAGGATGGGCTCGCCGGGGGTGTTGTCCACCGGCGGGAAGCGGCTTTCCAGGCTGCGGCCCACCATCGCGGCGATCAGCTCGTTCATGTTGGTGTCCTGGGTGTCCTTGGTCATGACCAGGTTGCCGTCCCGCAGCACCGAGACCTCGTCGCAGATCTCAAAGATCTCGTCCATCTTGTGGGAAATGTAGATCAGCGCAATGCCCTGGGACTTGAGCATCCGCATCATCTCAAAGAGCTTGTCCACTTCCTGCACGGTCAGCGAGGAGGTGGGCTCGTCCAGCACGATGACCTGGGCGTTGTAGGAGATCGCCTTGGCGATCTCGCACATCTGCCGCTGTGACACCGACATGTTGCGCATCGGCTGGGTCAGGTTGACCGTCATGCCCAGTTTGCGGAACAGGTCGGCGGCCTTGCGCTTCATCTGCCCTTCGTCCACGACCCCCATGCCGTTCACCGGGTACCGCCCCAGGAACAGGTTGTCGATGACGCTGCGCTCCAGGCACTGGTTCAGTTCCTGGTGGACCATGGCGATGCCGTTTTCCAGCGCGTCCTTCGGGCCGGAGAAGCTGATCTCCTTGCCGTTTAAGAAAATTTTGCCTTCGTCCTTCTGGTAGGTGCCGAACAGGCACTTCATCATGGTGGATTTGCCGGCGCCGTTTTCGCCCATCAGCCCCATGACGGTGCCCCGCTTCACATCCAGGTTGATGTGGTCCAGCACCCGGTTGCGGCCAAACGACTTGCACATACCGCGAATCGACAGGACAATATCATCTCTCGCTTCTGCCATTCTCGTTACTCCCGTCTGTAAAGATTCATCCTTACCCCCGGCGGGGCGCCGCAGCGCCGGGCCGGTCCTCACAAAAAAGCGCTATCAGGGAGAATGTCTTCTCCCTCGACGGAGAACTTCTCCTCCCTGATAGCGCTGTGTTTTACTTAGTCCACAACTCGACTGAAAGCCGGGATCACTGGCTCAGCAGAGAGGTGTAGGAAGCGGCGTTGTCGGTCTTGACCATGTTGATGGCAAAGGCGTCGTAGGCGCTGGGGTTGCTCAGGCGGTTGGTGATGTTGGCCTCGGTCTGGCCGTCGCCGCCGATGTACTCGACATTCAGGTTCAGCAGGTCGTCATAGTTTTCCAGCAGGGGCTGGTAGGTGGCGCTCAGGAAGTTGTCGGCCGCATTGTAGATGTCCAGCCAGACAGACTTTTCGGGGTGAGCGGTGGCATCCAGCTGGTTGGAAACCGGCGCGTAGGTCTTGGTGGAGTCGGTGAACTCGGTGTAGTTGTCCGCCGTGACCGCCACGTTCAGCGCGTAGTAGGAGCGGGCTTCCTCGTCATAGTAGTACACATCCTCGCTCAGCACGTTGCCCGCGTCGTCCGGGGTGGAAATGCCGGTGTTGATGTCCACGCCGTCCAGCGCGTTGCGGATCAGGCGCAGGGTCAGGTACGCCTGCACGTCGGCATGCTGGCTGATGGTGCCGCCGTAGCCGTTGGCGATGGCCGCCACGGCGTCGGCGTTGGCGTCATACCCGAAGGTGGGCACGCCGTTGGCCTGGGACCAGCCGTTGAACATGGACATGCCCATGCCGTCGTTGTTGGACACGACAATGTCGATCTCATCGCCGAAGGAAGCCGCCCAGGTGTTGATGGCGTTGCCGGCGGTGGCGGCGTCCCAGGTGGCGCCGGCGGAGTTCTTCATCTCCTGGCTGGCCAGCTCACGCACGGTGAAGGTCTGGCCGCCGGCCTCGATGGTGCCGTCCTGCACGGCGGTGGCGGTGCCGTCGGTGTTGGTGCCCACCGGGTCGGACACGATGCCGTTGTCGCCTTCCACCGCGGTGCCCAGCGCGCTGCGCACGCCGCGGGTACGGGCGATGGAGTCGTTGTGGCCGATGTCGCCGATGGCCAGCACGTAGCCGATCACGCCGTCGCCGTTGCGGTCGATGGTGTCGGCATGGGCGGCGATGTAGTCAGCGACCATCTGGCCCTGCAGCTCGGCGCCCTGGTTGGCGTCAAAGCCGACGTAGTAGGTGTTGTCGTTGAAGCTCAGGGCGGCCTGGTCCAGCTCGCCGGTGGTGGAGTTGGAGGGCTGCCGGTTGAACCAGATCAGCGGCTTGTCCTTGTTGGCAACGGTGCCGGCTTCGGCGGTGGTGTCGTCGGTGGCTTCGGTGGCTTCCGAGCTGGCGGCAGCCTCCGAGGTGCCGCCCGAAGCCGCGGTGCTCTCCGAAGAGGTGGTGCCGCCGCAGGCGGCCAGGCTCAGCGCCATGGCGGCCGCCAGGGTCAATGCAAGTGCTTTTCTCATCGTGTACTCTCCTTTGGTGTTAAGAATGCGGGGCTTTCCAGGCCGGCCCCGCCTGACACTTTTATGCTACCGGAAAATCGGGGCAAAAACAAGGTGAAATTTCACCGAAAGTAGGGTAAAAAAATATCCAAACTCGTCAAAATGCCGACGGATTTGGATATAGTTTTGTGCAGTTTCTACAAGGCACCCTCACTGAAAGGCGAACAGCGCCTTCTGGCTGTCCAGGGTAAACATGTTTTCCGGGTCCACCACCCGGGTGGTGGTGTCCACCGTTTCCTCCACCCGGCCGCCCTGGCCGGTCAGCAGCCGGTAGGCGCTTTCCACCCCCAGGTAGCCCATGGCGTAGGGGTTCTGCACCACCAGCGCGTCCACCGTGCCGGTCTGCAGCCCTTCCACCGTGGCGATGTTGGAATCAAACCCCACCAGGTAGACCCCTTCCGCCAGGCCCAGCGCGTCGATGGCCGCGGCGGCCCCCACGCTGGTGGGCTCGTTGAAGGCCAGCAGCACGTTGATGCCGGGGTGGGCGGAAAGCAGCGCGGCGGCGTCGGTCTGGGCGCGGCCGGCTTCGGCCAGGGTGTTGATGACCGACTCCACCCGGGCGCGGCCGCTGTCGGCAAAGGCGTCCAGGGCGCCGCGCTCCCTCTCCTGGCCGTTGGCGCTGCGGGCGTCGTAGTTCACGATCCCCACCCGCAGCTCCCCCTCCACCCCGTCCAGGGCGGCCCGGGCGGCCATCTGGCCGGCGGCGTAGTTGTCGGTGCCGATGTAGGTCTGCACCGCGTCGGAGTTGACCGGCGAGTCGATGGCCACGATCCGCACCCCCCGGGCGGCGGCTTCGTCGATGGCCTCGGCGTTGCTCTCGTAGTCGATGGCCGAAAATACCAGCGCCTCGGCCCCGTCCTCCACCGCCTCGGCCACCATCCGGTTCTGGCTGTACCAGTCCTCCTCGGTCTCGGGGCCGGCGACGGTCAGTTCCAGGTTGTACTCGGTGGCGGCGGCCTCCGCCCCGGCAAAGACCGAAAGCCAGAACTCGGTGGTGGTGGATTTTGCCACAATGGCCACCTTGTGCCGGGCCCCCGACGGGGTGCCGGCGGCGCAGCCGCCCAGCGCCAGCAGCGCCAGCGCCGCGGCGCCCAGCGCCCGGCGGGTCTTATTTGGTCTCATAGCCGTCCTCCTGTCGCACCTTCGGCATCCGGATCTCCACGCAGGTGCCCTCGTCGGGCACGCTGTCGATGCGCAGGCCGTACTGTTTGCCGAAATAGATCTTGAGCCGGTCGTTCACATTCTTGATGCCGATGCCGGTGCGGTCGCTGGGGCCTTTGTTCAGGATGGCCGCCACCTGTTCGGGGGTCATGCCCACCCCGTCGTCCCGCACACGGAATAGGATGTCCTGCCCGTCGGGGCAGACCTGCACCGTGATGTGCCCTTCCTCCACCATCAGGTCCAGGCCGTGGTTGATGGCGTTTTCGATGATGGGCTGCAGGGTGATCTTGTTGCACAGGTAGTCCAGGCAGCCGGGGTCCACCTCGAAGTGGTAGGTGAACCGGTTCTTGTACCGGTATTTCTGGATCTGCAGGTAGCTTTCGGCGTGTTCGATCTCCCTAGCAATGGGGATCAGCTCGTGCCCTTTGCTGATGCTGATGCGGAACAGCCGGGCCAGGGCGTGGACCATCCGCACCGCGTCGGCGTTCTGCCCCTGCTCGCACATCCAGGCGATGGAATCCAGGGTGTTGTACAGGAAATGGGGGTTGATCTGGGCCTGCAGGGCCTTCAGCTCGGTCTTGCGCAGGTTCACTTCCTCCTGGCGCACCGTCACCATCAGCTGCTGGATGCGCCCCACCATGTGGCTGAAGGAGGCGGAAAGCTCCTGCACCTCCCTTGTGCCGCCCACCGGGCGGTAGGTAAAGTGGTCGGCGTCCTTCTCAAAGCTCTCCATCGCGGCGGCCAGGCCCCGCAGCGGCCGGCCCAGCAGGCGGGAAAGCAGCCAGCTGGTCAGCACCGCGCCGCCCAGCACCAGCGCCCCCAGCAGGGCCGAAAGCTGCATCATCTCGGCCATGTTCCGGTCCACCAGCTCGTCCACATAGCTGACCCCCACCACCCGCCAGCCGCTGTCCTCCACGCTGTTCACGCAGGTGATCACGGTGCCGTTGTCGTACACCCCGTCGTCCAGGGCGGCCAGGGCGGCGGTGTCCTCGCTTTTCAGGCCGGAGTAGATCAGCTGCTGCTGGGGGTGGTAGATGATGTTGCCCCCCGCGTCCAGCAGGAAGCAGTACCCCCTGGTGCCGATGCCCACATTGTTGATGTAGCTGGACAGGCTGGAAAAGCTCAGGTCCAGCGACACCCAGGCCGCCTCGCCCCCCTCGTCCAGCCGGGCGGTCATGGTCACCACCCAGGGGTAGTACCGGTCAAAGATCGTCTCCACATGGGGGGCGGTCATAAAGCTGTCGGCGGTGCGGCGGGCCTGGTCATAGTCAAAGGAAAGGTTGACCGCGATCTTCTCCTTGGGGTCGCGGCCCTGGGCCCAGCAGTCCAGCAGGTTGCCGGCGCCGTCGTAGCTGGTCACCGCCACCACGTCGGGGCGGAAGTTCAAAAAAGCTTCCAGCATGCTGTCCCGGCGGGCGGCGCTCTGGCCCAGGGTCTGGGTCACGCTGTCCATGGCCTGGTCCATATCCTCCAGGTAGCTGGCCACCGTGTTGGAAACCTGGGTCACGGCCTGGGCGCTGCTGGTGCGGGCGTTCTGCACGATGGCCCGGCGGTACCGGTCCAGAAACAGCCCGATGCAGCACACAAGGATCACCGCCACCATCCCCACCACCATCGTGACCAGGATGGTGGTGATCCGGGGCCGGCGGCTCATGCCCCGGCCTGCGGCCCGTCGGCCTGCAGGCGGCGGCGCAGCGCGTTGGGGCTTTCGCCGGTATACTTTTTGAAACAGTAGCTGAAATAGTGCTGGTCGGTGTAGCCGCAGCGCCCGGCGATCTGCTGCAGCCGCAGGTCGGTGGTCTGCAGCATCCGGCGGGCGGCCTCCATCCGCTTGCGGATCAGGATGTTGATGAAGGTCTCGCCGGCATACTTCTTGATGCAGGCGCTCAGGTGGTTGGGGCTCACGTCCAGCATCCCGCTCAGCGACACCAGCGACAGGTCGGCTTCCATATAATGCTGGTCGATGGCTTCCAGCGCCCGGTCGCACAGCCCGCGCCCGCCCCGCACCGCCGGCTGCAGGTCGCTGATGAACCGCACGCCCCCCTCGGCCGGGTCGGCTTTGAGCAGGGCCTCCATCGCTTCCCGGTAGGCGGCGTGCAGCCGGCTGAGCTCGGGGGTCATCCGGCTGACCCCGATGCGGCACTGGCAGCCCAGCACCCGGTCGGCCATCTGGGGGATCTCGTCGGCCAGGATGTGCAGGTACTCCTCAAAATCCGACCGGTTGCCCAGCAGCACGGTGATCACCCGCCCGCCGGAAAAAAAGCTCACGCTGCGCAGGTACTTGGCCGCCAGCTTGTCCACCGCCGCCGCAAAGGCCGGGGTGGTGCAGCCGGCGCCGGCGGCGTCCTGCAGGGTGGCGGCCATCAGGGTGTACTGGGGCTTGTCGGCGGCGTCCTGCAAAAGCCCGCAGTCGATGGCGTACTGGGCGGTGCGGGGGTCGGGGGCGGCGTACTCGTCCAGCACCAGCGGCATCAGGAACACCGCCCGCTTGTCCTGCCGGTCGGGGGCGGTGTCCGCCGCCTGGGACGCCTGGCGGAACATCGCAAACTGGGTGTCGATCTTCTGGTGGACCACCCGCAGTTCGGCGGCCAGCCCTTCGATGGTCAGCGGCTTGAGCATGTAGCTGATGATGTTGTACTGGATGGCCTGTTTGGCGTACTCGAAATCGTCATAGCCGCTCAAAAAGGCGATGTTCATGGCCGGGCGCACCTCCCGCACCTGGCGGGCCAGCTCGATGCCCGAGATAAAGGGCATCCGGATGTCGGTCAGCAGCAGGTCGGGCTCCAGCTTTTCCACCAGCTGCAGCGCGTCCAGCCCGTTGCTGGCGCTGCCCGCCAGCGAAAAGCCCAGCTCGGCCCAGGGCACCATCGTGCAGACAGCCTCCCGCAGCACGTCCTCGTCGTCCGCCACCACCACGGTGTAGATGTTCTTGTTGGGCATCCTCTCTCCTCCTTGACGGGCGGCTCAGCGGTTCGGCATATCCAGCCCTTCGCAGGGATAGCGGACGGCCATCTGGGCCCGCAGGCAGTCCATCTCGGCCATGATGTGCAGGGTCTCCCGGTGGGGCATCGAGGGGCACTCGGTCAGCCCCCGGGCAATGCAGTCGGCGGCTTCCAGCAGCTCGTACTCGTAGCCGGTCAGCTGGGGCGGGCGGGACTCCCGGCGCACCAGCCGGTGGTCGGCGTCATAGACCCGCAGCCCTTCGGGGTTGTTGATGTTGTCCACCACCAGCGTGCCGGCGGTGCCGTAGATCACCCCCAGCCGGTCGGAGATGCCGGTGGCCGCGGCGGTCAGGTGGGCGGCCCGGCCGTCGGCCCAGGTCAGGGTGATGTTGTCGGTCATGTCCACCCCCAGCTCGTTTTTGGTACACACCCCCTGCACCCCGTCGGGGTGGTCAAAGACCATCTCGGCAAAGTTCAGCGGGTAGACCCCCATGTCCAGCAGCGCCCCGCCGGCCAGCTCGGGCCGGGCGATGCGGGGCACCTGGGCGTTGTAATAGCCGAGGTTGGCGGTCAGCAGCCGGGGGGTGCCGATCTCGCCGGACTCCACCACCTCCCGGATGCGCCGGCGCATCGGCTGGTAGCGGGTCCAGATGGCCTCGGTCACCAGCAGGCCCCGGTCCCGGGCTTCCCGCAGGGCGACTTCGGCCTGGCGGGCGTTGACGGTGAAGGCTTTCTCGCACAGAACATGCTTGCCGTAGGCCACGCACATCCGGATCTGCCCGTAATGGTGGGAGTGGGGGGTGGCGATGTACACAAGGTCCACCGCTGGGTCGGCCAGCATCGCCTCGTACCCGCCGTAGGCCCGCTGCACCCCGTTGGCCCGGGCGAAGGCTTCGGCCCGGTCGGCCTGCCGGGCCGCCACCGCGTACAGTTCGATCTCCGGGTGGCCGTTCTGGTTCAGCAGCCGCACCGTCCCGGCCATCACGCCGGCGATGGACCCGGCGCCGAGAATTCCCAGTTTCATAGCGTCTTCCCTCCGTCTCGGGGGCGGCGGCGCCGCCCTCTGTTTTTGCCCAGTATACCACACCGCCGCCCGCCTCACAAGGGAAAAAGACCTTGGGGCCGCCGGTTTCCCCGGCGGCCCCAAGGCACTCTCCTGACAGGGCAGGGCACCCTCAGCCCGGAATGACCTGGCCGTTCTCCACCCGCAGCACCCGGTCGAACCCTTCGGCCAGGGCCGGCCGGTGGGTGACGGCCACCACCGTGTACCGCCGGGGCAGCGCCCGGATGGCGTCGGCCACGGCGGCCTCGCTGCCGGCGTCCAGGGCGGAGGTGGGCTCGTCCAGCAGCAGCACCGGGGCGCCCCGGTACAGCGCCCGGGCCAGCGCGATCCGCTGCAGCTGCCCGCCGGAATACCCGCCCGAACCCTGGGTGGGCACCGCCTCGTAGCCGCCGGGGGCGGCCTCCAGGAAACCGGCGGCGTCGGCCTCCCGGGCGGCGGCGTGCAGCCGGGCCGGGTCGGGGGTGTCGGCCAGGGCGATGTTCTGCCCGATGGTCCGCTGGAACAGCACGGTGTCCTGGGGCATCACGGCCAGCCCGGCCCGCCAGCGCCCCGGGGGCACGGCGCCCAGCCGCTGCCCGTTGAGGGTGATCTGCCCGCTGTCCGGCAGGTACAGCCCCTGGATCAGCCGCAGAATGGTGGATTTGCCGCTGCCGCTCTCCCCCAGCAGGGCGGTCTTGCAGCCGGCCGGGATCGCAAAGCTCACGTCCCGCAGGGCGGGGGCGTCGGCGCCGGGGTAGGTGAAGGTCACATGGGAAAAGACGACGGCGTCCGCCCCGGCGCCGCCGGCGGGCTGCGGGCGTTCGGGTTCGCCGGCCCCCGGCGCGGGGGCCGCGGCCCGGTCGTCCTCCTCCCCGGGCAGGTCGATGACCGCAAACACCCGGGCGGCCTGGGGCGTCCGCTGGGCCAGCATCGGGCCCAGGTGGCCCAGCGCCGTGAACATCTGGCTGATCTGGTCGGACAGGGGCAGCGCCACGATCACGTCGGCAAAATTCACCCGGCCGGCGCCGGCCAGCGCCGCGCCGCCCAGCAGCACGGCCAGGTACACCCCCACCCCGCCGAACAGGCTGTTCAGGCTGCGGCGGCGGGCCAGCAGCGCGGTGCGCCGGTTCACCGCCCCGGCCAGGGCGGTCAGGGCGGCGTCCAGCCGGCGCTGCAGCATCGGGCCCAGGCGGTAGCTGCGCACCTCCTGCCGGCCGCGGATGCCCTCGTCCACCAGCTGGGTCACGGCGGCCTGCCCGGCGGTGATCTGGCCGCTCAGCGCCTGCAGCTGGCCGGAAAAGCCGCGCATCACCGCATAGTTGCCCAGGGCGCAGCCGGCGCACAGCGCCGCCACCACCCAGTCCACCGCCAGCAGCCAGACAAGGGACAAAGCCCCCGACAGGATCGGCGCCCAGATCCACCCGGCCAGGTAGAACCCCACCAGGTCCACCGCTTCGCTCAGGTCGGTGGTAAAGCGGGCCAGCAGGTCGCCGGCCGGCAGCGCCGCGGCGGCGTCCTCCCGGGCGTGAAGCAGGCTGTGCAGCATCCGGCGGCGCAGGGTGTTCTGGGTGCGCTGTTCCAGCCAGGCAAAGCCCAGGCCGGTAAAGCCGGCCAGCACCGCAAAGGCCGAGATCAGCCCCAGGTAGAGGGCCAGGCGGCCGGGTTCGCCGCCGGGCTGGCCCTGGGCCAGCAGCAGCACGCTCCGCAGCAGCACCCCCACCGACGAAAAGATCAGGAACAGCGCCAGCGCATAGACGCCGGTACACAGGGCGTACAGCGGGGCGTGGCCCCGGGCCCGGCGCAGCCGGGCATACAGCGCCCGGGGGTCGGCGGTCTTGTCAGTTCCGGTCATGGCGTCCACCTCCTTCCCCGGCCGGGGCGGCCGGGACCTCCTGCATACGGCCCCCCTCAAACCGGAACACCCGGTCGGCCCCCTCGGCCAGATCGGGGCTGTGGGTGACCAGGATCACGGTGGCGTCGGGGGCGGCGGCGCACACCCGCCGCCAGACCTCCCGGGCCATGCCGGCGTCCAGGGCGGAGGTGGCCTCGTCCAGCAGCAGCACCGGGGCGCCCCGGTACAGCGCCCGGGCCAGGCTGGCCCGCTGCCGCTGCCCGCCGCTCAGGTTGGCGGCGTTGTGGTGCAGCGGGGCGCCCGGGTCGGGCAGGGCGGCCGGGTCCAGCATCGCCGCCCGGCAGGCGGCGCGCAGCCGGGCCGGGTCGGGGTCGGGGGCAAAGGCGGTCAGGTTGTCCTGCAGGGGGCCGTCAAACAGGTAGGGGAACTGGGCCACATACAGGCTCTCGCCGGCCTGCACCCGGCCCCGGGCCGGGGCCAGCAGCCCGGCGATCAGCTGCAGCGCCGTGGATTTGCCGCTGCCGCTGGGGCCAAAAAAGACCGCCTTCTCCCCCGGGCGCAGGGCCAGGCAGAGGTCCTGCACGGCCCAGTTTTCGGCGCCGGGGTAGCGGTAGGCGGCATGGTCCAGCAGCACCCGGCCGTGCGGCGCGGGGGCCGGGTCGGGGGCGTTCGGCCGGGCCAGCAGCGCCTGCAGCCGCCGGCGGGCCGGGCGGGTGGAGCCCAGATCCAGCAGCAGGTCGATGTAGTGCAGCTGGTTGACCAGCAGGTCCTCGGCCAGATAGTAGGCGGTCAGGAAGGCGGACAGCGCCAGCCCCCGGGGCAGCAGCAAAAGCCCGGTCAGGCAAAGGGCGAACATCGGCAAAAGCCCGCAGAGCAGGCCCAGCATCTTCACCGGCAGCCCTGTCAGCGCCGCCCGCACCCGGGCGGCCGCGCAGGCGTCGCCGGCAGCCAGCGCCCCGGCGGCGCCGAAGGTCTCGGCGTCGTTGAGCTTGACGGTCAGCCGGTTGTCCAGCAGGTCCCGCAGCTGGGTGTTCAGCGCCACCTCGCTGCGCTTGACCGCCTCGTTGGCGCCGTTGACGCAGCGGCTCAGCGCCGCCTGCAGCCCCACGCTCACCCCCACCGCCGCCAGATAGGCCAGGGTGATCCGCCAGCTCAGCGCCGCCAGATACCCCATCACCAGCAGGCACTGGACCCCCTGCAAAATGGTCTCGGGCAGGGCTTCGGCCCGGTGGTGGACCGTCTGGTCCACATCCTGCCGGGCGCTGGTCAGCAGCCCGCCGATGTCGGCCAGGGCGGGGTCGTCGGCGGGCAGGCGAGCCACCTTGTCCACCAGGGCGGTCTCGGCGGCGCGGCGGGTGTCGTTGCCGGCGGCGGCCTTCAGCCGGGCAAAGGCGTAGCCGCCGGCCGCGGCCAGGGCGTACAGCCCGGCGCTGCCCGCGGCCAGGGCCAGCACCCCCGGCGCCAGCCCGGCGGTGGAGACCCGCCCGGTCAGGGCGCCCAGCACGGTGGAAAGCCCCATCGACACCCCCACCTGCACCAGCGCCAGCACCGCGAACCCGGCGTTGTACCGGGCCGCGGCCACAGCCTTTTTCATCTGCGATCCCTCCCTGTGTCCCCCCCGCCGGCACACGCGCTCCGGCCGGCCTTCGAAAACGCACCGGCGGGCGCAATGCGCCGGCGGCGTTCCCGTACCGGGGACATTTTTTCGGCCCCCATTATAGTCCGTTCGCAAAAAAAGTCAACCGTCCGCCGCCCGCGCACACGGACGGCGTGGTGAATGGAATACGCGCTTGCAAGATGTCTTCTTATGAATTATACTGTTTTTATACATGCGGTATCATGCCGGCGAAGGAAGAACGCCTGACCCGCCGGGCCGTGTTTGAGAGGAGAAAGCTATGCCGGAACGCATTTTATTGTTTATCCCCGCCTACAACTGCGAAAAGCAGCTGCCGCGGGTGCTGGACCAGCTGCTGGATGAGCGGGTGGCGGAGTTTGTGACCGAGTGCATCGTGGTGAACAACCGCTCCACCGACAGCACCGAGGACGCCGCCCGCCGCTGGATGGCCGCCCACCCGGCGGCGCCGGTGCGCCTTTTGCGCAACAACGAAAACTACGGCCTGGGCGGCAGCCACAAGGTGGCCTTCGGCTATGCGCTGGAGCATGGGTTCGACTACCTGGTGGTGCTGCACGGCGACGACCAGGGCGACGTGCGGGACCTGCTGGGGCTGCTGGACTCGGGGGCCTACCGCACCTGTGACTGCTGCCTGGGGTCCCGCTTCATGAAGGGCAGCCGCATCACCGGCTACAGCCCGCTGCGCATCTTCGGCAACTACGGCTTCAACTGGCTGTTCACCCTGGTGGCCCGCCGCAAGATCACCGACCTGGGCAGCGGGCTGAACCTGTACAAGGTCTCCAGCCTGAAAAGCGGCTACTACCTCAAGTTCCCCGACACCCAGTATTTCAACGACTGCATGATCCTGGCCCAGTGCCATTACCGGCAGAAGATCCGCTTTTTCCCCATCAGCTGGCGGGAGGAAGACCAGGTCTCCAACACCAAACTGACCAGCTTTGCCATGAGCCTGCTGCGCATGTGCGGCCAGTACGCCGCCGGCCCCAAAAAGTTCGTCGGGCGGGAGATGCGCGCAAAGCCGGTGGAACACTACGGCTACCAGGTGGTGGCCTCCAACCGATAACCCCCCGTTTTCATCCACCGAGAAGGAGGTATTCCCATGAAAGTGCTCGTCACCGGCGCGGCCGGTTTCATCGGCGGCCAGCTCTGCCATGCGCTGTGGAAGCGCGGCGACACGGTCGTCGGCATCGACAATTTTTCCTACGGAAACCCGGACAACCTGCGCTTTGAGGACCACGACTTCGGCCCCGAGGTGCTGCGCCTGGACATCCGCGACCGGGACGCCCTGCCCGCCCTTTTTGAAAAGGAAGGCTTCGACCTGGTGTACAACATCGCCGGCATCGCCCCGCTGCCCGACTGCCAGAGCGACCCGGTGGAGGCGGTGAGCGTCAACACGCTGGGGCTGGTGAACCTGCTGGAACTCTGCCGCCGCCACGGCGTCAGGCATCTGGTGCAGGCGTCCACCAACGCCATGTATGAAAACGAGACCGAGTTCCCCACGGTGGAGGACAAGTTCAATCCCCCCACCCTGATCTACCCCAGCACCAAATACTGCGCCGAGCAGTTCTGCCGCAGCTTTGCCGAGACCTACGGCATGAACGTCACCTGCCTGCGGTTCGCCAACGTCTACGGCCCCCACATCGACTGCCTGCGCAAGCAGCCGCCCTTTGTGGGCTACATGATCCGGGAACTGTACTACGACCGGGTGCCGGAGTTCCACTCCGACGGCAACCAGCGGCGGGACTACATCTATGTGGACGACCTGATCGACCTGGCCCTGCGGGTCACCGACCGGCCGGGCTTTGACGCGGTGAACGTTTCCAGCAACCGGAACTACTCGGTGCGGGAGCTGTACGCCATCGCCTGCCGGCTGATGAACAAGCAGACCGAGGCCAGATACTGCGAGACCAGCCACTACTGGGCCAAGTACCCGGAACTGTACGGCGGGGCCTACGGCATCCGGCCGCAGATCCTGGACCACGAGGTCAACAAGTATTCGCTGTGCGACAACACCCACGCCAAAACGCTTTACGGCTGGGCGCCTAAAGTCTCCATCGAGGAAGGGCTGGCCCGGGTCATCGAGGCCGAATGCGCGATGCTGGCCGCCCGGGACGCCGACCGGACCTGACCGCCCGACAAAGGGGGAATCCGTATGCCGAAACTTCATCTTGTCATGCCGATGGCCGGGCGGGGCAGCCGCTTTTTTGAGGACGGCTTTGTGCAGCCCAAGCCCCTCATCGAGATCCACGGTGCGCCCTTTTTCTACTGGGCGGCCCGCAGCATCGAAAAAAACATCCCGCTGGACGGCATCACCTTTGTGGTGCTCAAGGAGCATATCCGGGATTTCGGGCTGGAAGCCCGCATCCGCGCCTACTGGCCCGACGCCCGCATCGTGGCGCTGGACGAGGTGACCCCCGGCGCCGCCGTCACCTGCCGCAAAGGCTGCGAGGACCTGCCCGACGGCGTGCCGCTGCTCTTCAACGACTGCGACCACCTGTTCCTGTGCCGCGCCTTTGAGGACTTCTGCCGGGCGGGCGACTTCGCCGCCGGGCCGGACGGGGCGCTGCTGACCTTCCCCTCCGACTCGCCGGCCTACAGCTACCTGCAGTACGGGGCAAACGGCCTTGTCTGCCGCACGGTGGAAAAGCAGGTGGTCAGCCATGACGCCATCTGCGGGGCCTACTATTTCAAGGACAAGGCCACCTACCTGTCCGCCTGCGAGGAGTACCTGCACACCTGCCGGTACAAGGAATTCTTCGTCTCGGGGGTGTACAACGTCCTGGCCGGGCGGGGGCGGGCGGTGCGCGGCTTCGCCACCGACCTGCACCTGCCCTTCGGCACACCGGCCGAGTACGCCCTGGCCGAACGCCCCGAAAACGCCGCCGGCTTTGCGGCGCTGCAGGCATGACCGCCGCGCTGCTGCTGGGTTCGGTGGCGCTGCTGCTGGCGGGGCACCTGTTCCGCCTGCTGCGGTGGGAGCAGTTCATCCGCATCTATGAACGGCCGATGCGCGGCGTCATGCTGCGGGGCATGGCCGTCGGGTACGGGGTGAACTTTCTGCTGCCCTTCCACATCGGGGATGTGTTCCGCGCCTGGTTCACCGGCCGCCGGATGAAAAACGGGGTGGGCTTTGCGCTGGCCACCGTCATCATGGACCGGTTCCTGGATGTGTGGGTGGTGGCGCTGCTCTTCGCTGCCTTCCGGCTGGCCGGGGTGCCCGGCGTGCGGGACGACGCGCTGTACTACCTGGTGTTTGCGGTGGTGCTGGCGGCGGCGCTGGCGGTGGTCATCGCGCTGCGCGGGCCGATCAAGCGGCTCTGCCTGGCGGTGTGCGGGATCTTCAACGACGCCATCAAGCTGGACGGGCTGGAATTCTGCTGGAGCCTGATCAACACCTTCAAGGACCTGCGCCGGGTGCAGATCGGCCGCCTGGCCCTCAACACCGGGCTGATGTGGGTCTCCTACCTGGCCAGCTACGGGGTGCTGGCGGCGGCGCTGTCCGGCTGCGGCGCCGGCTTCGGCGGGGTGGATGTCTTCACCATGCTCTTCGGCACCGACGCGGTGGACCTGACCAGCTTCTCCCTCACCGGCCGGCTGCACGCCATCTCGCCGCTGGCCCAGGGGCTCATGCTGGCCTGGTTCCTGCTGCCGCTGCTGGCCATGTGGGCGGTCACCCTGCTGCCCGCCCGGCTGCGGGGCGGCATCAACCGGGCGGCCGCCGCGGCGGCCCCCGCCCCCGCCGCGGACGCCGACTACCTCAACCTGCTGCCCCAGGTGGACCCGCGGGACCGCAGCGCCTTTTTAAGCCAGTATTTCGGGCTGCAGAACAAACAGTATGTCACCCAGTTCCTGCGCATCAACCGGGGCGTCACCATCCTGGAAGACCACAGCGCCGGGTCCAACGCCACCACCATGCTCTGCATGGACCACGGGGGCACCTTCTGGCGCAAGTACGCCTTCGGCGCCGACGGCGACAAGCTGGCCGTGCAGCTGGCCTGGCTGCGGGACCGGGCCGCCGAAGGCCGGCTGCCCCTGTGCGAGATCCTGCGGGGGGCGGCCGAACCCGGCTGCTGCTGGTACGACATGGCCTACGCCCCCACGGCGGTGAGCATGTTCCGCTACCTGCACTCAAACCCGGTGGAAAAGAGCGCCGCCATCCTGCGGGACGTGCTCACCACCCTGGACGCCACCCTCTACACACCCGCCCGGCCGGCGTCCCCGGCGGCCATCGAAGCCTACCTGGACGGCAAGGTGGACGCAAACCTGGCCCGCATCCGGGAAGCCCGCGGCCTGCGGGAACTGGCCGCCTACGACCGGGTGTGGGTCAACGGCCGGTCCTGCAAGGGGCTGCCGGCGCTGGGGCGGCTGTTCGACCATGCCCGGCTGCGGGCGCTGTTCGCCGGCGACCCGGTGGCCACCATCCACGGCGACCTGACGCTGGAAAACATCATCTGCCGCACCGGCGAGGACAGCTGGTACCTGATCGACCCCAACACCGGCAACCTGCACGAAAGCCCCTTCCTGGATTATGGCAAACTGCTGCAAAGCCTCCACGGCGGCTACGAATTCATGATGATGACCCCCCGGGTCTCGGTGCATGAAAACCGCATCGACTTCACCTTCACCCGCTCGGCGGCCTACGACGCCCTCTTCGCCGCGGTGCGGGACTACCTGAACGACCGGTTCACCCCCGCCCAGGTGGAGAGCATCTTCCTGCATGAGCTGATCCACTGGCTGCGGCTGATGCCCTACAAGATCAACCGGGACCGCAAGCGGGCGCCGATGTTCTTCGCCGGCCTGCTGATGGTGGCCAACGACATCGACGCCTGGTACCCGGAAGAGCCGGGCTGACAAGAAAGGAACCCTATGCCTGAGATGCGCAAACAGACCCTGATCCTGGTGGATCTGGACGGCACCCTCTTTGACACGGTGGCGGTCAACGCGGCCAGCTACCGGGCCGCGCTGGAGGAGGTGGGAGCCACCGTCACCGACGAATATTACGCAAAGTACTGCAACGGCGGATATTACAAAACGTTTCTGCGCCCGCTGCTGGGCGGCGACCCCGACCCGGCGCTGGTGGAGCGGGTCCACGACCGGAAAAAGGCGCTGTATTCCGCCTGCCTGGGCGCCGCCCGCAAAAACGAGGCCCTTTTTGCGCTGCTGGCCGCCATGCGCCCCGCCGCCCACCTGGCGGTGGTGACCACCGGCAGCCGGCGCAACGCCGCCGAGATCCTGGAATACTTCGGCTGCCGGGACTGGTTCGAGCTGGTCTTCACCTCGGAGGATGTGACCCGCAACAAGCCCGACCCGGAAGGCTACCTGACCGCCATGGCCCGGTTCGGCGCCGACGCCGCCCACACCATGATCTTTGAGGATTCGGCCCCCGGCCTGGCCGCCGCCCGGGCCACCGGCGCCGCGGTCTTCGCCGTTGACCGGTTCTGAGCGGCCGCACAAGGACCTGCTGCAAAATTGCCTGTCCCCAAAATATTGCACAAAAATCGCCCCTCCAAGGAAGCCAGAACAGCTTTCCTGGAGGGGTCTTTTCCCTTGTTGTACTCGTTTTTTTGTACAAATTGGTTTTGCAATTTCATTTTGCACCGCGCCCTCACTGCAGGCCGGCGACGGTCAGCACCTCCAGGCTGGCGGTGCCGACGGTGACGGTGCGCCGGTCGGAGATGGCGAAGTAACTCTCCAGCCAGGCGTGGAACTCCTCCAGGTCCCGCACGCAGTTGTGGTTGTAGACGATCACGTCGGGGACTTTGTCGGGCAAAAGCTCGTAGTACTGCGCAAAGCGGGCGTCGCTGTCGGTGGAGGAGATCACCGACGCCTGCCCCGCCTGCAGGCTGCCCCCGTCCATCAGGAAGGCCAGCCCCTCCACATCGCCGGTGGAAAGCAGCACCTGCTCGCCGGCGTGGGGGGCCAGGGCCTGCTCCAGCGCGTGGTAGATGTCGGCGGTGTCGCTGTCCACCCAGGTCCAGGCCGCGGGGCCGGTGGTCAGCAGTTCCATCCGGGTGTCAAAGACGCTGCGGGGCTGCCAGCCGGTGGTCAGTACCAGCAGCAGCCGGCAGGCCAGCAGAAAGGCGATGAACACCCCCAGCAGCCCGTCGGCCCACAGCCGCGGGTTCTCCCGCCGGGCGGGGGCGGGGGGCTCCATGGCCAGGGCCAGCACCGCGCACAGCCCCGGCCAGGTCAGGTACATGAAGGTGGCCGAAAGCCCCAGCAGCGTCGAACGCAGGATGAACAGGTAGGCCGCCAGCCCGGGCAGGTAGCCCAGCCAGAACAGCGCGGCCCGGGGGGTGCCCCGGCAGCGGCGGAAGGCCCGCAGCCCCAGCAGGGCCAGCACCGGCACAAAGGTCCGCTCGTCCAGGCCGTGGGTCACCACCGCCCGCCCCAGGCAGAGCAGGGTGGCCAGCCCGGCAAACAGCGCCAGCCACAGCCCCGGCCCGTCGGCGGTCCGCCCGCCCCGCCGGCGCCCCAGCCAGGCGGCCAGGGCGGTCAGCGCCAGGGCGGCCAGCGCCGGCTTTGCCAGGAACCGGGCCACCGACATCGCCTGCCCGGCCAGCAGGGCCAGCCGCTCGGCGGTGGTAAAGTCGTACTGGGGGTCGTGCAGGATCAGCCCCGCCCGCTCCAGCAGTTCGGCGGGGGACAGGGCCTGCAGCACATAACAAAGGAAGGCCGCCGCGCAGACCCCGCAGGCGGCCAGGGCGGTCAGCGCCCCCGCCGGCACGCCCGCCACCCGCTTTTCGCCGCTGCGCCGCCCCAGCAAAAACAACCCCGCAAAGATCACTGGCGCCGCAAACACGCTCTGGGGGAAGGCCAGCACCCCGAAGCTCATGGCCACGCCCCCCAGCGCCGCCCGCCACAGCCCCCGGCGGGTCTGGTAGCTGGTAAAACACAGGAAGGCCGCCAGCGTGAAGTGGAACTGCTGGGAGATGTAGTCCGGCCCCAAAAACCACTTGGGGGTGTACAAAAACAGCGCCACCGCCCCCAGAAAGGCGGTGCGCCGGGGCAGCGCCGGCTGCAGCACGCGGTAAAACGCCGCCGAAAGCCCGGCCTTGGCCAGCAGCATCACCGCCCGCACAAACAGCAGCACCCCGGTGGTGGTGCCGGTCAGGGCGGTGTACAGCCAGAGCAGCGCCGCCGCCGGCAGGGCCGAAAGCTGGTGCGGCTCCCACATGGTGGCGAACAGCGCGTCCCCCTGCACCAGCCGCCAGCCGATGGAAAGCGCGTACTGTTCGTCGATCTCCAGCCCGGCCAGCATCGTTTTGCCGGCGGCCAGCACCGCCAGCGCCAGCAGCGCCGCCGCGGCGATGCGCTGCGTGTCCAATCGTCCCTTGCCCATGGTCGGCCCCTCCTGCCTGCGGCGGGCGGGGCGGCCGGCCGCCCCGGCCCCGCCGGGAATCTTCCTTCTATTGTACATGTTCCGGCAAACCCCGTCAATCGCCCCAAAAGGGGACAAAATCCGCCGCCGGCCGGCCGGACGGGCGGATTTTCCCTTGTAGACGGGCGAAAAATCCGGTATAATCATACCGTATGCGAACGCTTTTCACGCTTAGCAGGGAGATGGATTCGATGAATATTACTTTGCAGGGCCTGACCAAGACCTTCCCGGCCCGGGGCCGCCGGGCCCGGGGCGAGACCACGGCGGTGCGGGACCTGAGCTTTACGATCCCCGACGGCCGGCTGGTGGGGCTGCTGGGGCCTTCGGGCTGCGGCAAATCCACCACGCTGAACATGATCTGCGGGCTGGAGACCCCCACCGCCGGCCGGATCTTTTTCGGGCAGGAGGATGTGACCACCCTGCCCCCCGAGCTGCGGGGGGTGGGCATGGTCTTCCAGAACTATGCGCTGTACCCCCACCTGAGTGTGCTGCAGAACATCCTGTTCCCGCTGGAAAACCTGA
Organism: Candidatus Gemmiger stercoravium; assembly: GCA_019119835.1. Classification (GTDB taxonomy): domain Bacteria; phylum Bacillota; class Clostridia; order Oscillospirales; family Ruminococcaceae; genus Gemmiger; species Gemmiger stercoravium. The sequence goes on along the minus strand of DWWE01000099.1, from coordinate 126 downwards.
AAGGGGACAAGCGCCCCACCCGCGCCGAGATGCAAAAGCGCGCCCGGGAGGCCGCCGCCCTGGTGCAGATCGAGGACCTGCTGGACCGCCGCCCCCGGGAACTGTCCGGCGGGCAGCAGCAGCGGG
>DWWE01000098.1 GCA_019119835.1 Candidatus Gemmiger stercoravium | reverse complement strand
ATGCCCCATCCATTTTATCCCGACTTTCGGCGGGGGTGGGCCCCCGCTTGTAAGTAAACATTTTCCACTACATAAAAGGAGAAACAGCATGAAAAAGTTGAAGAAAGTGCTCGCTCTCGGCATGGCTGGCGCTATGGCGCTGAGCATGGCCGCCTGCGGCGGCACCGGTACTTCCGGTTCCACTGCCACCGGCGACACCGCTTCCGGCTCTGCTGCGGCTTCCGGCGACATCCCCACCATCAAGTGGGTCATGGTCGGCAACGGCATGCCCAGCAACTACGACGCCTGGCTGGCCCAGGTCAACCCCTACCTGGAAGAGAAGATCGGCGTCCATGTTGATGTGGAAGTCGTTGGCTGGGGCGACTGGGATACCCGCCGCAACGTTCTGGTCAACACCGCGGGCGACTACGACATCCTGTTCACCAACCTGAACACCTACACCAACGACGTGGCCACCGGCGCGTTCCTGGACATCACCGACCTGCTGGAGAGCACCCCTGACCTGAAAGCCTCCGTCCCCGATGATTACTGGGATGCCATGCGGGTCAACGGCCAGATCTACGGCGTGCCCGCCATGAAGGACTCCTCCATCACCCAGTACCTGGTGATGGCGGACGACGCCTTCGAGCAGTATGCGCCCGACTATGACCCCACCACCTTCACCGACCTGACCGAACCCGAACTGACCGAGGCCCTGCAGGCCATCACCGACGGTTCCGGCACCGCGGCCTTCCCGCTGTCCAGCTCCGCCGCCACCTACCTGACCTATCAGTATGACACGCTGGGCGCCGGCATCATCGGCATGGGCGTGAAGTACAACGACACCACCGGCACCGTTGTCTCCATCTTCGAGCAGCCCGAGATCACCGAGTACCTGGAACTGCTGCGCAGCTGGTACAACTCCGGCATCATCAACTCTGACGCCGCCACCGCCGCCGAGGACCAGAGCTACAAGGCCGCCTCCATCGCGCAGGGCTGGTCCGGCGCCGCCGAGACCACCTGGGGCCCGAACATGGGCACCACCGTTAGCGTCGCCCAGTGGGGTCCGACCATCATCTCCAACGACTCCGTCCGCGGCTCCATCAGCTGCATCTCCAACAACTGCCAGTATCCTGAAAAGGCCCTGCAGCTGCTCGAGATCGTCAACACCGACACCTACGTCCGCGACCTGTTCTACTACGGCGTCCAGGGCGAAAACTGGGATTACACCGACGACACCAAGCAGTGGGTCCACAAGAACAACTCTGACTGGTCCATGGCCGGCTACACCCAGGGCAGCTTCTTCACCGTTACCCCCGACGATACCTACGACTTCAACCAGTATGACGAAGTTGAGCAGCTGAACGCGGCCGCCGAGCCCTCCGTGCTGCTGGGCTTCTCGATGGACATTGAGCCTGTCCGCGACCAGGTGCAGAACTGCATCACCATCTGCGAGAAGTACAAGAGCGAGCTGCTGACCGGCACCCGCGAGCCCTCCGAGCTGGTTCCGCAGATGATGAGCGAGCTGGAAGGCGCCGGCTTTGCGGATGTCATGGCCGAGGCCCAGAGCCAGGTCGATGCCTTCCTGGCCGGGAACCCGCCGGCAGCCGCTTCTGCCGAGACTGCCGCTGAATAAGCGCTGAGACGCCCCGGGCCCCGGCCCGCGGCAGAACGAAACCAACCCCAAACAGATCATAAGGCCGTCGCTTTGTGCGGGCAGGAGAAAACAGCAGTGCGGCGCAGCCGCCGTGCCATTCCAAGTGAACCAGTTTTCTCACCACCCGGCCGAAGCGGCGGCCTTTTGTTGGGCTGGCCTGACAAATTCTGAACAAACCCGAACAAAAGGCAAGACCCGGCACCGGAATGCCGGAAAAATCCTGTCGGCAAGCTATGAGAAAGCCATTATAAAAAGGTATTGCCTATGAAACCGCATGCGATCCAAACCGTTTACATCGTCCACCATTCCCACACCGACATCGGCTACACCGACCTGCAGGAGCAGGTGGTGGCTTTGCAGGTGGACTACATCCGCAGCGCACTGCGCCTGATGCAGGACCCCGCCAACGCGGATTTCCGCTGGAACTGCGAGACGCTGTTCTGTGTGGAAGAATTCTTCAGGACCGCCACCCCCGAAGAGCAGCAGCAGTTCCTGGACCTGGCCCGGGACGGCCGGCTGGGGCTTTCGGCCAACTACCTAAACTTCACCGACCTGCTGGACTGCGGGGTGTACGGCCGGCGCCTGGCCCAGTGGCGGGAGCGCTTTGCCGCCGCCGGCGTGACGCTGAACACCGCCATGTGCGCCGACATCAACGGCATCTCGATGGGGCAGCGGGACGCGATGCTGGACAACGGCATCGAGTTCCTGTACACCAACATCCACTGCCACCACGGCATGTACCCGCTGCGCAAAAACCAGACCGCCTATTTCTGGGAGAACGCCCAGGGCAAGCGGCTGCTGGTCTGGAACGGCGAGCACTACAACCTGGGCAACGTGCTGGGGGTGCGGCCCAACGCCATCCCCAACTACATGACGCTGGACCGCCTGGGCAACACCGCCCCCGCGGCCGACGACGCCGACGCCCTGGCCAACAACCTGGACGCCTACCTGACCGAGTGTGAGGAGAACGGCTACCCCTACGACTTCATCCTGGCATCGGTGTCCGGCGTGTTCAGCGACAACGCCCCGCCCGAGCCGCTGATCCTGCGCACCATCCAGGCGTACAATGCCCGCAACCCCGAAGTGCAGATCCGGATGGTCAGCCTGCAGGAGCTGTACGCGGCCATCGCCCCCAGACTGCAGGACAGCCCGGTCTACCGGGGCGACCTGAACGACTGGTGGGCCAACGGCGTGGGCTCCACCCCGGCGGTGGTCAAGCATTATCTGGCCGCCCGCCGCAACCTGGAACTGGCCCGCCGGCTGGACCCGGGCATCGACGCCAAGGACCCCGCCACGGTGCGCCAGGCCGAGGATGCCCTGCTGCTTTACGCCGAGCACACCTGGGGGCACAGCGCCAGCATCACCGACCCCTATGAGGGGATGGTGCCCGACCTGGACATGCGCAAAAACGGCTACGCCAGCGCCGCCCACGAGGCCGCGGCCAAACTGCTGGGGCGCATCGCCCGGGAACAGGGGGACATTCTGCGCTACTATTCCAACCACGGCACCGTCGAGGTGGTGAACCCCAGCTATGCCGGCGGCAAAAAGGCGGTGGAGTTCTATGTGGAGACCCTGCCCGCCGGCCTGCCCGACGCCTGGGTGAAGAACGAGGCGGGGGAGGAGATCCCCTGCCAGGTCAGCCCCCACCCCCGCGGACGGCGGATCACCTTTGTGGAGGAGCTGGAGCCCGGCCAGCGCCGCCGCTACACCTACGGCCGGCGGGAGGCGAAGGTGGAGACCAACAACACCCGCCAGTGCTATGTGGGCGCCGAGCGGGTGCGGGACATCGTCAACGACTACGACCCGGTGACCTACCGGCTGCCCTACGGCTTTGAGAACCCCTGGTTCCGGCTGGAGTACCAGGTGGGCCGCGGGCTGACCAGCCTGTACGACAAGACCCACGGGCGGGAGCTGCTCACCGGCGAGGTGAGCGCCTTCACCCCCATTTATGAGGTGACCCCGGTGCGCCCGGGCCTGACCGACGTGTATGAGGAACGCCGGCTGCTGGGGCGCAACATCCGCGGCCAGCACGCCACCCAGACCCCTGCGCAGCTGCAGCGGGTGGTGTGCGAGCAGCACGGGGCGGTGTTCACCACCCTGCGGCTGGTCTACAGGATGCCCGGCACCATCCACTGCGACGTGGTGCTCAAACTGTATGAGGCGATGCCCCGCATCGACGTGACGGTGGAGCTGGGCAAGACCCTTTCCACCGACATCGAGAGCGTCTACCTGCCGCTGACCCTGGCCCAGCCCGGGGAGCTGTGGGTGCGCAAGGGCGGGCGGGAAGCCTTCCGCCCCGGCGTGGACCAGCTGCCCGGCACCGGCATGGAATACACGATGAGCGACGACGGCCTGGCCCTGCTGGACGGGGAGGGCGGCGTGCTGCTGGGCAGCCCCGACGTGCCGCTGCTCTACTTCGGCCAGCTGCGCCACCACCCCATCCGGCTGTGCGAGAACGACCCCGCCGACAACCGCCGGCCGGTGTACAGCTGGATGATGAACAACACCTGGGAGACCAACTTCAAGCTGGACCTGTCCGGCTGTGCTTCCTACCGCTACACCCTGCGCCTGACCCGGCAGACCGACCCCGAACGGGCGCTGGACGAACTGCACGAGGACCTGCTGGACCCCTGCGCCCGCATTGTGGAATGAGGGACGCTCCCCCGCAGGCCCACCCACCCGGGCGCGGCGCCGCACCGGCGGGCGGCGCCCGGCCCGCAACCAAACGCCTGAAAACAACAGGAGGTAACTGAACCTATGGCAACGATCATCGGCAAACCCTTACCCAACATCCCCTGGCAGGACCCGCCCGAGACCCTGCGCACCCCGCTGTGGCGGTATGACGGCAACCCCATCATCGGCCGGGACGGCAACAAGCGGTCCAACAGCGTCTTCAACAGCGCGGTGGTGCCCTTCGGCGACGGCTTTGCGGGGGTCTTCCGCTGCGACAGCCTGTCCATCAGCATGGACATCTTCGCCGGCTTCTCCAAGGACGGCATCCACTGGACCATCGACGACGAGCCCATCCATCTGGTGGGCGACGACCCCGAGATCACCAACCGGGAATACCGGTATGACCCCCGGGTCTGCGAGATCGACGGCAAGTACTATGTCTCCTGGTGCAACGGCTACCACGGCCCCACCATCGGCCTGGCCTGGACCGAGGACTTCAAGACCTTCCACCAGCTGGAAAACGCCTTCCTGCCCTACAACCGCAACGGCGTGCTGTTCCCCCGCAAGATCCAGGGCCGCTACATGATGATGAGCCGCCCCTCCGACACCGGGCACACCCCCTTCGGCGACATCTTTGTCAGCCAGAGCGAGGACATGGTCTACTGGGGCCGCCACCGCTACATGATGGGCGCGGTCAAGGGGGACGAATCCGCCTGGCAGAGCACCAAGATCGGCCCCGGGCCCATCCCCATCGAGACCGACGAAGGCTGGCTGCTGATCTACCACGGCGTCATCACCACCTGCAACGGCTATGTCTACCGCATGGGCGCGGCCCTGCTGGACATCGACGAGCCCTGGAAGGTGAAGGCCCGCGGCAAGGACTACATCCTGGCCCCCCAGACCCCCTATGAGTGCATGGGCGACGTGCCCAACGTCACCTTCCCCTGCGCGGCGCTCACCGACGCCGCCACCGGCCGCATCGCCGTGTACTACGGCTGCGCCGACACCGTCACCGGCCTGGCCTTCACCACCGTGGACCGGGTGCTGGACTACATCAAGGCGAACAGCTTCTGAGCCGGCGCACACCGGCCCAACCAGGGGCGGTGCGCCCGGCGGGACCGCCCCCCGGCGGCCCGGCAGGCCCACCGCCCCGCTGTTTGCAAAACCACCAATTTTAGGTGAAAAAAGCGGCCGGGCCTGCCGATTTCGCCGAATTTTTCCCCACGGGAAATTTGGCATTGACCCGGCCCCGGCCCGGCAGTACAATAGGGCACAGACCGCTGCCGCAAGGGTGTGCCGGCCGGCGCAACGGCCCCGCCTTTGTGCGGCAAATCAGGGGGAAAGACCGCGGCCCCGGCCGCGGCAGAAAGGGAAACGACTATGGAATTTCTGGACAAGCGCATTCAGGTCATCTGCGATGAGCTCAAGCGCCTGAGCGTCCGCCAGCGGGTGCCGATCACCAGCTGGCAGATCAAGCCCGGCAACTACCTCACGCCCGCCCAGGCGGAGGCCGCCGAGGCGCCCTGGCGGACCTTCGGCCATCAGGAGACCTATGACCTGCAAAAGTTCCTTACCGGCGGGTATGACAACCAGCCCTTCGGCGCCACCAACGACAAGATCGACCACTGGTACGGCCCCGACCAGCACTACTGGTTCCGCACCGAGTTCACGGTGCCCGAGAGCTTTGCCGGCCGCAGCCTGTGGCTGCACCTGCAGACCCAGATCGAGGAATGGGACGACGCCAAGAACCCCCAGTTCCTCGTGTTTGTGGACGGGGTGGTGACCCAGGGCGCCGACATGAACCACCGGGACATCCGGCTGGCCGAACACGCCGAGCCCGGCCGCACCTACCGGCTGGAACTGCAGGCGTACACCGGCATCCTGCATGCCGAGCTGAACCTGCTGGCCGACGTGCGGGAGATCGACCCCGAGGTGGAAGGGCTGTACTACGACCTGCAGGTGCCGCTGTGGGGCTTCGGCCGGCTGGACCCGGACGGCCAGCCCCGCCACAAGCTGGAGAACGTGCTCAACGAGGCGGTGAACCTGCTGGACCTGCGCACGCCCTATGACGAGAACTTCTGCGAGAGCGTGGGCAAGGCCCGGGCCTACCTGGCCAAAGCGCTGTACACCGACCTGGCCGGCCATGACGAGGTCATTGCCAGCTGCATCGGCCACACCCACATCGACGTGGCCTGGTGGTGGACCGTTGCCCAGACCGAGGAAAAGACCTGCCGCAGTTTTTCCACCGTGCTGCGCCTGATGGAGCAGTACCCCAACTACAAGTTCATGTCCAGCCAGCCCCAGCTGTACGCCTTTTTGAAAGCCCGCTACCCCGAACTGTTCGACCAGATCAAGGCGCGGGTGGCTGAGGGCCGCTGGGAGCCGGAAGGCGGCATGTGGGTGGAAGCCGACTGCAACCTGACCGGCGGCGAAAGCCTGGTGCGGCAGTTCGTCTACGGCAAGCGCTTCTTCAAGAATGAGTTCGGCGCCGACAACCGCATCCTCTGGCTGCCCGATGTCTTCGGCTATTCCGGCGCGCTGCCCCAGATCATGAAGCAGTGCGGCATCGACTACTTCATGACCACCAAGCTGGCCTGGAACCAGGTCAACAAGGTCCCCTACGACACCTTTATGTGGCGGGGCATCGACGGCACCGAGGTGCTGACCCACCTGGTCACCACCGTGGACCTGGGCCAGGACCCCACCAAGAACTTCTTCACCACCTACAACGGCCAGCTCCACCCCGATTCGCTGATGGGCGGCTGGCAGCGTTACCAGAACAAGGACATCAACAACGACATCCTGATCTCCTACGGCTACGGCGACGGCGGCGGCGGCCCCACCCGCCAGATGCTGGAAGTGTCCAAGCGGATGGAGAAGGGCATCATCGGGATGCCCAAGGTCCGCCAGGTCTTCGCCCGCCAGTACTTTGAGGAACTGGACAAGCGGGTGTCCGGCAACCGGCGCCTGCCCACCTGGGAGGGCGAGCTCTACTTCGAGTACCACCGGGGCACCCTGACCAGCATGGCCCGCAACAAGCGGTCCAACCGCAAGAGCGAACTGGCCATGATGGACCTGGAACTGCTCAGCGTGCTGGCCGCCCCGCAGCTGGACTACCCCCAGGCCGAGCTGGACAAGCTGTGGCGGGTCATCCTGATCAACCAGTTCCACGACATCCTGCCCGGGTCCTCCATCCATGAGGTGTACGAGGTCACCAAGAAGGAGTACGCCCGGCTGGCCGAGGAGATCGGCGCGCTGACCCGGGAACGGCTGGCCGCCCTGACCCCGGCCGGGGACGGCGTGACGGTGTACAACACCACCGGCTTTGAGCGGGACGACGTGGTCGAGCTGGGCGACTGCCGGGCCGAGGCCCTGCAGGACGAGACCGGCAAGGTCTACCCGGTGCAGCGCACCGCCGACGGCGCCGCCGTGGCCTACCTGACCGGCCTGCCGGCCAAGGGCAGCCGCAGCTACAGCCCGGCCCCGGCCGCCGCGGCCGCGGCCCCCTTCACCCTGTCGGCGGACGGCCACACCCTGGAGACCCCCTTCTACACCGTCTGCTTCGGGGCCGACGGCCGCATCGACCGGCTGTTCGACAAGGAAAACCGCCGCGAGGTGTTCAAGGCGGGCCAGGCCGGCAACGCCATGCGGGTGTTTGAGGACAAGCCCATCTACTACGACAACTGGGACATCGATGTCTTCTACACCGAAAAGTCCTGGGAGGTCACCGACCTGCAGTCCTTCACCTGGGCGGAGAACGGCCCGGTGCGGGCGACGCTGCACATCGAGCGGGCGTTCAGCCATTCCACCATCCGGCAGGACATCCACTTCTACGCCGACCAGCGCCGCATCGACTTTGAGACCAGCGTGGACTGGAAGGAACACCAGCATCTGCTGAAGGTCTTCTTCCCCGCCGATGTCCACACCGATACCGCCACCTTCGACGTGCAGTTCGGCAACCTGACCCGCAAGACCCACCAGAACACCAGCTGGGACCGGGCCCGCTTCGAGAGCTGCGGCCAGAAATGGTGCGATGTCTCGGAAGGGCACTACGGCGTCAGCGTGCTCAACGACTGCAAGTACGGCCACTCGGTCAAGGACGGCTGCATCGGGCTGACCCTCATCAAGTCGGGCATCGAGCCCAACCCGGTCACCGACCAGGAGATGCACTGGTTCACCTACTCGCTGTATCCCCATGCCGAGGGCTGGCAGGCGGCCGGCACCGTGCGGCAGGCTTACTACCTCAACCAGAAACCGCTGGTCATGCAGGGCGGCGCCGCCGCCCCGGCCGTGGGGCTCGTGAAGATCGACGCCCCCAACGTGGTGCTGGAGACGGTCAAGCAGGCCGAGGACGGCGACGGGGTGATCCTGCGCCTGTACGAGAGCGAGAACGCCCTGACCCCGGTCACCCTGACCTGGAACCGGCCCTTCCACGCGGCCTGCGCCTGCAACTGCCTGGAGGAGACCACCGGCCCGGTGGAGACCGCCGGCAGCGACATCCGCTTCACCATCAAACCTTACGAGATCAAGACCATCCGCATTCAGTGGTAACCCCCGGCCCAGGGGGAGAAGGGACCTTTCCGACCGAGAGCTTGTCAAACGGGGGAGGAAAGGTCCCTTTTGCTTTGGGGCGGCGGCCGCAGCCCCCGCCCCGGGCCAAAAACGAACACCAAACGATACGAGGTGCAACCATGGACCTTTTGCCCAAACCGAAACAGAGGACCCGGCAGGACGGCAGCTTTGTGCCGGGTCTGGGCTGCCAGATCATGCTGGCGCCCGAAACCGCCCCCGGGGCCCGGCTGTATGCCGAAATGCTCCGCCGGGCCTTTGCCGATCACGCCGGCCTGGAGCTGGACCTGAACCGGGGCGCCGCCCGCACCGGGGACATCGCCCTGACCCTGGACCCGGCGCTGGCCGCAGACCATTACCGGCTGACCGTCGCCCCGGCGGGGATCACCCTGGCCGCCGGCGGGGACGAGGCGCTGTGCAACGGGGTGCAGACCCTCTGCCAGCTGGTGCAGAACCACGGCGCCGCCCTGCCCGCCCAGCAGATCCTGGACTGGCCGGACATGGCCAACCGGGGGTATTACTTCGACTGCTCCCGCGGGCGGGTGACCACCCTCGCCTACCTCAAGACGGTGGCCGACCGGCTCTGCCGCTACAAGGTCAACCAGTGGCAGCTGTACATCGAGCACACCTACCTCTTCCGCGACCTGTCCGAAGCCTGGCGGGACGACACCCCCCTGACCGCCGCCGAGATCCTGGAACTGGACGAGTACTGCGCGGCCCGGCACATCGAGCTGGTGCCCTCGCTGGCCAGCTTCGGGCACATGTACAAGATCCTGTCCACCAAGACCTGCTGCGACCTGTGTGAGCTGGAGGATTCGGAAAAGATCCCCTTCACCTACACCTATGCGGGCTGGCACCACACCCTCAACGCCGCCAACCCCGACTCGCTGGACTTTGTGATCCGGCTCATCGACGAATACCGCAGCCTTTTCCGCACCAACAAGTTCAACATCTGCGACGACGAGACCTTTGACCTGGGCAAAGGCCGCAGCCGGGACCTGGCCGAGAAGGAGGGGGTCCAGGCGCTGTATGTCCGCCATGTCAAGGCGCTGTGCGAGCACATCGTGGCGGGGGGCGGCATCCCCCAGTTCTGGGGGGACATCATGTGGCGCTTCCCCGAAAGCTGCCGGGAACTGCCCCCCGAGACCATCTGCCTGAACTGGGGCTACCTGCCCGACCAGCGGGAAAACGAGATCCGGGACATCGCGGCCAGCGGCATCACCCAGTATGCCTGCCCGGGCTGCTGCGGCTGGAACTGCTGGATGCCGCTGCTGGACTACGCCTACCGCAACAACCGGGTCATGTGCCACCACGCCCGCAAGTACGGCGCCGTGGGGCTGCTGAACACCGACTGGGGCGACTACGGCCACATCAACGACCCGCGGCTGACCATCCCCGGGCTGCTGTACGGCGCGGCCTTTGCCTGGAACGCCGACCCGGTGCCCTTTGAAGAGATCAACGAGGCGGTGAGCCGGCTGGAGTGGAACGACGCCACCGGTACGCTGGTGGGGGCGATGGCCGCCCTGGCCCACCACGAGGTCTTTGACTGGCAGCACGCCGTGAACTGGATCGAGTCGGACGACGCCCGCCGGGCCGAGCTGCTGGCCGAGCTGGACCTGACCGCCGTGGCCGGGGCCAACGCCGCCGTGGCCGAAGCCCGCGCCGCCGCCCTGGCCGCCGGGCCCGGCATGCCGGTGGGGCAGCGGGACATCCTGCAGCTGATCTGCGTGGTGGCCGACGGCATCACCCTGTGGAACGACATCGGCGCCTACCTGGGCACCGCCCCCGCCCCCGGCGAAGGGGAGGGCCCGGCCCTGGCCGCCCGGCTGGAACACTGGTTCTACCGCTACCGGCGGGAATGGGACAAGACCAGCCGCCAGTCCGGCATGCCCAACCTGATCCGGCTGATGAACGCCTGGGCCGACTGCCTGCGCGGCCGTGCCTACGGCACCGTCCATGTCCCCGGCCTGCGGAGCTGAGACGGCGCAGGCAGCCCGTATGCTTTCCCTGCGAAAGCTGTTTTTCGACCCGGAACCGCCCACTGAGGAACAACTTGCCCGGGGCCGCCGCTGTCTGATCGCCGAAGGCGCAGCGGCTGGCGTGCTGTACAGCATCGGGACCGGTAACTTTCTCACCGGCTATCTGGGGCAGATGGGGGCCTCGGTCTCCTTCTGCGCCCTGATGGCCATGATCCCCCAAGCGGGGTGCGTACTCCAATTTTTCTCGCCGCTGCTGTTTGAGCGGCTCCACCACCGCAAGCTGGCCATCTGGGCGCTGTGCGTGGTGTTTCGGTTCTCGCTGAGCCTGACCTTCCTGCTGCCCGCCCGGATGGGCCCCGGGGCCGAAGCCACCGCCCTGGTGCTGTACACCCTGGCCTTCCTGGCGGCGGGGGCGGTCACCCCGGGGCTGCAGCACATGACGCTGGGCCTGGCCCCGCCCGACGCCCGGGGGCGGTTTTTCGCCCTGAAGGACATTGTGGCCAACTGTGTCAACAGCGGCTGCACGCTGGTGCTGGGCCGCCTGCTGGACGCCCAGATCGACGCCGGCCGGGCCGAGACCGGCTACGCGATGGTGGGGGCGATCTGCCTGGGGCTGGCCGCCCTGGACGCCGGCCTGCTGGCCGCCACCCGGGAAAACCCGGTGGACTTTGTCAGCCGGATGCGGCTGGCCGACGTGATGACCCCCGTGCGGGACAAAAACTTCCGCCCGATGCTGCTCTACTCGGTGCTGGGCGGGCTGGCCGGCGGGTTTTCGGCCCCCTTCCTGGTGGTATACCAGATGCGGGTGCTGGGGCTCAGCCACACCTTCCTGACCACGGTGGGGGTGGTGTCGGCCGCCGCCGGCATGCTGGGCAGCTGGTGCTGGGGCCGCTGCGCCGACCGCACCAACTGGCGGCGGGTGATCCGCCTGACCGCCCTGGGCAGCCAGACCTGCACGCTGGGCTGGGCGCTGGTCAGCCCGGGGCTGGCCCCGCTGGCCGCGCCGGTGCTGCTGGTGGTGACCGCGGCCTGTGCCGGCGGCGCCGCCAACGCCAGCGCCAACCTGCAGTATGTCTGCAGCCCGCCCAGCGGCAAGACCGCCTACATCGGGGTGACCGCCGCCCTGGCCAGCCTGGGGGCCTGCGGCTCCGCCGCCGTGGCCACCGCCCTGCAGCCGCTGCTGGAAGCGGCGCTGGGCCCGGCCTCCATCCGGGTGATGTTCCTGCTGGCGGCAGCCGGCGGGCTGACCAACCTGTTCCTGAACGGCCGCAACCTGCCGCGGGTGCGGTGAGCGGCCGGGTGTTTCCACACCGTCAATCTCACCAAAGGAAGGATCGCGCTATGTATCCCTATCAAGACAAAGACCGGCCGCTGGACGAGCGGGTGGAAGACCTGCTGGCCCGCATGACCACCGAAGAAAAGATCCTGCAGACCGACCTGTATGCGGCCACCGACTTTTCCACCACCGACAAGGACGGCCGGGTGGAAAGCATGGACCTGGACAAGATGGCCGCGATGCTCCACGGCCACAGCGCCGGCTGCATGCAGCTGCGCAGCGTCAGCCCCGCCCAGGCCAACGCCATCCAGCGCTGGGCGGTGGAAAAGACCCGCCTGGGCATCCCGTTTCTGTTCAGCGAGGAGGCCCTGCACGGGCTGTACAACGCCGGGGCCACCAGCTTCCCCCAGCAGATCGGGCTGGCGGCCAGCTTTGACCCGGCGCTGGGCCGGGCGATGGGCCATGCCATCGCCGCCGAGGCCAGGGCCTGCGGCATCCACGAGACCTACAGCCCGGTGATGGACCTGATCCGGGACCCCCGCTACGGCCGGGGGGAGGAAAGCTACGGCGAGGACACCTACCTGTGCGGCGAGTTTGCCCGGGAAACGGTGAAGGGGATGCAGGGGGACGACCTGCGCGCCCCCGATGCGGTGGCCGCCGAGCCCAAGCACTATGTGGGCTACGGGATGCCGGTGGCCGGGCTGAACTGCGCCCCCACCGCCATGGGCCGCCACGAGGTGTTCAGCGACTGCCTGCCGGTGTTTGAGCAGGCATTCAGGGAGGGCGGCGCCTGCAACGCCATGTGCAGCTACAACGCCATCGACGGGGTGCCGGTCTCGATGGACCACGAACTGCTCACCGACGTGCTGCGGGGTCAGTTCGGGATGCGGGGCTTCGTGCGGGCCGACATGACCGCCGTCTCCCGCCTGTATGACTGGCACTTCATCGCCGAGACCCCCCGGGAGGCCGTGCGGCTGGGGCTGAGCGCCGGCGTGGACATGGAGCTCAACGACTTCCCCCACGAAGTCTGGCAGGAGAGCATCGCCAGGCTGGTGTCCTCCGGCGAGATGGACCTGTCGGTGCTGGACGAAGCCTGCCGCCGGGTGCTGCGGGTCAAGTTCCTGCTGGGGCTGTTCGAAACCCCCTACACCGACGAGACCCGCGCCCTCCGGCTGCTGCGCTGCCCCGACCACCTGGCCCTGGCCCGGCAGATCGCCCGGGAATCCATCGTGCTGCTGAAAAACGACGGGCTGCTGCCGCTGGACCCCCACACCCGGCGGGTGGCGGTCATCGGCCCCGGCGCGGCCCAGGCCATGCTGGGCGACTACACCGAGACCCGCGGCCGGGAAGGCGCGGTGTCCATCCTGGAGGGCATCCGGGCGGTGGTGAGCCCCGAGACCCGGGTGGAGTACGCCCAGGGCTGCCACTTCCTGGGCCAGGAACTGCGCCCGCTGCACCAGTCGATGCTGGAGGACGAGGAGGGCAACATGGGCCTGACCGGCCGCTACTACAACGGCCCGACCCCCGAGGGCGAGCCGGTGCTGACCCGCAGCGACCGGGCCATCAACTTCAACTGGATCTTTGCGATGCCCGACTCCAACCTCAACGCCAACTGCTTCAGCGCGGTGTGGACCGGCACGATGGTGATGCCCCGCAGCTTTGACGGCTACCTGGGCCTGTCCACCCAGGACAGCATGCGGCTGTACATCGACGGGGAGCTGCTCATCGACGGCTGGGGCCCCGGCAAGAGCGCCGACCGGGCGGTGCCCTTCCACTTTGAAGGCGGGCGCCGCTACGCCGTGCGCATCGAGTTTGTCAACGACGGGCGGGGCGCCCGGGTCATCTTCGGCTACAGCGAAGGGGGCGAGGACATCGAGGCCGCGGCCGCGCTGGCCGCCCGCAGCGATGTGGCCATCCTCTGCCTGGGAGACAACGAGGAGACCAGCGGCGAAAACTTCGACCGGGTCAGCCTGGACCTGCCCGGCCGCCAGCTGGAACTGGCCCGGGCGGTCTACGCCACCGGCACCCCGGTGGTGCTGGTGCTGCAAAGCGGCCGGCCGGTGTCCGCCAACTGGGAGAACGAGCACCTGCCCGCCATCCTGGAAGCCTGGTTCCCCGGCGAGCAGGGCGGCGCCGCCGTGGCCGAGACCCTCTTCGGGCTCAACGAGCCCTCCGGCCGGCTGCCCATCACCTTCCCGCGGCATGTGGGCCAGGTGCCCTGCCACTACACCCGGCGCCCCGGCGGCGGCAAAAAGTATGTGGAGATGGACTGGCAGCCGCTGTGGCCCTTCGGCTACGGGCTGGGCTACACCACCTTCGCCTACAGCGAGCTGAAGCTGTCCGCCTCGGTGATCGGGCCGGACGACACGATCACCGTCACCCTGCGGGTGGAAAACACCGGCGCCCGCCCCGGCACCGCGGTGCCGCAGCTCTACATCCACGACGCCTTTGCGTCGGTGGTCAAGCCCCGGCGGCAGCTGGGCGGCTTTGCCCGGGTGGAACTGCAGCCCGGCGAGAGCCGCACGGTCCGCTTTGAGGTGGGCCCCCGGCAGCTGCGCACCCTGGGGGCGGACTATGTCTGGCGGGTGGAACCCGGCCGGTTCGAGATCCAGCTGGGGGACAACGCCGAAAATATTTTGCTCACCGCCCCGCTGACGGTGGCGCAGGGCTGAAAAAAGCGGTATAATACAAGACAAAAGACCCTTTGTCCCCCGGGCCGGCCGGCCCGGGCGGCGAAGGGCGGAATAACGCCGCCCGCACCGACGCGGGCGGAGGGAGGAATGACCATGTATTATCTGGGCGTGGACCTGGGCGGCACCAACATCAAGGCCGCCCTGGTGGACGAGCAGGGGCAGATCCTGCAGGAAGCCAGCCGCCCCACCAACCTGCCCCGCCCGGCCGAGGCGGTCTGCGATGACATCGCGGCGCTCTGCCGGGAACTGACCGCCGGCCGGACGGTGGGCGGCATCGGCGTGGGCTGCCCCGGCACGGTGGACGACCGCACCGGGCGGGTGCTGTATTCCAACAACCTGGCCTGGGCCGATTTTGCCATGGGCGATTACCTGCAGGCCGCCACCGGGCTGCCGGTGCGGCTGGCCAACGACGCCAACGCCGCCGCGCTGGGCGAGGCGCTGGTCGGCTGCGCCAAGGGCACCGACAGCGCCGTGATCCTGACGCTGGGCACCGGCGTGGGCGGCGGCGTGGTGCTGGGCGGCCGGCTGCTGACCGGCTACACCGGCGCGGCGTCGGAACCGGGGCACATGGTGATCTGCGACACCCCGGACGCCCCGCTGTGCACCTGCGGGCGGCGGGGCGACCTGGAAGCCTACGCCAGCGCCACCGCGCTGATCCGCATGACCCGCGAAGCCATGCAGGCCCACCCCGAAAGCGGGCTGTGGAAGCTGGCCGACCCGGACACGGTGGAAGGCCGCACGGTGTTTGACGCCCGGGACGCCGGCGACCCCGTGGCCCGGGAGGTGGTGGAAGCCTACATCCACTGGCTGGCGGTGGGCATCGCCAACCTCATCAACATCTTCTACCCGGAGGTGGTGGGCCTGTCCGGCGGGGTGGCCAACCAGGGCGAGGCGCTGCTGGCGCCGCTGCGGGCCCAGGTGGAGCCGATGGTGTTCGGCGCGGCCTATGCGGACAAAAAGACCCGGCTGGTCAGCTGCACGCTGGGCTACCGGGCCGGGGTGATCGGCGCGGCGCTGCTGGCCGCCCAGTGAGCCGGGGCCGGGGCGGACGCGGGCGGAAGTTCCCCGCCGGAATGAAATTTTGTCCGGGGCAAGGTATTGACAAGACGTGCTTTTATCGCGTATAATAGATGTCTGCAAGGCTGCCCCCATGCACGGGCATTGCCGGAAGCAAATTTCCAGGACAATCCCGCTCAGGGGAGAACCGCAACAGAAGGAGGAAAAGCGAGATGAAGCAGACTTTCCAGCCCAAAAAGCGTCAGCGCAGCCGCGTCCATGGCTTTTTGAAGCGTATGGCCAGCAAGAACGGCCGCAAGGTCATTGCCCGCCGCCGCGCCAAGGGCCGCAAGAGCCTGACCGTCTGATCGAAAGGGCGATTGCAAAACGATAGCACGAAGGCCGCTGAAATGGAAAATTTCAGTGGCCTTTTTTGGTAGGCGGGCCGCCCCGGCCTGCCGGGACATGTTACTGTGAGAGCCGCCATGAAATATCGCGTACTGAACAAAAACCGGGATTTTGTCCGCATTTATGCCCGGGGCAAAAGCTATGTACACCCCCACCTGGTGCTGTATGTGGCCCGCAACCGGCTGGGCCGGCCCCGGGTGGGGCTGACCGCCACCAAAAAGGTGGGCGGCGCGGTGCAGCGCAACCGGGCGCGGCGGGTGATGCGGGCGGCTTTGGCCCAGAACCTCTCGCCAAATTGCGGCGGATATGATATAATCTTGGTAGCGCGCGCCCGCACCCCGGGGCTGAAAAGCACCCAGCTGGCCGGCACCCTGGCCCGGCTGATGAAAAAGGCCGGGCTGCCGGTGCGCACCCCCGCCGAACCGGCGCCGCCGGCCGGCGCCGGCAAACCGTGATCCGCGCCGGGGTGATCCGGCTGATCCGCCTGTATCAGCGGCGGATCAGCCCGCACCTGGGGCACCACTGCCGGTTTTTGCCCACCTGCAGCCAGTATGCCGTCGAGGCCATCGAGACCCACGGCCTGGTCAAAGGCGGGCTGCTGGCGGCCTGGCGGATCCTGCGGTGCAACCCGCTGGGGCGGTTCGGCTTTGACCCGGTGCCCCCCAAGGGCCGCTGGAAAAGCCCCGACCGCCGCCTGAGCCGGGAAAAATAGCCCGGCCTGACTTCGCTCCCCATGTCTTTGCGCTGCGCGGCAAAGACCTTCGCATAAAATACAAAGCTCCGGGCGCAGCCGGGGCGGAATGGAATGACTATGGGTTTTCTTGCGTTCATCCTGGGCCCGCTGATGGCGCTGCTCTATCAGCTGATCCCCAACTATGCGGTCACCATGATCGTCTTTACCGTGCTGGTGCGCGTGCTGCTGCTGCCGCTGGCCATCAAGCAGCAGAAGTCCACCGCCAAGATGTCGGTCTTCCAGCCGGAGATGCAGCGCATCCAGGAAAAGTATAAGAACAACAAGGACAAGCAGAGCGAAGAGCTGATGAAGCTGCAGCAGGAATACGGGTACAACCCCATGTCCGGCTGCCTGCCGATGCTGCTGAACCTGCTGGTGCTGTTCGGCATCATCGAGGTGGTCTACCGCCCGGCCCAGTACATCCTGGGCATCCCGGTGGACGCCATCCAGGCCGCCTGCACCGAGCTGGGCATCGCCAACGGCTCGCTGATGCAGAGCTCGCTGGTCAACATGATCCAGAACGGCGCCACCTGCACCGCCCTGACCGCCGAGCAGATCGCCTCCATCCAGGGGTTCAACGCCAGCTTCCTCGGCATGAACATGATGAGCGCCTCCGGCTTCCAGCTGGACCCGCTGGTCCTCTTCCCGATCCTGGCCGCCGTGACCATGTTCATCTCGATGTTCGCCATCCAGAAACTGTCCGGCATGGATACCCAGATGCAGGGCAGCATGAAGTGGATGATGTGGGTCACGAACCTGATGTTCGTCTGGTTCTGCTTCACCGCGCCGGTGGGCTTCTGCCTGTACTACACCGCCTCCAACCTCTGCCAGATCGGCCAGAGCTTCATCACCTACAAGATCTACTCCCCCGAAAAGTTCAAGGCCGAGTATGCGGCCGAGCTGGCGGCCAAAAAGGCGGCCAAGAAGGCCGTCAAGACCATCCAGGTGGAAGAGGACGGCCAGGTGGTGGACAAGCAGGTCAACCAGCGGGAGCTGGACAAGATGCGCCTGGCCCGCGCCCGGGAACTGGACGCCGCCAAGTATGCCGGCGAGCGCAGCACCCGCCTGACCGACGAGGAACGGGAAGCCCGGGAAACGGGCCGCCGCCCCCGCCGCAAAAAGCAAGCATGACAAACCCCCGATGCGGGGGATAAGGGAGGAAGTCAACCATGCGTGAGATCGAAATGACCGCCAAAACCGTGGAGGAGGCCGTCGAGGCCGCCTGCCGCGCCCTGGGGGTGGACCGGGACGATCTGGGCGTCAGCTATGAAGTGCTGGAGTTCCCGACCCGCCGCCTGTTCAAGACCATCCCCGCCAAGGTCAGGGTGACGGTGGAGGAACCGGAAGCCCCGGCCGCCGAACCCGCCGCCCCGGCCCCGGCGGAACCGGCCGCCCCGGCCCGGCCCGAGACCCCGGCCGAAGCCGCCGCCCCGGCCGAAGCCGCTGCCCCGGCCGAAGAAGCCGAAACGACCGGGGAGGCCGAGCCGGCCGAAGCAGCCGAAACGGCCGGCGAGACGGTGGCGCTGGACATCGCCGCCGACCCCCAGCTGCAGGCCGCCGTGGAGTACCTGACCCCGATCTTTACGCTGCTGGGCGCCCGGAACTTCACCTTCAGCGCCACCCGGCAGGGCGAGGCCACCGTGCTGCGGATCGAGGGCGAGCACCTGGGCGGGCTGATCGGCCGCCGGGGCGAGACGATGGAGAGCCTGTCCTACCTGGCCAGCCTGGTGGTGAACCGGCTGGAAGGCCCCTATGTGAAGCTGGGGCTGGACGTGGGCGGCTACCGCCGCAAGCGGGAGGAGGACCTGCAGGCCCTGGCCGCCCGCATCGCGGCCCGGGTGCAGCGCACCGGCTGCTGCTATGAGATGGAACCCATGAACCCCTACGAGCGGCACATCATCCACACCGCGATCTCGGCCATCGAGGGGGTGCGCAGCGAGAGCAAGGGCGAGGGCAACGACCGCCGGGTGGTGATCTATTCCACCGATCCGGACGCCAGCAACCTGCCCGACCGGGAGAGCGCCGGCCGCCGCGGACCCCGCCGGGGTGACCGCCGCCGGGATGACCGCCGGGGCCGCGGACCCCGCCGGGGCGACCGCCGCCGGGACGACCGCCGGGGCTACGGCAAGGGCCCCCGCCCCTCCGGCGTGCCGGGCCGGGAGTTTGCCGACGCCCCCCGGGACCCCGACGCCCGGCCCCAGGCCCCGGCCCGCACCCAGCGCATCCATGACGATGAGGACGATTTCGCCATGTTCGGCAAGATCGAGCTGTAAGGCCCGGACGGTCGAAGCGCAGACAAAAACATGACAAAAGCCCGTTTCCCCTTGGCTTCTCGGGGAAACGGGCTTTGCTTTTTTGGGAAAAACGGGTTTTGCCGCTGCGGAGCCGGCCCGGGGACCGCCGGGGCGCAGGGCGGGGCTCAGCCCGGGTAGCCCAGGGTGGCGGCCATCACGGCCTTGATGGTGTGCATCCGGTTGCCGGCCTCCTCAAAAACCAGCGAGGCCGGGCTTTCAAAGACCTCGTCGGTGACCTCCATGGCCTGCCGGCCGAAGGCTTCGCCCATCGCCTTGCCCACGGCGGTCTTGTGGTCGTGGTAGGCGGGCAGGCAGTGGAGAAAGACCGCCCCCGGCCCGGCCTTGGCCATCACCGCGCCGTTGACCTGGTAGGGGGCCAGGGCGGCCACCCGCTCGGCCCAGACCTGCTCGGGCTCGCCCATGCTCACCCACACGTCGGTGTACACCGCGTCGGCGCCGGCCACGCCGTCGGTGCCTTCGCACAGGGTCACCGACCCGCCGCTGGCCCCGGCCAGCGCCCGGCAGGTCTCGACCAGGGCCGGGTCCGGCCAGTAGGCCCGGGGGGCGCAGGCCGTGAAATGCAGCCCCATCTTGGCGCAGCCGATCATCAGCGAATTGCCCATGTTGTACCTGGCGTCCCCCAGGTAGGCCAGCCGCA
Source organism: Candidatus Gemmiger stercoravium (assembly GCA_019119835.1). Taxonomy (GTDB): domain Bacteria; phylum Bacillota; class Clostridia; order Oscillospirales; family Ruminococcaceae; genus Gemmiger; species Gemmiger stercoravium. Next base: position 31,430 of record DWWE01000098.1, on the reverse strand, counting down.
GCCCCTTCAGCCGGCCGAAATGCTCCTGCAGGGTCAGGAAATCGGCCAGGATCTGGGTGGGGTGGTACTCGTTGGTCAGGCCGTTCCACACCGGCACGGCGGCGTAGTCGGCCAGCTCCTGCACCACCGCCTGGCCGAAGCCCCGGTACTCGATGCCGTCAAACATCTGGGACAGCACCCGGGCGGTGTCGGCAATGGATTCCTTCTTGCCGATCTGGCTGGCGGCCGGGTCCAGGAAGGTGACCCCCATCCCCAGGTCGTGGGCCGCCACCTCAAAGCTGCAGCGGGTGCGGGTGGAGGTCTTTTCAAAGATCAGCGCGATGTTTTTGCCCCGCAGCCCGTCGTGGGGCACGCCGGCCTTCTTTTTTGCTTTCAGCTCGGCGGCCAGCGCCAGCAGCGCGGCGATCTCATCGGGGGTGAAGTCCAGCAGGGTCAGAAAATCCCGGCCCTTCAAAGCGCGGTAGTCCATGGCAGGCTCCTTTGCAAATCATGTATAAAATTGCAGAATGGCAGGGTTTGCGCCGAACGGGCCGGCGAAAACATGTATAATTATACTGCATCCGGCGGGTTTGCGCAAGGTCCTGAGGGCAAAAATGCCGGGGCGGGCGCTTTTGTGTGCCCGGGCTTTTTTGGCGCCGGGCTTTTCATTTGCCCGGGGATGCGGTATACTGGTAGAAAACGATGTCCGCGCCAGGCAGCCGGCAGGGGGTACGGCGGGGCGGGGCCGATCGCCAAACAGGAGGTAGTATCATGCGTTATACCATCGAGAATCAGGACATCCGCCTGACGGTGGACAGCCACGGCGCCGAGGCTGTCAGCGTCCTCAACCGGCACACCGGGGCCGAGATGCTCTGGCAGGCCGACCCGGCGGTGTGGGGCCGCCATGCGCCGATCCTGTTCCCCTATACCGGCAAGCTCACCGGCGGCAAGCTGCGGGCCAAGGGCATGGAGTATGCCGGCGGCCAGCACGGCTTTGCCCGGGATGTGGAGCACACCCTGGTCAGCCAGACCGGGGACACCCTGGTGTTTGAGCTGCACGCCGACCGGCAGACGCTGGACAAGTGGCCCTATGCCTTTGTGCTGCGCTCCACCTTCCGGCTGGAGGGCAAGGCGGTGGCCCACACCCTGACGGTGGAAAACCCGGTGGAGGAGCAGCTGCGGTTCGGCATCGGCTACCACCCGGCCTTTGCGGTGCCCTTTGACGACGCCCACAAGACCACCGACTACGAGCTCCGCTTCGACCGGCTGGAAAGCCCGCTCTGCGTCAGCGCGCTGCCCAACGGCCTGCTCAACGGCACAAACTTCTACTACCTGGCCCGCAACACCGACACCATCCCGCTGACCGACGAACTGTTTGACAACGACAGCCACTGCATGGTCAACCTGCGCAGCGCCAGCCTGTCCATTGTGGAAAAGGACACCGGCCGCCGGGTCAGCTGCGACATCCAGGGGTACCCGTATGTGCTGATCTGGTCCTCCATCAAGGCGAAGCCGCTGCGCTTTGTCTGCATCGAGCCCTGGCACAGCCTGCCCGGCGAGGAGAACGGCCCCATCGACTGGGACCAGCGCCCCTGCGCCGCCAGCCTGGCCAAAGGGGAGAGCTGGTCCACCACCCTGACCACCACCTTCGACCGGTGAGCCGCCCGGCACACCCGGCCCGACAGGAAGAAAAACCATGCAGATCATCCAACTGACCAGCCTGGACCACCCGGGGCTGGATGTCTATGCCCGGCTTACCGAAGCCCAGCTGCGCCGCCGGCTGGAGCCGGAGCAGGGGGTGTTCATCGCCGAGAGCCCCAAGGTCATCGCCACCGCCCTGGACGCCGGCTGCCGGCCGGTGTCGCTGCTGATGGAGCGCCGCTGGATCGAGGGCGGCGCGGCGGAGATCCTGGCCCGCTGCCCCGCCGACACCCCGGTGTACACCGGCGACCGGGCGCTGCTGGCCCGGCTGACCGGCTACGAGCTGACCCGGGGGGTGCTGTGCGCGATGCACCGCCCGGCCCCCCGCCCCGCTGCCGCGGTGCTGGCCGGGGCCCGGCGGGTGGCGGTGCTGGAAAACATTGTGGACGCCGCCAACGTGGGGGCGGTGTTCCGCAGCGCCGCGGCGCTGGGGATGGACGGTATGCTTTTGAGCCCCGGCTGCTGCGACCCGCTGTGCCGCCGGGCCGTGCGGGTGAGCATGGGGGCGGTGCTGCAGCTGCCCTGGGCCCGGCTGGGCCGGCAGGGCTGGCCCGGGGCCGGGCTGGCGGCGCTGCACGACGCCGGCTTTGCGGCCGCCGCCCTGGCGCTGACCGACCGGTCGGTGCCGCTGGGCGACCCGGCGCTGGCCGCCGAGCCCCGGCTGGCCCTGTTTCTGGGCACCGAGGGCACGGGCCTTTGCCCCGACACCATCGCCGGGTGCGACTATGTGGTGCGCATCCCGATGCAGCGGGGGGTGGACAGCCTGAATGTGGCCGCCGCCGGGGCCGTCGCCTTCTGGGAGCTGGGGGCGTCCCGGCCGGCGGCCCGGCCAACCCGAAATGAGACAGGAGGATTACCATGTACACGACCCAACACCTCCGCCTGCGGCGGATGATGCTCTGCGCGCTGTTCACCGCCCTGACCGCGGTGTGCAGCCAGATCGCCCTGCCGATGCCCTGGGGCATTCCGGTGAACCTGGCCCTCTTTGCGGTCTACCTGGCCGGGGTCCGGCTGGGTCCGGTATGGGGGGCGGTCAGCCAGCTGGTCTACCTGGGGCTGGCCGCCGTGGGGGTGCCGGTCATGGCCGGACTGTCCGGCGGGCCGGCGGCGCTGTTCGGCCGCACCGGCGGCTACGCCATCGGCTACCTGGCCGCCGCCCTCATCACCGGGGCGCTGGCCGCCCGGCGGCAGACCTTCCTTCGGTTCTGCCTGGCCATGGCGGCGGGCTGCGCCGGCTGCTATGCCCTGGGCACCGTCTGGTTCATGGCGGTGTCCGGCATCGGGCTGTGGCAGAGCCTGACCCTCTGCGTGCTGCCCTTCCTGCCCGGCGACGCGGTGAAGATCCTGCTGGCGGCCTGGGTGGGGGTCCGGCTGCGCCGGGCGCTGCCCGGCGGGGAAGGGGGAAACGCCCGATGAAGTGGATCGCAGTGGATTACGGCGACGCCCGCACCGGCCTGGCCGAATGTGACCCCGGCGAGCAGATCGCCGCGCCCATCACCCCCCAGATCGAGGAAAAAAGCATGAACCGGGCCGCCCAGGCCGTGGCGGCCGCGGCTTTCCGCCGGCAGGCCGGCGGGGTGGTGCTGGGCCTGCCGAAAAACATGGACGGCACCGAGGGCGCCCGCGCCGCCAAGACCCGCCGCTTTGCCCAGCGGCTGGCCGACGCCTGCGGGATGCCGGTGGTGCTGTGGGACGAGCGCCGCACCACCGTGTCGGCGGCGGCCATCCTGGCCGAAAACGACACCTTCGGCCAAAAACGCAAGGAGCGGCTGGACTCGGTCTCGGCCGCGGTGCTGCTGGACGGGTTCCTGGCCTGGCGGCGCAACCACCCCGACGCCGCCCTGCCCGAGACGGTGGCGCCCCACACCCCAAAGGAGGAGTGACCCATGCCCGAGGAAAAACGCATCCCCACCCATGTGGCCCTGATCGTGGACGGCAACCGCCGCTGGGCCCGCAGCCGCCACCTGCCCGCCAGCCTGGGCCACAAGGCCGGCTTTGACCGGCTCACCGAGATCACCCGCTATGCCATCAAGGACTGCGGGGTCCATGTGCTGAGCCTGTATGTGTTTTCCACCGAGAACTTCCACCGGGATTCCAAGGAAGTCAACTTCCTGATGGACCTTCTGGTGAACAACTACAAAGCCATGACCGACGAGATGATCGAGCGGGGCTGCCGCATCCGGTTCAGCGGCCGGCGGGAAAACCTGCAGCCCCGGGTGCTGGCCGCCATGGACTACATGATGGAGGCCACCCGGGACAAGGACAAGGGCGTGGTGAACTTCTGCCTGAACTACGGCAGCCACGCCGAGCTCACCGACGCGGCCCGGGCCATCGCCCGGGAGGTGAAGGCCGGCACCCTCGACCCCGAGGCCATCGACGAGGCGGTGATGGAGCGCCACCTTTACAGCGACCTGCCGCCGGTGGACCTGATGATCCGCACCAGCGGCGAACAGCGGCTGTCCAACTTCCTGCTGTGGCAGTGCGCCTACGCCGAGTTCTACTTCACCCCCACCCTCTTCCCCGACTTTGACAAGGCCGCCTTTGACGAGGCCCTGGCCGAGTATGCCCGCCGGGACCGCCGGATGGGCGGCTGAGGCCGCACCGCAAGAAATGTGCGAAACCCCGGAAAAGCGAACATATCTTGCCCAAACGTGACACAAAGCGCCGACTTTTGTAACAAGTTCGATACATACCTCGTTATAATAATAGGGAGAGGATCGTCTTTCCCGGGAAAAGGGCCGGCCCGCCAGGCGGGGCGGCAAAATGAACTTGTGAGAAAAGGACGAACGCTATGGCTGCGATCTTATTGGCTGAAGATGAGCGCGCCATCAACAATCTGATGGCTGCCAACCTCCGTCTGGTCGGACATCAGTGCGACCAGGCGTTTACCGGGCAGGAGACCCTGGCCAAAGCCGGCCGCCGCCCCTACGACCTGGTGCTGCTGGATGTGATGCTGCCCGGGACCGACGGCTTTGCGGTGAAGGCAAAACTGCCCGCCGACCTGCCGGTGATCTTTGTGACCGCCCGCACCAACCTGGGCGACAAGCTGCGGGGGCTGGGCCTTGGGGCAGAGGATTATATCGTGAAACCCTTCGAGATCCTGGAACTGCTGGCCCGGGTGGAAACGGTGCTGCGCCGCACCCGCAGCGGCAGCCCGGTGTTCCGCTTTCAGGACATTCAGGTGGACCTGGCCGCCCACCGGGTGCTGCGGGCCGGGCAGGAGGTGGCCCTGACCCCCCAGGAGTATGCCCTGCTGGAGACGCTGGTGCTCAACCGCAACCTGGCCCTGAGCCGGGACAAGCTGCTGGAGATCGCCTGGGGGTACGACTACCAGGGCGAGACCCGCACCGTGGATGTCCACATCCAGCGGCTGCGCCGCAAGCTGGGGCTGGAGAAAGAGATCCAGACCGTGTACAAGATCGGCTACCGGCTGAACACCCGGGAGGGGTGAGGCCGGTGCGGAAAGGGGACGGCCATGAAGCGACCCCTGCAATACTGGCAGAAAATCTACCTGGCATCCCTCGCCCTGTTTCTGGGCGGACTGTGTGCCGGGTTTTTCGCTGTGCTGAACATCAGCTGCCGGCAGAGTTTTGCGGCCCGCACCGGCGAATTGCTGGCGGGCCAGCACAACCTGGCCGTGACCCTGGCCAATGATATGGCGGTGGTGATGGCTTCCCGGCCGGAGGCCCTGGACCTGCTGTGGCAGGAGACTGGCCGGGCCGCCCGCAGCGAGGGGCTGGCGCTGGCCGTGTGGCGGGGCGGGGCGCCGCGCTACAGCCTGCTGGCGATGAACGACCTGCCCGAACTGGAAACACTGCAGCCCGGCCAGCGCAGCTGGCAGGTGCGGCTGGTGGAAGGGCGGCACCTGTTCTTTGCCACCACCGCCCTGGCCGGGGACCTGACCGGCTACGCGGTGACGGTGCAGGCGGACATGGAAGATTTTTACACCGAATGGCGGCGCACCGGCGCGGTCTTCCTGAGCCTGGGCAGCGCGGTGGGGGCGGCGTTTGCGGCGGGGCTGTACCTGGTGCTGCGGCGGATGAACCGCCCGCTGCAGGCCCTGACCGAGACCGCCCGCGACCTGGCCGCCGGCGACTATGCCCGCCGGGCGGCGGCCCCCGGCGCCCCGCCCCGCCGGGACGAGGTGGGGGAACTGGCCCGGGTGCTGGACCAGCTGGCCGGCCGGGTGCAGGCCCAGCTGCGGCAGCTGGCGGAAGAGGCGGCGGCCAAGCAGCGGCTGGTGGACGACCTCTCCCACGAGATGCGCACCCCGCTGACCGCCATCGGCGGCTATGCCGAATACCTGCAGCTGGCCGATGTGCAGGGGGAGGAGCGGCAGGAGGCACTGCAGACCATCCGGCATGAGAGCCGGCGGCTGCTGAACCTTTCGGACCAGCTGGTGCGGCTGGCGGTGCTGCGGCAGGAACCGCTGGAGACCGCCCGCCTGGACCCGGCGGCGCTGCTGCGCCGGGCCGCCGCCACCGCCCGCCCCAAGGCCGAAAGCCAGGGCGTTTCGGTGCAGCTGCGCCCGCTGCCCGGGGCGCTGCCGGCCATCCGGGGGGAACAGGCGCTGCTGGAAAGCCTGCTGGTGAACCTGTGCGACAACGGCATCAAGGCATGCGCTGCCGGCGGCCGGGTGACCCTGTGGGCCGAAGAAAACCCGGCGGGCGGCTGTACCCTGGCGGTGGCGGACGATGGCCGGGGGATGGACGCCGACACCCTGCGCAGGATCGGCCAGCCCTTTTACCGGGCGGACAAGGCCCGTTCCCGGGCCGAGGGCGGGGCCGGGCTGGGGGTGGCGCTCTGCCGCAGCATCGCCGCCGCCCACGGGGCCGCGCTGCGGTACGAAAGCGCGCCGGGGGCGGGCACCACCGCCCGGGTGGACTTCCCGCCGGAAGGGGAATTCCGCCCGGCGGCCCCCGCTGCGTTTACAACCTTGCAACAAGCCGGTGATGATCCGGTGACCCCCGCCGGGTAGAATGGAGATACCAAACCAAAAGGGGGAACTTGCCATGAAACACAGACGGCTTGGAACGTCCGCCGCCGCCCTGGCGCTGGCCCTGCTGGCCGGCTGCGGCGGCACCTTGGGGATGCAGCCCACGGTGGAAAGCGAGGTGGTGGCGCCCAGCCTGGCCAGCCCTGAGACCGCCGCCGGCGCCCTGCCGGACTATGAGCGGCTGATTGCGGTCAGCCTGGCCGGCGGGGCTGTACCCGCCGACAGCGGCGCCGACGCCCCGGGCAAGACCGAGATGGGCTGGGATGAGGCGCTGCGCCGGGCCATGAGCCTGTGCCTGTACGCCGGCGGAAGCACCGAGGGCGGCTGGGAACTGATCTATTACCCCGCAGCGGTGACCGGCGGGGAGGCCCGCCCGGCCTATGAGGCGGTCTGCACCCAGGCGGACGCCACCCTGCAGGTGCGGTTTGATGCCACCACCGGCCGGCTGCAGCACTGGCAGGTGGAACCGGCCCGGGACTACTGGACCGAGGCCCTGACCTGCGGCGGGGCGGTGGAAGCGGTGGGGGACGCCCCCGATGAAGCCCGGACCGCTGCGGGCCAGGCGGCCTGGGGTGCCTATGCCGCCGAGGCCGAAAGCTGGGGGCGGCAGCAGGGCGGCGCACTGGCCGCCGGGCTGCTGAACGCCGGCGGGCTGCCGGCCCGGGCGGATGGCCTGACCCCGGCCGGCGGCAGCCTGCCCCAGAGCTGGCGGCAGATGTACGACGGCTATTGGCGCAACAGCAACGACCCGCTGGACCTTTGCACCCTGTACGAACTGACGGTGGAGGATGCCGCGTGGCAGGTATGGGTGGAGCCCACCCGCCAGCTGGTGCTGCAGGCCGCCCCGGTGCAGGCGGACGCCTTCACACGGGCGCGGCAGGAGCGGCAGGACCTGCAGGAACGGCTGGCGCGGTGCCAGGTGTTCATCCTTGGCCGGGACGGCGACCTGCGGACCGAACAGCTGGAGACGGTGGAGGCGGCGCTGGAGCAGGTGGAGGAACAGCTGCGCAGCGCCCGCGGGGAGGAAGAGCGGATGGAACTGGAAGCGCAGCGCCGGGACCTGCTGGCCGCCCTGGACCTGCTGGTGACCGGCCGGGCGGAGGAACTGCTTCGGCAGGAAGCCGGGGCCGCCACACAGGACACCGCCGCGGGATTCGACCAAGTGGCGGAGGAGCTGGACGCCTACCTGCAGGAACTGGTGGGCGGGAACTAGGCCCGGCGCCGGCCGGCAGAAACCAACCAAGCAGCGGCCAAGCAGCGGCTTTCGGGCCGCTGCTTTTGTTTGCGGGAGAAATTCGGGCCGGGCATTTGAAATTTCTCCTATCTGTGGTATAATAGGCAAGATATACTGGGCCGTGGTTTGGCAAACGGCCCAAAGGGAGGTGCGGGATGCGGATTCTCGCAAACGATCTCAAACGGCAGTACGATCTCCATGCGGCCGAGTACGAGGCCAAGGCGCTGCAGGTGCTGCGCAGCGGGTGGTACATCCTTGGCAGCGAGGTGGAAGCCTTCGAGCGGGAATGGGCCGCCATGGTGGGCACCCGCTACTGCGTGGGGCTGGCCAGCGGGCTGGATGCGCTGTGGATCGCCTTCCGTCTGCTGGGCATCGGCGCCGGGGACGAGGTCATCGTCTCGGCCAACGCCTACATCGCCTGTGTCATGGGCATCACCATCAACGGCGCCACGCCGGTTTTTGTGGAGCCGGATGAATATGACAACATCGACGCCGGGGCCATCGAGGCCGCGGTCACCCCCCGCACCCGGGCGATCCTGGCCGTGCATCTCTACGGCCAGAGCTGCGATATGGACGCCATCCGGGCGGTGGCCCGCCGCCATGACCTGCGGGTGGTGGAGGACTGCGCCCAGAGCCACGGCAACCACTGGCATGACCGGGTGGTGGGCAGCCTGGGGGACGCGGGCTGCTTCAGCTTTTACCCCACCAAGGGCTGCGGGGCCTTCGGGGATGCCGGCTGCATCACCACCGACGACCCCGACCTGGCCGACCGGTGCCGGGTGTTCCGCAACTACGGCAGCCGGGTGCGCTACCAGAACGAGGTGGTGGGCGCCAACAGCCGGCTGGATGAACTGCAGGCCGGGCTGTTGCGGGTCAAGCTGACCCACCTGGAGGAGTTCAACGCCGAGCGCCGCCGCCTGGCCGCCCGGTATGACGCCGAGCTCACCAACCCCTGCCTGCACAAACCCAGGGTCCGCCCCGGGGCGGACAGCAGCTGGCACCAGTATGTGGTCCACCTGCCCGGCTGCCGGGACGCCATGGCGGACTGGCTGCGGGGGCAGGGCATCGGCACCATCATCCACTACCCGATCCCGCCCCATCTGAGCCAGGCCTACGCGGGCCTGGGCCATCGGCGGGGGGATTTCCCCATCGCGGAACGCTACGCCGACGAGGTGCTGAGCCTGCCGCTGTACAACGGCATGACCGAGGTCGAACAGGGCGAGGTCATTGGGGCGATCAACGCCTTTGTGCCGCCGGAACAATAAACAAAGGGGAATACAATGAGCAAAATTGACAGTGCGTATTTTATTGAGTTCGCCGAACACGGCGACGAGCGGGGCAACCTGGTGGTGGTGGAAGGCGAACGGGACGTGCCCTTTGCGATCCAGCGGGTGTTTTACATCTACGGGTCGGACCCGGACATCGTCCGCGGCCAGCACGCCAACCGGAAAAGCCAGTTTGTGCTGATCAATGTGGCGGGGCAGAGCAAGATCCGGGTGAAGGACGGCCTTGGCAACGAGGCGGTGTTCTGCCTGAACCGCCCCCGCACCGGCGTGTACATCCCCACCATGGCCTGGAAGGAAATGTATGATTTCAGCCCGGATTCGGTGCTGCTCTGCCTGGCCAGCGAACACTATGACGAGAGCGAGTACATCCGGGATTTCGCGGCCTTCACCGCCGAGGTCCGCACCGCCAACCAAGCCGCCACAGGAGGCAACCGATGAAACAACCCAGACAGAAGACCGATTACAAGAGCATCGCCGCCCATTTCCTGCAGTACCGCCCGCTGATCACCGAGCTGGTGGGCCGGGACCTGAAGGTGAAATACCGCCGCAGCTTCCTGGGGTATGTGTGGAGCGTGCTCAACCCGCTGCTGATGATGGTGGTGCAGACCATCATCTTTTCCTTCATGTTCCGCAGCGACATCCCCAACTACCCGCTGTACCTGATCTGCGGCAACACCCTCTTCACCTTCTTCAACGAGAGCGCCAACATGGGCCTGACCTCCATCATCTACAACGCCTCGCTGATCAAAAAGGTCTACATCCCCAAGTACATCTTCCCCCTCAGCCGGGTGGTGTCCAGCTTTGTGACCATGAGCTTCAGCCTGGCCGCCGTCGTGCTGGTCATGGTCTTCACCCGCTCGCCCTTTTACTGGACGATGGTGCTGTTCTGGGTCCCGCTGGTCTTCCTGTTCCTGTTCTGCTGCGGCATCGCAATGCTGCTGTCTGCCCTGACGGTCTATTTCCGGGACATGCAGCACCTGTTCAGCATCCTGACGCTGGGCTGGATGTACGCCACCCCGATCTTCTACCCGCTGGAACAGCTGCCGCCCTTCGCCCAGAACTTGATGAAGATCAACCCGATGTACCACTACATCAACATGTTCCGCAATCTGGTGATGTACGGCAACATCCCCGGCCCCAACACCTGGTTCGCCTGCGCGGCGTCCGGCGTGGTCATGCTGGCGGTGGGGCTGCTCGTCTTCCGCAAACTGCAGCGGAACTTCATCCTGTATATTTAAGGGGGCCCCTATGGAACTTGTGCAACAGCCTGTGGTGGTGGATGTCAACCACGTTTCGATGCGCTTCAACCTGGCGCAGGAAAAGACCGAGACCCTCAAGGAATATCTGGTCAAGATGATCAAGGGCCAGCTGATGTTCAACGAATTCTTCGCGCTGAAGGATGTCTCCTTCCAGGTGCGCCGGGGCGAATCGGTGGCGCTGATCGGGCGCAACGGTTCGGGCAAAAGCACGATGCTCAAGGTGGTGGCCGGGGTCATGTACCCCAGCGCCGGCAGCTGCAGCGTGCAGGGGGCCATTGCGCCGATGATCGAACTGGGCGCCGGCTTTGACATGGACCTGACCGCCCGGGAAAACGTCTTTTTGAACGGTGCGGTGCTGGGCCATGACCGGGAGTATATGCAGCAGCATTTTGACGAGATCATCGACTTTGCCGAGCTGCGGGACTTCATCGACGTGCCGGTGAAGAACTTTTCCTCCGGCATGATCGCCCGGCTGGGCTTTTCCATCGCCACCGCGGTGGCCGCCGACCTGCTGGTGGTGGACGAGGTGCTGGCGGTGGGCGACTTCATGTTCCAGCAAAAGTGCATGGAGCGGCTGGACCGGATGCTGGCCGGCGGCACGACGCTGCTGTTCGTGAGCCACAGCTCCGACCAGGTGCGCCGGCTCTGCCAGCGGGCCATCTGGCTGGACCACGGCGTCAAGCGGGGGGACGGCCCCTCCGACGAGGTCTGCTCGATGTACGAGGAGGCCATGCGCAAAGGCGAGGCGTGAGGACCTGCGCCGGGTGATACCGCCCGGATGCTGTCTTGAGAAAAAGCCGCCCCGCGGCGTTCCAGGCGGAACGCCGCGGGGCGGCTTGCTTGCTTTTGGGGTTCGCTTTGGGGGTTGCCCGGGGCGAATCACTCGATGGGGATGGTCTGGCCTTCGGGGCGGTGGGCGCTGCGCTTGGGCAGGGTGACGGTCAGCACGCCGTCCTGGTAGGCGGCGCGGATGCCGTTGGTGTCCACGCCGGTCACATCAAAGCTGCGGGCGTAGGTGCCGTAGCTCCGCTCACACCGCAGGTAGCCCTTGCGCTTGGCTTCCTCCTCATACCCGCTGTGGCGCACCGCCTTGATGGTCAGCGTGTCGCCGTTCAGCGAAAGGTTGATCTCCTCCTTGCGGAAGCCGGGCAGGTCGGCTTCCAGCAGGAAGGAATCGCCCAGGTCCCGGATGTCGGTCTTGAACTCGGCCAGCGAGGTATCGCCAAAGAAGGCGCGGTTCCAGTTTTCCAGTTCATTGAAGGGGTTGTAACGACGATCCAGCAGCATAGCCATAACGCATGTCTCCTTTTATATTCATGAAAGAATTGACTTGTTATATTGCCGTGGGGGTTTTCCCTTTCGGCAATTCTGATGATACACGCCATTTGTGAACTGCAAATGAACAAATTGTGAAAGTTTAGCAGTCAAATGTAAAGAGTGCTAAAATACAGGAAAACGAGCGGAATAACGATGATAAAAATTTGCAGCCCCGGTGCAGAAGCGCTGGCAGAGACGGGCGGCCGCCCGGCAACCCCGGGCCGGGGCGGCGAACGGCTTGCAATGGCGGGCAGGACGTGCTACAGTAAAAAGAACGGCGAATCTGTCGAAATGCCGGGAAAGGAAACTCTATGGCCGAACTGCGTACCAAAGTGAAAAGCCTGATGCGGTTTGTCTTCAGCCGCCTGGTGGTCACCGGCGTGCTGCTGCTGCTGCAGGCGGTGTGGCTGTTTATTCTGTTCAACAAACTGGCCGAATATGCCGGGTGGATCAATGTGGTGGGGGTGGTCATCAGCGTGGTGATGTGCGCGGCGCTGATCCGCAAGGACTCCACCGTGCCGGAATTCAAGATCAGCTGGCTGGCCCTCTTCATCCTGATGCCGGTGCAGGGCGGGCTGCTCTACCTGTGGTGGGGCGACCACCGCCCCGCGCTGCGGCTGCGCCGCAAACTGGCCCGGGCGGCGCTGCGCATCCGCCCGCTGCGCACCCCCGAACCCGCGGGCCATGCCCGGCTGGCCGCCGCCGACCCCCGGGCCGCCGCCACCGCCGCCTACCTGGAAAACTACGGCGGCTTCCCGGTATACGGGGACACCCGGGTGACCTACTACCCCTCCGGCGAGGAGATGTTCCCCGCCATGCTGGAGGCGATGGAGAAGGCCGAGCGCTATATTTTTGTGGAGTTCTTCATCATCTCCCAGGGCCGCATGTGGGACACCGTCCACGAGCTGCTGCGCCGCAAGGCCGCCGCCGGCGTGGACGTGCGGCTGATCTACGACGACACCGGCTGCGTCACCGGCCTGCCGGTGCGGTACTGGCGCAAGCTGGAGGCCGAGGGCATCCGGGCGCTGTCCTTCAACCCCTTTGTGCCGATGATCAACCTGGTCATGAACAACCGGGACCACCGCAAGATCCTGGTGGTGGACGGCGAGGTGGCCTTCACCGGCGGCATCAACCTGGCGGACGAGTACATCAACGAAAAGCAGCGCTTCGGCTACTGGCGGGACACCGGCGTGCGGCTGGAAGGCCCGGCGGCCTGGAGCTTCACCACGATGTTCCTGGAATTCTGGGCCGCCAACCGCCCCAAAAGCGACGAGCGGGCGGTGCCCCGGCCGGTGTTTGCGTCCCCCGCCCCCGGGGCGACCGGGCTGGTGCAGCCCTTCTGCGACACGCCGGTGGACGACGAGACCATCGCCAAGAACGTCTACCTGGAACTCATCAACCAGGCCCAGCGGGAACTGTTCATCACCACCCCCTACCTGATCCTGGAAAACGACCTGCTCACCGCCCTGTGCCTGGCGGCCAAGCGGGGGGTGGATGTGCGCATCTACACCCCCGGCATCCCGGACAAGCCCACCATCTTCCAGCTCACCCGCAGCTACTTCCCGGCGCTGATCAACGGCGGGGTCAAGGTGTACAGCTTCACGCCGGGGTTCCTCCACTCCAAGACCTGGTACTGCGACGGCCGCATCGGGGCGGTGGGGTCCATCAACCTGGACTACCGCAGCCTGTACCTGCACTTTGAGTGCAGCACCCTGCTGTACGGCGGCGAGGCGCTGCGGGACATCCGGGCCGACATGATGGACCTGGAAAGCCGGTGCCATCGGGTGGAACTCAGCGACTGCCGCACCAGCTGGCTGGGCACCCTGGTGTCCGCCGTGCTGCGGCTGGTGGCGCCGCTGTGCTGAGCCCGCCGACGGCGACGGATGGCAGATTTTGTACAGCCTGCTCCCCGGAACGAAAGTTCCGGGGATTTTTTGTGGAAAAAACGGCGGGCGGGGCGGGAAGGGGACGGCAAAGAGACGGGGCGGTGGGAAGGGCGGACGGGGGCGGAGCGCGGGCGCTGTACAAAAACGGCGGAGATTTTTGTGGGATCTGCCGACCGGACAGTGGGACTGCAGGGGAGAAAAGCGGAGAAAATCGGTTGACAACCTATGGTTGTAATGCTATGCTGACAATGCAGGGAGGAAATGACCGAGAGGAGGGCGCCCGGCCTGACCGGCTGCGGCGGGACCGGGCCGGCCGGAGGGAGCCGGCGGCCTGACCGGCCGGCGGGGCCGGGGTTCGGAGCCGCGGCGGGGCCGGGCGCCCTGTGTACAGGAGGGATGCAATGTGACGAACCGTGAAAAGACGGAATGGCTGGGCCGCTACCGGCGGGAAGCCGCCCGGCAGCAGATGCTCTGCCGGGAGGTGGAGGCGCTGCGCGCCGAGGCCGAGCGGGTGGCCCGGACGCTGGGCACCCGGAACTCGCCGGGGCTGCGGCAGGTGCGCACCCAGCTGCAGGCCGCCTGCAAGCAGCTGGACGCCCAGGCCGCCCGCTGCCTGACGCTGCGCCGCCAGCTGGTGTGGGCGGTGAGCCGGCTGGATGACGAGCGGCAGCGGGAGGTGCTGCTGCGCCGCTTCCTGCAGGGGCAGACGGTGCAGCAGGCCGCCGACGAGATGGGGGTGGTGGTCCGCCGGGTGGAGCAGATGCAGACCGCCGCCCTGCGGGCGCTGGACCTGCAGCGGGCCGCCCGGGGCGCCAAGGGCGCCCGGGAACACGCCGCGACCCCCTGAGCCGGGCCTGCTTGTGCCTGTGCGCCGCCCCTGACGGTGCGCCCCGGCGGGTGGTCTGCTTCCGGCAAAACTCGCGCCGGCCGCCCCCATACTGCCCGCACCCCCGCATGGCGGGGGCGTTTTTGTTTGGGCGCGGCGGGGCGTTTCCTGCCCCCGGCGGGCTGCAAAAAAGATTTCGGAAAGTTTTCGGGAAGTCTTCGTTGCAGTTTCGGGGGCGGGTGTGGTATTCTTTTTTTGTCGCAAGATACAACCAAAGGTTGTTAAAACTGCGGGGGCGGGGAGTAAAGGCGCGACGCCTGCCCCGCCGGACAGAAAGGAGGTCCCGTGCGCAGACGATCCATCACCCCCCGGCGGGTGCTGAACGAACTGGCGGACATCGCCTTTGCCGATCTGCGGCAGGCCGACCTGCCGGTGAAGGCGGGGGACAAGCTGCGGGCGCTGGAACTGATCTACAAATACCTGGGCATGGGCGAAGGCGCCGGCGCCGAGGAGGGGGTGGTGATCGTGGACGAGGTGGCCGGGCAGCCCCCCGCCCGGCCGGGCGAACCGTGAACCGATGCTGATTGCAAAGGGGGTGCTGCTGCGATCGAAGTGCGATTGAAAGAGCTTATCGCCCCGGTGTTCTGGGACGCCCACGCCGACATCCGGCGGGGCGCCGTGCAGGAACTGGTGGCCAAGGGCGGGCGCGGGTCGGGCAAGTCCAGCTATCTTTCGCTGGAACTGGTTCTGCAGCTGCTGCGCCACCCGGGCGTCCACGCCGTGGTGCTGCGCAAGGTGGGGGCCACGCTGCGCACCAGCGTCTACCCGCAGATCTGCTGGGCCATCGGGGCGCTGGGGCTGGGGCGCAAATTCCGCTGCACCGTCAGCCCGATGGAATGTACCTACCTGCCCACCGGCCAGAAGATCCAGTTCTTCGGGCTGGACGACGCGGGCAAGCTCAAGAGCATCCGGGCGCCCTTCGGGACCATCGGGCTGTGCTGGTTCGAGGAGCTGGACCAGTTCGACGGCCCCGAGGAGGTGCGCAGCGTGGAGCAGAGCCTGTTCCGGGGCGGCGACTACGCCCTGGCCTTCAAGAGCTTCAACCCGCCGGCCATGGGGCGCAGCTGGGTCAACCGGTATGTGCTGCAGCCCCGGGCCGGCAAGCGGGTGGTCCACGCCACCTACCGGGACCTGCCGGCCGACTGGCTGGGGCCCCGCTTCCTGGCCGACGCCGACCACCTGCGGCAGGTCAACCCGCTGGCCTACCGCCACGAGTACCTGGGCGAAGTGGTGGGCAGCGGCGCCGCGGTGTTTGACAACCTGCGGCTGGAACCGCTGGACGCCGCCGCCCTGCCCGCCCCGGAGCGGGTGTACCACGGGGTGGACTGGGGCTGGTACCCCGACCCCTGGGCCTACAACGCGGTGGCCTACGACCCGGCCCGCCGCACCCTGGTGGTGCTGGACGAGCTGACCCGCCGCCGCACCCCCAACCGGGATACCGCCCGGCTGCTGCTGGACCGGGGGGTGGGGGAGAGTCTGCGCACCGGCGGGCTGCTGACCGCCGACTCGGCCGAACCCAAGAGCTGCGCCGACTACCGGGCCACCGGCCTGGCCTGCCGCGCCGCCCACAAGGGCCCCGGCAGCCTGAACCAGAGCATGAAGTGGCTGCAGAGCCTGGCGGCCATCTGCATCGACCCGGCCCGCTGCCCCGACACCGCCGCCGAGTTTGCCGCCTACGAGTATGCCCGCGACCCCCGCACCGGCGAGGTGCTGCCCGGCTACCCGGATGTGGACAACCACCACATCGACGCCGTGCGGTATGCGGTGGAAAGCGTCTGGCGGCGGCGGGGGCAGTAGCCGGGGACCGGGCCGGATTTTACAACCGTCTGCGGCGTATGCGCCGCGTGATTCAGGAGGGAAGCATGAAAACAGAACTGGAACATGCCTTCGGCCGGGCGTTCGGCCGGCGGGACGTGACAAGCCCGCGGATGCAGGCGGCCATCCGGGAGTGGTTCGACCTTTATTTCGGCCGTGCCTTCCCCGGCGAGGACCCCGCCGACCGGCTGCCGGTGCTCATCGTCAGCAAGCTGTGCCGGGCGGTCTTTGCCGAGTACGAGAGCCGCCTGCGCCCCGGCGGGGCCAAGACCGACTGGATGACCGGCAACCTGCGGGCGCTGGACGCGGTGCGCGGCCGGGCCATGCAGGCCGCGCTGGTGGGGGGCGAATGCCTGCTCAAACCGGTGCCGGCCGGCGCGGGGTTTGAGTTCGTGCCGGTGCGGCGGGACCACTTCCTGCCGCTGGGGCGGGACCTGCAGGGGCGGCTGCAGGCGGTGGGCACCATGCAGCGGATCAGCCGCGGCGGGCGCCGGTATGCGCTGCTGGAGCGCCGCACCGCCGGGGAGAAGGGCCTGACCATCGAGACCCGGCTGTTCGAACTGGCCGGCGAGACGCTGGGCCGGGAGGTGCCGCTGGACACCCTGCCCGAGACCGAGGCTCTGCGCCCCACCCTGCTGCTGCCCGGCGTTTCGGGGGTGGGGCTGGCCGTGCTGCGCACCCCGATGGCCAACTGCGTGGACGGCAGCCCCGACCCGGTGGCGGTGTTCGCCCCGGCGGCCGGGCTGCTGCACCGGCTGGGCCGCACCGAACACGGCCTTTCCCGGGAGTTTGAGAACGGCGCGTCCCGGGTGTTTGCCTCGGAGGATCTTCTGCGGGGCGAGGGGCCGGGGGACCGGGCGCTCACCGACGACCTGTTTGTCGGCCTGCCCGAAGACCCGGCCAACCTGGGGGTGACGGTGTACAGCCCGGCCCTGCGGGAACAGAGCTACCTGGCCCGCAAGCAGGACATCCTGCGGGGGTGTGAAAGCCTGATCGGGCTGCGCCGCGGCACCCTCTGCGAAGCCGAGACCGCCGAGCGCACCGCCACCGAGATCACCGCCACCGGCGCCGACGCCGTCCTGACCGTCGGCGATTTCCAGCAGATGTGGCGGCAGGCGGTCTGCCAGGCGCTGGCGCTGTGCGACGCGCTGGGCCGGGCCTACGGCCTGTGCGGGGCCGAACCCTTCGACCCCGCCGCGGCGCTGAACCTGGACTGGGGCGACGGGCTGCTGTACGACCGGGCCGCCGCCTGGCAGGAATACCGCCAGATGGTGGCGGACGGCCTGCTGCGCCCCGAGCTGGCCCTGGCCTGGTACTTCGGCCTGCCCCACGAGACCGAGGCGGACCTGGCCGCTGTGCGCCGGCGCTGGATGCCCGCCGCGAAAGGAGGTGATGAGGATGGACAAGCCCAACAGCCCTGACGCCGCCCGGCCGGCCCCCTACGCCGCCGGCACCGGCACCGCACCGCTGACCCCCGACCCCCAGGCCCTGGCCCGGATGAGCTACCGGGAACGGCTGGCGCTGAAACACAGCGACCCCGAGACCTATGCGCGGCTGCGCAGCGACAGATGAGCCCGGGCCCTGCCCGGAACTGACCCAGCAGAGAGGAGAAGACTATGGCAGACATGACCACCAAGCTCGCAAACCTCATTGACCCCGAAGTGATGGGGGACATGGTTTCGGCCCGCATCCCCAAAAAGCTGCGGGTCGCCCCCTTCGCCAAGGTGGACGACACCCTGGCCGGCGTGCCCGGCGACACCATCACGGTGCCGGCCTACGCCTACATCGGCGACGCCGCCGACGTGGCCGAAGGGGAGGAGGTGACCATCGAAAAGATGACCACCTCCACCCGCAAGGCCACCGTCAAAAAGGCCATGAAGGGCGTCAGCCTCACCGACGAAGCGGTGCTGTCCGGCTACGGCAACCCGGTGGGGGAGGCCAACACCCAGCTGGCCATGGCCATCGCGGCCAAGATCGACAACGACTGCATGGACGCGCTGCAGACCGCCACCCTGAGCTATGACGGCAGCGCCGGCGCCATCAGCTACAACGGCATCGTCGAAGCGCTGGACCTGTTTGAGGAGGAACAGGGCTGCGACAAGGTGCTGTTCATCCACCCCAAGCAGCTCACCGCCCTGCGCAAAGACGCGGACTTCCTCAGCGCCGACAAGTACCAGGCCGGGCTGATGCTCACCGGCGAGGTGGGCATGATCGCGGGCTGCCGCATCGTGCCCAGCAAAAAGGTCCCGCTGGTGGAGGTGGGCGGCACCGAGGGGGGTGAGGAGGGCGAACCCGGCACCCCCGGCGTGGAGTGCTACGCCTGCCCCATCGTCAAGCTGGAAGGCGACCCCGAGACCGAGGACGAGGTCCCGGCGCTGACCATCTACCGCAAGCGGGAGGTCAATGTGGAGACCGAGCGCAAACCCAAGATCCGCACCACCGAGATCACCGCCGACGAGTTCTATGTGGCGGTGCTGTCCAACGAAGCCAAGGTGGTGCTGGCCAAGTTCAAGGCGTAACGCCAAAAGGAGGCACGCTACCTTGCCGGACTACACCTTTTATACCGACAGCTACCTGGGCGAGGACATCCCCGAGGCGGAATTCCCCCGGTATGCCCGGCGGGCCGGGGTCAAGCTGGGGCGGCTGCGCCAGCTCTACGCCATGACCCCGCGCCCCGGCGTGCCCGACGCCGAGGACAACGCCCTGTGCGCCATCGCCGACGCGATGTACGAGTTTGACCAGGAGGACGCCCGCCGGGGCTATGCCGCGGCCAGCGTGGGCAGCGTCAGCGAGACCTATGTGGCCCCGCCCGAGCTCTGCCCCACCACCCTCTACCTGCGGGAAGTCTACTACCGCCAGCTGGCCCAGGACTTCCTGCAGATCTACCGGGGGGTGCGCCATGGCTGAGCCCGGATACCCGCTGTGCCGCCAGACTGTCACCCTCTACCACCCCGACCCGGACGCCGGCACCGTCACCCGCACGGTGGTGCGGGGGGCCTTCCTGGACCGGCGGGTCCGGATGGTCCACACCGAGCAGGGGCAGAACCGGGCGTCGGCCTTCCTGCTCATCATCCCCGAGCGCAGCGCCCGGCGGGACGCCGACTACACCCTGGCCCCCGGCGACCGGGTGCTGCCCGGCGAGGGGCAGGCCGTGGCCTGGGCGGACTGGGACGCCTTTGTGCCCGCCCTGGTGCCGGGGCTGTGCTGCGTGCAGTATGTGGACCCCAAGGACTGGCAGGGTTCGCCCTGCCACCTGGAAGCGGGCGGCTGGTGGACCCGCAGCGGCAGCGGCGCCCACAGCCTGACCAACTGAGGAGGAAACCATGGACCCCAACGAGACGATGACCGAGGCGCTGGCCGCCTGGCTGCGCACCGCGCCGGCGCTGGCCGACCTGCGGGCGCTGTGGGTGGACGACCTGCCGGCGGTGCCGGGCTGCGCCGGGCTGTTCCCGGCGGGCAGCGGGGTGACCGCCCGGCGGGAAAACCTGCTGGGGCAGCGGTTCGCCCGCTGCCGCGCCCGCTGGACCCTGCGGCTGGTGCTGCCCCACGGCACGGCCGGCGCGCCGGCCAACGCCCGCCGGCTGGAAGCCCTGGCCGACTGGACCGCCGCCCAGAGCGCCGCCGGCCTGGCCCCCCACTTCGGCAACGCCGACCCGGCCGCCGAGACCCTGACCGCCGCCGGCGGGCTGGAAAAGACCGGCGACGAGGGCACCGCCACCTACGCCGTGACCCTGACCGCCGAGTACACCCGCCAGCTGTGCTGACCCCAACCAAAGGAGGAACCGTTTTGAAGATCGAACGCAAATACATGGCCCACTACCTCAACGCGGCCTTCGGCACCGAGCCGGACAGCTACTGCCGCCTGGGCAGCGACCTGGAGGAGTATTCCCCCGAAATGACCGCCAATGTGGAAAAGAAGCAGAACATTCTGGGCCAGACCTCGGTGGTCATCGACGGCTACCAGAAGCAGGGCGAGGTGACCCCCTACTATGCCGTGGAGGACGACCCGCTGTTTGAAAAGCTCCAGGCCATCCTGGACGGGGACCTGGTGCTGGACGACCTGAAGACCGACATCGTGGAGGTCAAGCTCTGGGGCGAGGAAAGCTCCGGCGCCTACCCGGCCGTGAAGGAGGAATGCTACATCGAGATCGTCAGCTACGGCGGCGACACCACCGGCTACCAGATCCCCTTCAACGTCCACTACACCGGCGTCAAAACCAAGGGCACCTTCGCGGTGGATACCAAGACCTTTACCCCGGCCTGAGGGCCGGCGCCGGGCGGGTGGGCGGGAAGAACAAGGAAAGGAGTGTGCCGAATGCACAAGATCCAGGTGGATACCGGCGTGGAGGAGTTCGAGGTCAACGGGCGGGGCGTGCTGCGCTTCAACCCCGGCGACCCCAACATCTACCACCGCTTTTTCGATGCGCGGCAGCAGCTGAGTGCGCTGCAGACCGAACTGACCCGGCGGACCCGGGCGCTGGAGGAAAACCCCGACGCGGAGGACCGGGCCGCCGCCGAACTGGTGCTGCTGGCCGAGTACGACCGGCGGATCAAGGCGATGCTCAGCGGGGTGTTCGGCAAAGAAAACGACTTTGACGCCCTGCTGGAAGGGGTGAACCTGGCCGGGCTGGGCCGCAACGGCCGCCCGGTGGTGCAGAACCTGCTGGACGCCCTGGCCCCGGTGCTGCAGCAGGGGGCCGAAACCACCCTGCAGGCCACCGCCCGCCAGGCGGTGCAGCAGGCCGAACAGGCCCGCGCCGAACGCGGCGGGGCCGGGGCGTGAACCCCTGGACGCTGCCCACCGCCCTGCCGGTGGCCGGGCAGGACCGGCCGGTGCAGACCGATTTCCGGGACGTGCTGGACATCCTGGCCTGGCTGGACGGCCCCGACGACACCCTGCGCCCCGACGAGCGCTGGTATGTGGCGCTGGCGCTGTTCTACCGGGACTTTGACGCCCTGCCCCCCGCCGCCTGGCCCGAGGCCGCCCGGGCGCTGGCCGGATTCCTGGCCGGCCCCCAGGCCGAGGCGCCGGGGCGGGCGGGGCCGCGGCTCATCGACTGGCAGCGGGACGCCGGGCTGATCGTGGCCGGGGTGAACCGGGCCGCCGGGTGCGAGGTGCGGGCGCTGCCCTACCTGCACTGGTGGAGCTTCCTTGGCTGGTTCGCAGCCATGGAACCGGGGGCGCTGGGCACGGTGGTGGCCATCCGGGACAAGCTGCACCGGGGCCGCCGGCTGGAAGGCTGGGAGCTGGAATACTACCGGGCCCACCGGGACCAGATCGACCTGCGCCCCGCGCCCACCGCCGCCGAGCGGGCGGAACGGGACCGGCTGCTGGCGCTGCTGGACGGCGGCCCACAGGAAAGAAGGGGGGAGGACCTTGGCCAGAACACTACAGTTTGAACAGGAATCCCTGCCGGCCGAGACCGGGCGGCAGGCCCGGGCGCTGGGGCAGGCCCTGCAGGCGCTGGCGGACGGCCTGAACGCCGCGGCCGCCGGCGGGGCCCGGGCCGGGGGGGTGCTGCAAAGCCTGCCCGCCACGGTGCAGGCGGCCGCCCGGCCGCTGCAGACCGCGCTGAACCCGGCGCTGGGCGCCCTGGGAACGCTGGTGCGGGGCGCCGCCGACGGCACCGACCGGCTGGCCGCCCTGCTGGGCGGCCGGACCGCCCCGGCCGCCCAGGCTGCGTCCCGGGCGGTGGAGCAGGTGGGCCGGGCGGCCAAGACCACCGCCCGCGCCGCCGACAAGGCGGCGCGCAGCCTGGCCGGCTTTGACGAGATCGAGCGGCTGGCGGCGGCCGACGCCGCCGACACCGCCCTGCCGGATGCCGGCGGGACGGGCAGCGGCAGCGGCGGGGCGGGACCCGGCCGGCCGGGCGGCAGCGCGGCCCCCGGCGGGCTGCCCGGGGCGCTGGCGGCGGCGCTGGGGGCGGTGCAGGCTTTCTGGCAGCAGGTGCAGGCGCTGTACGCCCCGGCCATCCAAGCCTGGCGGGCCGCCTGGGCCCAGCTGCAGGCCGCCGCCCTGGCGGTGTGGGGCCCGGTGCAGGCTGCGGCCCTGGGGCTGTGGCAGAACGCCCTGGCCCCGCTGGCCGCCTACCTGGGCGGAACCTTTCTGCCCGGGGTGTGGAACAGCCTGTCCCAGGCGTTCGCGCCCATCCTGGGCGGGGCGGCGGCCACCGCCGTCACCCAGCTGGGCACCCTTTTCACCACCCTGGCGACGCTGGTCAGCGATGCGGTGAACAACGTCCTGGGCCCGCTGCTGGCCCTGGCGCTGCAGATGTGGCAGGGGGCGATGGGTTCCATCCAGGCCGCCTGGACCGCCTACGGCCAGCCGATCCTGGCCGGCGCGGCGCAGGCGGTGCAGAACCTCTGCACCATCTTCATGACGCTGTGGACCGGCACCGTGCAGCCGGTGCTGCAGGCGCTCATCACCCAGCTGAGCCAGCTGTGGAACACCGCGCTGCAGCCGCTGTTCGACGCCCTGACCCTGGCCATGGGCTCGGTGATGAACCTGCTGCTGACCTTCTGGAACACCCTGCTGGCGCCGCTGCTCAACTTCCTGGCGGCCAGCTTCGGGCCGGTGGCGGCCCAGGTCTTTTCCACCCTGGCCGAAGCGGTGCGGCTGGCCGTGCAGACCGCCGCCGGGCTGCTGACCAGCCTGCTGCAGCTGCTGCGGGGGCTGGCAGACTTCCTGACCCAGGGGCTGCTGGGCAACTGGACCGCCGGCTGGCAGGCGATGACCGACTCGGCCGCCGCGGCCTGGCGCACCATCACCGACACGGTGCGCGGGGCCATCCAGGGCCTGCAGACGCTGATCGCCAACTTTGCCAGGGGCATCGCCGACGCGGTGGCCAACGCCTGGCAGGCGCTCAGCGGCCTGGGGCGGGGGGCGTCCGGCCTGGGGCGGGTCTACAAGACCGGCCGCAGCGCCGCTGTGCCCTACGCCGCCGTGCCCGCCCTGGCCAGCCCCCCGCGGCTGCCCGCCCTGGCCGCCGGCGCGGTGATCCCGCCCAACCGGGCCTTCCTGGCGCTGCTGGGGGACCAGCCGCAGGGCACCAACATCGAAGCCCCGCTGGACACGCTGCGCCAGGCTTTTGCCGAGACGCTGGCCGGTTTTGCCGGCCAGGACCAGACCATCAACATCTATCTGGGCGAGGAACTGCTGGACAGCGTCATCGCGTCCAGCCAGAGCCGCCGGATGCTGCGCAGCGGAGGAAGATGAATGACCATTCTCAAGATCGGCGGCGTCGAGATGCCGGCGCCCCACAGCTACAAGGTCAGCCTGTCCGACCTGGACAGCGCCGACACCGGCCGCACCGAGGACGGCGTGCTGGTGCGCGCCCGGGTGCGGGGCGGCGTGGCCAAGATCTCGGCCGCCTGGCAGGCCCTTTCCACCGACCAGTGCGCGGCCATCCTCAACGCCACCGCCGCCGACCGGTTCACGGTGGAATACTTTTTCGGCACCGCCCGCACCGCCCAGATGTACGCCGGCACCCGCACCGCCGACCTCATCGCCGCCCGCGAAGGCCAGGCCGTGTGGGAGGTGACGCTGGACCTTGTGGAGTTTTAGCAACCGCCCGCCGCGCCCCCGCCGCCCGGAGGGGCGGGGGACCAACTTACCGGAAAGGGGTGTCATGTCTTGTACGCCGTAACCGAAGCCTACCAACAGGCCATCCGGGCGCCGGTGCGCACCGAGCGGCTCCGGGGCACGCTGACCCTCACCGACGGCACGGTGCGCAGCTTCGGCCCCGAATCGCTGATGAGCGGGTCGGTCACGCTGGATACCCAGTGCGTCAACGGCCAGGAGCTGGAGTTCGGCTGCGTCTATCTGGGGCAGGCGTCCTTCCAGCTGCGCACCGACCTGTCCCGCTACAAACTGTACGGCGCCCGGGTCAGCCTGACCTACGGCCTGCGGCTGCCCGACGGCAGCTGGGCCGACCTGCCGCTGGGGGTGTACACGGTGGCCGAAGCCGAGCGCACCAACCTCTGCGTCTCCATCCACGCCTACGACAACCTGCTCCTGCTGGACCGGGACTACACCGGCCCCGCCCTGCAGGGCACCCCCTACGGGATGCTCAGCCAGATCGCCGAGCACTGCGGGCTGGAACTGGGGGTGACCGAAGCCGACCTGGCCGGCCAGCCCAACGCCGCCGAGACCTTCCAGCTGGACACCCAGGACGGCTGCGCCACCTGGCGGGACTGCCTGGCCGCAGTGGCCCAGGTGACCGGCTGCTTCGGCGCGGTGGACCGGGCCGGGGCGCTGGTGCTGCGGCCCTTCGGGGCGCAACCTTGCGCCACGCTGGGCACCGGCGACCGGGCCGGCGCGGCGGTGGCCGACTATGTCTGCCGCTACACCGCCCTGGTGGTGGAGACCGGCGGGCGGCGGCTGGTCAGCCGGGACCCCGACGACGCCGGCGGCCTGACCATGACCATCACCGACGCGCCGCTCTTTGCCAAAGGGCTGGCCGAGCGGGCCCAGGCCCTGGCCGACGCCCTCTTCGCCCACCTGCAGACCCTGCCCTATGTGCCGGCCAGCCTGACCGGCGTGGCCGACCCGGCGCTGGACTGCGGCGACCGGCTGACCATCACCGAGCCGGGGGAAGCCTCCGGCCAGACATCGGCCCAGACCCTCGTCACCCACCGGGTGTGGAAGTTCCGGGGCAGCAGCACCCTGAAAGGGGTGGGCAAAAACCCCTACCTGGCCGCCGCCCGGGACAAGGGCGCCGCCGCCCTGCAGCAGCTGCAGACCGACACGGTGAACAACCGGCTGATCTTCTACAGCTTCGTCAACCCCGCCGCCGTCACGGCCGGGCCGGGGGCGGAGGTCACGGCCGCCCGGGTCACCTTCGTCACGGTGGAAAAAACCGGGGCGCTCTTCTTCGCCCAGCTGCTGGTCAACGCCGAGCCCGACGCCCCCGAACCGGAGGACCCGGACACCGGCGGCGCCGACGCCCCGGCCGACACCGGCGGACAGACCGGGGAGGACACCGGGGAGGATGCCGGGGAGGATGCCGGGGACGGGGGCGAAAGCGCTGCCCCGGCCGAGCCGCCCTCCCTGCTGCTGGAGGTGCGGTACTACCTCAACGGCAGCCCGGTGACCGGCTTTGCCCCGGTGCAGCGGCTGACGGCGGGGCCGCGCATCCTGGCGCTGTTCTACCCCTTCACCGAGCTGGAGGCCGACACCTCCAACCGGTTCGAAGTGCGGCTGGCGGTCACCGGCGGCACCGTGACGCTGGCGGCCGGCGGGCTGCGGGGGGTCATCACCGGCCAGGGCATGGCCGGCGGCCCGGTGTGGGACGGCACCCTCCAGGCCGAGGACGCCCTTGGCCCGGCCGCCTGGCAGCGCCGGCCCCTGACCGCCGGCCCGCTGCAGGACCAGCCGGCCCTGCACGCCGCCGCCCCGGCTTCGGCCGCCGGCCGGGACACCCTGCCGGCCCTCGCCTGGGCCCCCGCCGCGCTGGTGCTGCAGGACCTGCAGGCGGAGAGCCCCGCCATCCAACAAGAGGAGGTATGACCATGAGCATCCAGGGGCAAACCCGGATCGAACTGACCGACATCCACACCGGCCGGACCCGGGTGTGGGAACACAAAAACCGCGTCACCGACGCGCTGCAGGAGATCTTCACCCCCTTCGGGCTGTATACCGACAGCCGGATGCTGGAGCCCCAGGGCGGCGAGGACGCCAACAGCCCGCTGCTGTTTGCCAGCGGCGGGGTGCTGCTGCTGGACAAGGCGGTGGGCGCCGATGAGGACGCCCTGCTGCTGCCGGCGGGCACGGCGGTCACCGGCAGCGGGGCCTGCGGGCAGACCAACGCCGGCGAAAACCGGGTGCGGGGCAGCTTCAACGCGGTGGAAAGCCAGCTGGACCCGGCCGAAGGCCAGCTGACCTTCGTCTACGATTTCAGCACCCAGCAGGCCAACGGCACGGTGGCCTCCATCTGCCTGACCCACCGGGGCGGCGCGATGCTGGCCAGCGAGGACACCCACGCCAGCGCCGACCACTATGCCTACGAGGCCGGCGAGACCTTCGGCGGGCAGCTCAGCCGGGGGTTCCTCACCTTCCTGGACGCCGAGACCGACCTGCCCTACCTGCTGGAGATGGACGAGGAGGCGGACGAGCTGCTGCTGGCCCGCCCCGCCGCCGGCAGCAACGGCACACTGCAGCTGACGCTGGAAGCCTACCCCGCCTACACCCGCAGCCTGGACCTGTTCTGGCAGCGGGGGACCAACAAGCCCCCCTGCAAGCGCAGCCAGACCGTGACGGTGCAGCCGCTGCTCAAGGCCAGCGCCGGCACCGCCTACTTCCTGGGCTGGAACTACCGCCCCGAGACCCGTACCCTCTACATCACCAACACCAGCGGCACCCAGGTGGCGGCCAACGCGGCCTTCCAGGTGCTGGCGGTCAGCCTGGACACCCGGCAGGTCACGGTACACAGCCTGACCAACCAGACCGGCGTGGCGCTGGCGGGCAGCGGCGCCGGGTCGCTGCGGGGCAGCACCCTGAGCATGAACCTGCGCCCCGCCCGGCCGCTGGCCGGCTTTGTCTACGACGGGGCGGTGTACATGCGCAGCTACCAGCGCAGCGGGGACCAGTACCGGTATTTCCGCATCCCCCTCACCGACGCCGGGGACGTGACCGAGATCGACTGCGCGGGCCTGCCCTTCACCTATGTGAACGACGCCTACGCCGGCCGGCTGTACAGCTACGCCGCCGCCGGGGTGGGCGACGGCAGCTACGGCGCCGTGCTGGACACCGCCAAAAACCGCATGCGCCGCACCGAGGTGTACAGCAGCGGCGCCGACTACCTGAAGATCTACCCGATCCGCGGCCGGCAGCTGCTCTGCCTGGCCTGCCGGGACAACGGCGACAAGGCGGACGGCGTGGTGCTGAGCGTGCGGGCCAACTACCTGGCCACCGTCAACGACCTGGCCGAGCCGGTGGAAAAGACCGCCGACAAGACGATGAAGGTGACCTACATCCTGCGCCGCACCGCCGGCGCCGACAGCGAAGGAGGCAGCGTATGAGACTGACAAGCGGGGAGGTGCTGCTGCGCTGGCCGCTGAGCACCCACATTCTGACGGCGGGCTGGACCTACAACGACGGCAGCGCCCACAACGCCATCGACCTGCGGGCAGGGGCCGGCACCCCGGTCTATGCGGCGGAAGGGGGCACGGTGGACCAGCTGCAGACCTGGGACGGGCACACCCGCACCGGGATGCAGAGCTACGGCACCATGGTGCGGCTGCGCCATGCCGACTACCGGGGCCAGCCGCTGCAGACCCGCTACGCCCACCTGACGCGGGCCTGCGTCAAGGCGGGGCAGCTGGTGCGGGAGGGGGACCTGCTGGGCTACAGCGGCCAGACCGGCAACTGCGCCGGCGCCCACCTGCACTTTGAGGTGCTGCTGGCCGGGGTGCGCTGCAACCCGCTGAACTGGCTGGACGGGGAATTTTCCTGTGCGAGCCCGGCGGTGCAGGCCCACCTGGGCGTTTACGAGAGCGTGCGGCGCCCCGGCACGCCGGCGCCGGCCCGGCTGCAGCGGCTGAGCATCGGCCCGGTGAGCGACGGCGACGCCATGAGCTTCTGGAACCTGGCCCAGCGGCTGGGGGTGCCCTATACCGCCGCCTATGTGGAGGAGGGATGAGGATGGAATGGACGGTCATCACGGCGCTGGTCACGCTGGTGGGGCTGGGGATCTCGGTGGGCGGGCCGGTGGTGCGGCTCAACGGCAGCATCACCCGGCTGAACACCCTGCTGCAGGCCATGGAGGCCCGGCTCAACGCCCTGGAGCGGGACCTGGAAGCCCAGGCCGGCAAGGCCGCCGACAGCCACCGCCGGCTGTGGGCCCGGGTGGAACAGCAGGACCGGCAGCTGGGCGAACACGAGACAAGACTGAAATTGCTGGAAGGGGGACATTGAGATGTGGCAGGAACTGATCCGCAGCCTGGCGGCCCTCATCAAGGTCAAGACCATCGTCACGCTGGTGGTCATCGGGGTGTTTGCGGCGCTGGCGCTGTCCGGCGCGCTGCAGCCCGACACCGTCATGACGGTGGTGAGCATGGTGGTGGCCTTCTACTTCGGCACCCAGAGCCGGCGGGAGGACCCGAAAAAGTGACCCGGCCGGCGGGGCAAAAAGGGCGCTGGAGCGGTGGTTGCGCCGCCCTGTGTGGAAATTGCACAAGATTGAACCGGAGATTTCTATGCGTTTTCCCCACACTGCCCCTTGACGAGCCGCCCCGCGCCACGGTATCATAGGGCAAAGAACGCAAGGCGGCGGCCGCGACCCACGGCCGCGCCGCAGGCTGGGGGAGGTGCGAAACATGACACAACAGGAACTGCGGGAGATCCTGGCGGAACAGTTCAGCTGTGATGAAGAGGAGCTGGCCGGCGATACCGCGTTGGCCGACCTGGGCGCCGACCACGAGGACCTGGTCGAGCTGGCCTGGCAGCTGGGCGAAGCCATCGGCGTCGAGGTGGACGAAGACCGCCTGGCGGAGATCGGCACGCTGGACGAGCTGTGGCGGTTTGTCCGCGAACTGGAAGAAGAAGCCGAATGATCTGTCGCCGCAGCCGGGACCGGCTGCGGCGCTTTTTTGCAAAAAAAGTGGAAAAAAACCGGCCGGGTCCCTATCCAAACCGGCGGGGGTGTGGTATAATACGGATAGTCATACTGCAAAAATATGCCGACCGGGCGGGCCTGCCGCCCCGGCGTCAAGGAGGAACGGTTTATGTTGTTGGAAGTGCTGGTGCTGGTCGTGGGCCTGCTGGTGGCCGTCGGCCTGATCGTGTTGCTGGAACGCAAGCTGGATGAAGCCTACGCGCCCCCCAAGGCCGAGGCCAAGCCCGCCCCGGCGGCGGCCCCCAAGGCGGAGGTCAAGCCGGCCCCGGCGGCGCCCAAGGCCCCGGTGGTGGAAAGCGGCATCCCGGCGGAGGTGGTGGCGGCCATTGCGGCGGCCGTCGTCAGCCTGGAAGGCGCGGTGGCGGTGCGCAGCATCCGCAAGGCGCCGGCGGGCGGGTCCCGCCGCGGCGTGTGGGGCGATGCCGGCGTGCTGGCCAACACCACCCCCTTCATGGCCTGACCGGCAAAAGGCCGGCACGGCCCGCCATCTTTTTGGCACAGCGCCCGTCCCCCTTTGGGGGCGGGCGTTTTTTGGTGTGCCGCCGGGGCGGGATGCTGAAACAATTTCTTGACAAGTGTATGAATTGCATATAAACTATAAGTAGGTTTTAGATTGTATCAGGCAAATCACCGGTACGGACTGTGTCTGCCCAGCGGCAGCGTCTGCAGCGGGGCGGCGGGGGCCGCGGGGTCCCGGCGGCCCCGGGCTTCGCATTCGCCGGGGCGGCGGGCTTTCCGGTTTGCCGGGTACGCGCTAGGATCAAGCGGCAGAGGGGCCGCCGGCGGACCGCGCCGCGCACCTTTGCCGGGGGGCCGCTGCCACAGCGGGCGCCCGTTTTATTTGGTACCACGACCGCTGGCCTGCCGGCCGCGCTCGTTGTTTTTCGTAGGGTGTATGAAAAGGCAAAGCGCCGGCCGCGGCCGGGCTGCCGCCTGTTCGGGCCGCCGCCGCGGCGCCCGGCAGCGGCTTGCCGCCCACCCGCTGGGAAGGCCGCCTTCCTGCGTCCCCGCGCCGCTTCGGGCGGCGGGACCGGGCGGCGCACCCTGCCCGGGAAAAGTCTGCACGCTGCGCCCTGCCCGGGGCGCGGCTTTCGGGCGGCGGGGCCGCCGTGCAGCCTGCACCTTTTCAGAACAAACGAATCATCGAATAATCGAACGCCCTGTTACCCGGCTGCGCCTCAAATGTTCCCTATACCATTTTGAGGAGTTGACACACATGCCCACCATCATCACGGTGCTGGTGGTCGTCATCGTTGCCGCCGCGGTCGGGGCGCTCTGCTTTTACCTCGGCATCACCTACCGCAAGCGCATGGCCGAGGCCAAGCTCGGCTCCGCTGAGGAGGAGGCCAAGCGGATCGTCAACGATGCGATCAAAGCCGCCGAACAGAAACGGAAGGAAACCATCGTCGAAGCCAAGGACGAAGCCTTCAAGCTGAAGAGCGAGGCGGACAAGGAGATCAAGGACCGCCGCGCCGAGATCAGCCGCCAGGAACGCCGCATGGACCAGAAGGAGGAGGCGCTGGACAAGCGCACCGCCACCATGGAGCGCAAGGAAGAAGACCTGAAAAAGCGCACCGAACTGGTGGAGGCCCGGCTGGACGAACTGGAACAGCTCAAGCTGCGCCAGGTGGAAAAGCTGGAAGCCATCGCCGCCATGTCCCAGGAGGACGCCCGCGCCGTGCTGCTCAAGCAGATCGACGATGAGCTCACCCACGAAAAGGCCATGCGCATCGCCGCCTACCAGGCCAACATGAAGGACGAATGCGACAACATCGCCCGGGAAATGATCGGCCAGGCCATCGCCCGCTGCGCGGCCGACGCCACCAGCGAGGCCACGGTCAGCGTGGTGCCGCTGCCCTCCGACGAGATGAAGGGCCGGATCATCGGCCGGGAAGGGCGCAACATCCGCGCCCTGGAGACCGCCACCGGCTGCGACCTGATCATCGACGACACCCCCGAGGCCATCACCCTTTCCAGCTTCGACCAGACCCGCCGGGAGATCGCCCGCATGGCGCTGGAACGCCTGATCGCCGACGGCCGCATCCACCCCGCCCGCATCGAGGAGACGGTGGACAAGTGCCGCCGGGAACTGGAACTGCAGATGAAGCGGGAAGGCGAAAAGGCCGTCATGGACCTGGGCATCCACAGCCTGCACCCCGACCTGGTCAAGCTGATCGGCCGGCTGAAGTACCGCACCTCCTACGGGCAGAACGTGCTGTCCCACAGCCTGGAGGTGGCCTGGCTGGCCGGGCTCATGGCCGGGGAACTGGGGGTCAACGTCCAGCAGGCCCGCCGCGCCGGCCTGCTGCATGACATCGGCAAGGCGCTGGACCACGAGATCGAGGGCAGCCATGTCCAGATCGGCGTGGACATCTGCAAGAAATACCGGGAGAACCCGGCGGTCATCCATGCCATCGAGGCCCACCACGGCGACGTGGAGCCCAAGAGCGTGCTGGC
>DWWE01000097.1 GCA_019119835.1 Candidatus Gemmiger stercoravium | reverse complement strand
GGGGGCCGGGGCGCTGGCGGCGCCGCCGCAGCCGGCCAGCGAGGCGGCCAGGGCCAGGGCGGTCAGCCCGGCCAGAACGCGGATTCGTTTCATAAACAACAGTCTCCTCCCAAAAAGGGCCGTCGGCAGGCGGAAAGGCCCCGCCCGGGGACGGCCGGATTTGATTTGCTTTTGCGGGAACACTATACTATAATAGAACCGATAAGTCGATTGCCGGTGCAACATTTTTGCCCCGGCAACATTGCCCGGCCCCCGGGCCGCACAGAAAGGAACCCCCGATGGATCTGCACCCTTACTATCCCCTGCTGCGGCAGACCTCGCTGCTGCGCGGCATGCGCGATGACGAGCTGGACCTGCTGCTGCGCTGTTTTGCCCCCCGGGTGCGCCGCTACCAGAAGGGCGAACTGCTGCTGTTGGCCGGGTACGAGACCCGGGAGGTCGGCATTTTGCTGGAAGGCAAGATCCTGGCGCTGAAAAACACGCCGGACGGGTCCAGCGTGGCCATCACCCAGATGGGCCCGGGCGGGCTGTTCGGGGATGTGCTGTCCGGGTCCAGCGTGCGCAGCCCGGTGAGCGTGATGGCCCAGGCCCCCTGCCTGGCCGTCTACCTGCCCTATGACAAGATCATCCACCCCTGCGCCCAGCTGCACGAGACCCACCTGCAGCTGATGCAGAATCTGGTGCTGACCATCTCCAACAAATACTTTGCGCTGGACCGCCGGGTGGAGCTGCTGATCTGCAAGAGCCTGCGCACCCGCATCAGCCTGTGGCTGCTGGAACAGGCCGAGCAGGCCGGCAGCGACACCTTTGCGGTGCCGCTGACCCGCGCCGGCCTGGCCGAGTACCTGAACTGCGACCGCAGCGCCCTGAGCCGGGAACTGGGCCGCATGCAGCGGGAAGGGCTGATCGAGACCTTCCGCGGCAGCTTCAAGATTCTGGACAAGGACCGCCTGCGCGCCCAGTGCCAGGTAGCCTGACCCATTCCGACAGGAGGAACCCCCATGAACCACCGCCAGCATCCGGTTTTGTACATCGTCATCCCCTGCTACAACGAGCAGGAGGTGCTGCCCATCACCGCGCCGCTGTTTCTGAAAAAGATCACCGACCTGGCCGCCGCCGGCAAAATCAGCCCCGACAGCCGGGTGCTGTTTGTCAACGACGGGTCGAAGGACAGGACCTGGGAGATCATCTGCGGCCTGGCCGCAAGCGACCCGCACTACATCGGCATCAGCCAGAGCCGCAACCGGGGCCACCAGAACGCCGTGCTGGCCGGGCTGATGGAAGCCAAGGACCGCTGCGACATCACCATTTCCATCGACTGCGACGGCCAGGACGACATCAACGCCATGGACGCGATGGTGGACGCCTACCGGGACGGCTGCGAGATCGTCTACGGCGTGCGCAGCAGCCGCGCCAGCGACACCTTTTTCAAGCGGTTCACCGCCGAAGGGTTCTACAAGCTGCTCAACGCCATGGGGGCCGAGGTGGTGTACAACCACGCCGACTACCGGCTGATGAGCGCCCGCGCCCTGCAGGAGTTTGCCAGGTTCAAGGAGGTCAACCTCTACCTGCGGGGCATGGTGCCGCTGGTGGGCTTCAAGAGCACGGTGGTGACCTATGAGCGGCATGAGCGGATCGCCGGGGAAAGCCACTATCCCCTGTCCAAGATGCTGGGGCTGGCCTTTGACGGCATCACGAGTCTGTCGGTCAAGCCGATCCGGTTCATCACCGGGTTCGGGGTGCTGGTGGCGGTCGTGAGCTTTCTCGGGGTCGTGTGGGCGATCATCGAGGCGCTGCTGGGGGCCACGGTGTCCGGCTGGGCCTCCACCACCTGCATCATCTGTTTTGTGTCCGGCGTGCAGCTGATCTGCCTCGGGGTGATCGGCGAGTACATCGGCAAAATTTACATGGAGACCAAGCACCGGCCCCGGTACATCATCAGCGACCGGACCTGGGCGCCTAACGAACCGACCGAAAAGGAGGATGCCCGATGAGCCGCCAGGTATGGAAAGGATCCACCCTGCTCAACCCCGAACCGCCGGTGCTGGTGAGCTGCGGCCCCCGGGAGAGCCCCAACCTGATCACGGTGGGCTGGTGCGGCACCATCTGCACCCAGCCGCCGATGCTGTCCATCAGCGTGCGGCCGGAGCGGTACAGCCACGGCCTGATCCGGCAAAGCGGGGTGTTTGTGGTCAACCTGCCCACCGAGCCCCTGACCCGCGCCGTGGACTGGTGCGGCGTCAAAAGCGGGCGGGAGGTGGACAAGTTCGCCGCCATGGGCCTGCACGCCGCCCCGGCCGCCCAGGTGGACACCGTTGTGCTGGAGGAAAGCCCGGTGAACCTGGAATGCCGGGTGACCCAGGTGATCCCCCTTGGCAGCCACGACCTGTTTCTGGCCGAGGTGGTCGCGGTGGATGTGGACGAAGCGCTGCTGGACGAGACCGGCAAACTCTGCCTGGAGCGGGCCCGGCTGATCGTCTATTCCCACGGGGAGTATCTGGCCCTGGGCCGGCGGCTGGGCAGTTTCGGCTACAGCGTGCGCAAGCGCCGCACCCCCCGCCGGCGCTGACCCGCGGACCTTGCCCCAAAAACAGCAAACAAGCGACCCTCCGGGCGGCCTGCGCCGCCCGGAGGCAAAAACAAAAGACGGACGCTACTGCGTCCGTCTTTTTTCGTTTGGTGAAGGGGGTCAGCCTTCCTTTTTCGGCATCCGCAGCAGGCTGCAGGGCATCAGCGGGGTGTCGCAGGGGATGGTGTAGCGCATCATCGGGTGGGGGGTGGCGTCCACCGCCGCGCCGTCTTCGTCCCGGATCCAGCCGGGGGTGAGGGTGACGGTGCTGCCGTCGGGCTGCAGCGCCTCGATGGTGTCGCCCAGGCAGAACTTGCCCCGCTGGGTGCAGTGGGCCACCCCATCCGCCCAGGAATCCACCGTGCCGAGGAAGTCCCAGGGGCGCACATAGGTGTGGCTGGGGGTCTGCAGGGCCTTGTCCCGGCCGAAGTAGAACCCCGGGGAGTAGTGGCGGTGGCTGGTGCGGTTGAGCTCCTCCAGCACATCGTCGGGCAGGTCGAAGGACTCGGCCGCGGGGTTGGCCAGGTAGTGGTCCAGGGCGCGGCGGTAGGCGCTGGTGACCGAGGCCACATAGTAGAAGGTCTTGGCCCGGCCTTCGATCTTGAGGGAGTCCACCCCGGCCTGGCAGATCAGGTCCAGGAAGGGGGCGGTACACAGATCGTTGGCATTGAGGATGTAGCTGCCGTCCCCGTTTTCCCCGATCTCCATATACTGGCCGGGGCGGCGTTCCTCCACCAGATAGTATTTCCAGCGGCAGGGCTGGGCGCACTCGCCCCGGTTGCCGCTGCGGCCGGTCATGTAGCTGGAAAGCAGGCACCGGCCGGACACGCTCATGCACATGGCGCCGTGGACGAAGGCTTCCAGCTCCAGTTCGGGCGGGGCGTTGTCCCGGATGGCGGCGATGTCGGGCAGGCTGAGCTCCCGGGCCAGCACCACCCGCTTGACCCCCAGCTCGCAGGCGGCGGTGGCGGCGGCGTAGTTGGCGATGCCCGCCTGGGTGGAAAAGTGGATCTCGGCGCCGGGGGCGTATTTCTGGGCCAGGCGCAGCACCCCCAGATCGGCGATGATGAAGGCGTCCACCCCGGCGGCCGCAGCCTGCTCGATGACGCCGGGCAGGCGGGCCAGTTCCTCGTTGGTGGGCAGGGTGTTCAGCGTCAGGTAGACCCGGCGGCCCCGGGCGTGGGCGAAGATGCAGCCTTCCTGCAGTTCTTCGGGGGTGAAGTTGGGGGGCGCGGCGCGCATACCGAATTCCGGCAAAGCACAGTAGACGGCGTCGGCGCCGTAGAGCACGGCGTATTTCAGGGTTTCCAGGCTGCCCGCCGGGGACAGCAGTTCGGGCTGTTGCAGCATACGGGAACATCCTCTCTCAAGGTTTTCTTGGCTTCAAAATGCCCGCCCGGCCGGGCCGGGCGGGCAGAGCGTGGGTTGGGGCAAGCGGGTTTACCAGCCGGCCTCGGCCACATTGACGGCGTGCTCGTCGGCGGTCTTGGCGTAGAAGTACTCGCCGGGGTGGTCGCCGTTGGGGTTGCCGGTGACGAAGAAGTAGTAGCCCTCGGCCATGAACTCCTCGTCCGGGTTCAGCGCCGCGTCGATGGCCGCATACCCGGGGCTGGAGATGGCCCCCGCCGGCAGACCGCTGATGCGGTAGGTGTCATAGGCGTTGAGGACCTCCTCCGGGATGGCGCCGGCCGCCGGCCAGCCCATATACTCGGCCATGGGGGAGTTCCAGAGGTAGTTGTTCTCCACATCCTGGGTGATATAGCTGCAGGCGTTGGACTCCAGCTTGTGCTCGGCCCACAGCGGGTCGTCGGATTCCAGCCGGTTGTGGAAGCAGGCGCTGACCTTGTAGTCCTCCTCGGGCACGCCGGCCTCCTCCTGAATGAAGGAAGCCAGGATCACCACCTGGTCAAGGGTGGTGCCCTTTTCGGAGATGGTGGCCATCAGGTCCTGGGTCTTGGCGTCGAACTGGGCGTAGAGGGTGTCCACAATGTCATACACCGAGGCGTCGGTGAAGAATTCGTAGGTGTCGGGGAAGAGATACCCCTCGCACTTGAGCAGCCGGCCTTCGTTGTCGGGGATCTCGTTCCAGAAGGCATACTGGCTGAAGTCCGACCCGTCGGTGCCGTTGGCGCAGTTGAGGAAGGTCTCGACACTGTCCACCAGCCCCTGGTCCACAAACAGCTGGGCGATGCCCACGGCGGTGGTGCCTTCGGGGATGGTGACCCGCACGGTCTCCCGGCGGACCTTCTGTTCGGACAGGGCGGTGATGATGTCATTGTAGGCCATGCCGGGGTACAGCTCGAAATCGCCGTACTGCAGCCCTTCGGCCCGGCCGCTGTACCGGGTGTAGAACCGGAACAGCCAGCCGTGCTTGACGATGCCGGCCTCCTCCAGCTGGGCGGCGATGTCCGCCACCGAAGAGCCCTGGGCCACCGTGATGGTCTGCATATTGCCGCCGGCGCCGACGCCGTCCACCTCGCCGTACAGCTGCATCAGCTGCCAGCCCCCCAGGGCCACCAGCAGCGCCACCACCAGCACGACCACCAGCCCGACGGGGAAGCGGCGGCGCCGGCGGGGCGGCGGTTCCTCCGCCTCGGGGGCCAGGTCGAGCTCTTCCTCATAGGCGGTATCCTGGGTCACATCGTAGGCTTTGCGCCGGGGCGGGGCCGGGATCTGTCCGGCCGGTGCGGCCGGTTCGTCCGGCTGGCGGCGGGCCGGGGCGGCCTTGCGGTCGGCCGGGCGGCTGTTACGGTCGGCGGACGGCTGGTCGCCGCGGTGGTAGACCTGGCGGTCGCCGCCGGAATCACGATTGATCTTCATGCGCAACGCTCCTTTTTCGGGCTGGGCCCGTTTTCAACTCCCCGGTCTCAGACCAGCAGGCGGAAATACACATCGGTCACAGGGAATGGTTTGGACAAAAAACAGATCATGCCGTAGCTGCAGCGCTTGCCGGCGCCCAGGTACAGCGATTGGTTTTCGGCCAGCAGCAGGCTGGCGCGGGTGGCGCCGGTTTTTTCCCGGGCGGCCTGCAGCAGCACATCGGCGCAGTGGTCGTTGTCGGCCTGCAGTTCCATAAACTGCAGCACCTCGCCTTCCTGGCAGAACAGGCCGTACCCCCGCTGGTTGGACACGACGGTCAGCCCGCGGCGGTACAGCCGGGTGACCATCTCCACCGCCGTGTGTTCCGGCAGCTGCACGCAGGCGGGCTGGTAGTGCAGGCGGGCGTCCAGCAGGCGGCGGACGGTCATGGCGTCGAAGGAAGCCTGGGCCAGCAGCCCGCGGGGGATGGGTTTGCGCACGATGCGCAGCGGGAAGGCGCTGCGGAACCCGAGCCCCTGCAGCCCCCGCCCGGCCGCGGGGGTCTCGGGCACGGTGACCGCAAAATCATACCCGCTTTGGGCATAGGCCCGCAGGCAGGCGGCCAGCAGGTTTTTCATCACGCCGCGGCCCCGCAGCTCCGGCCGGGTGAGCATTCCGCTGAACCAGATGCCCCGGCGGTGGCCGCAGTCCACCGGCACGGCCCCCAGCAGCGCCATCGGCTCGCCGCCGCGCTCCAACACCAGCACGTTGTCCAGCCCGATCATCTGCCCCAGCCAGGCCCTGGCTTCGGGCTCGTCGGTGCCGTAGGCTTCGGTGCGCAGCGCGGCCAGGGGCCCCAGGTCGGCCGGCTGGGCCCGGCGCAGGTTCGTTCCCATCACGGGGTCCCCCCTTCCTCGCTATTTTACAGAATATCGGCCAGCTGCGCAAGTACCTGGGCGTGGATCTCCTCCACCGGGCGCATGGTCTTGCGCCCGTCCTCCACCCGGGTACAGTCCACCCGGCGCCAGCCCAGCGTGCGGGCGCAGTATTCGGCCGCGGCGCGGGAGCGGGCCAGGTATTCGGTATCCTTTTCCTGAATGTCCATCCGGGCGGTGTCGCCCTGGTAGCGCTCGGCCAGCAGCCGCTGGGAGACTTCCACGTCCACCGCCAGGTAGACCACAGCGTCCGGTTCGGGGATGCCGAGCTTTTTGTATTCGAAGTCGAACAGCCAGTTCAGAAAGCCGTCCCAGTGCATCGGTGGCAGCTTGGAGCACTGGTGTACGGCGTTGGAGGTGGTGTACCGGTCGGACACCACCAGCCCGCCGCTGCGGTAGAATTCGCCCCAGACGGTCTTGTAGCTGGCGAACCGGTCCACCGCAAAGAAGGTGGAGGAGGCGTAGGCGTTCACATCGTCCGGCCGGTCGCCGAACCGGCCGGACAGGTACATCCGCACCAGCGCCGAGGAATCGCTCTCATAGTCGGGGAAGGTGATCTGGCGCAGGTCCATGCCGCGGCGGCGCAGCGTGTCGCACAAAAGGGCGGTCTGGGTGCCCTTGCCCGACCCGTCCAGACCTTCAAAAATCAGCAGTTTACCCATGCAGTGCCTCCTGTTTGAGCTGTTCGTATTTTTCCCGCACCCGGGCCTGGCGGCCGCAGCACATGGCGCCTTCGGGGCAGGGGCCGGTCAGGCAGCGGGGGCCGGCGGCGGCGAAGATGTGGGGGGCCAGCGGCAGCACCAGCGCCAGCATCCGGTCGGCCACGGCGCGGATCTCCCACTGGGCCCGCTCGCAGCAGCGCAGGTTGAAGAAGTTCAGCAGGCTGCGGCAGTTCATCGTCATGACCATCTTGGTCTCGCAGGCGTTGGGCAGCACAAAGCGGGCGTCCTCGTTGGCCTGCTTGGCGGCCTTGGCCCGGGCGGCCTTTTCGGGCAGGCCCTGAGCCATCAGGGTGCGGGTGTGGGCGTCCTCCAGCGTGCGGGCCAGTTCCAGGTATTTTTCGGCGTCGGCGTTCATCGCGGCGACGAACCGGGCCTTCGCCTCGGGCACGGCCTCGATCTCAGGCGGGATGACGTAGCGGAAATCTTCCAGCCGCACATACCGCTGGCTCTGCACGCTGAAGGAGGCGATGCGGTGGCGGGTGACCTGGGCCAGAAAGGCCCGGCTGACCCCCTCGATGCCGAAGGTGAAGCTGGCGTGCTCGATGGGGCTGGCGTGGCCCAGATCGCTGAGTTTCTGCAGGAAGGCGGCGGTCTTTTCGGGGGTCAGGCCGTCGAGCAGCGTTTCGATGTGGGCGTCGGAATAACAGAGTTTGGCCGCCGCGGCGACGGTGCGCTCCGGTTCGGCGGTGTGGGCGATGAGTTGGACCAGCATGGCGTTCTCCCCTTCCTGGCAGGTGGGCGGCACGGCGGCCGTCAGGTCTCGGTAAACTTGGTCATCGGCGCGTAGTTGGCCAGCGTCTTTTTGATGCCGACCCGGTCGAACTGGATCTCCACCAGGCTGTCCCCGGCCATCGGCGTGACCTTGATGACCTTGCCGCGGCCGAATACCTTGTGGTCCACCAGGTCGCCGGGGGCGTAGCCGGCTGCGGGCTTTTTGGCGGCCGGGGCGGTGCTGAGCAGGGTGGAACTGCCCGCCCCGGCCGGGGCGCTCTGGCGGGAGGAACCGTACCCGGCCCCGAACCCGCCGGAAGGCAGGGTGCGGGCGCCGGGGGGGCTTTCGTGCCCGCCGGTGGCCGCAAAGCCGCTGCGGCTGCCGTAGCGGCTGCCGAAACCGGCGTTGTACTCCCGGTTCAGGTACCCGCGGGAAGCGCCGGAATACCCGCTGCGCCCGCCGGGCACCCCGGCGCCGAAGCTGCCGTACCCGGCCCCGAACCCGCCGGAGGCCAGTTCCGGGCTTTCGGACTCGTCCATCACGGCGGGGTCGATCTCGCTCAGGAAGCAGGAGGGCGGGTTGCG
Source organism: Candidatus Gemmiger stercoravium (assembly GCA_019119835.1). Lineage (GTDB taxonomy): Bacteria > Bacillota > Clostridia > Oscillospirales > Ruminococcaceae > Gemmiger > Gemmiger stercoravium. The sequence continues at coordinate 13,032 of DWWE01000097.1, read as the reverse complement.
GCGGGTCTGGCCGAAGATCATCCGGCTGCGGGAGGAGGAGAGGTACAGCTCCTTCTTGGCGCGGGTGATGCCCACATAGCAAAGGCGGCGTTCCTCCTCCATATCCTCCTCGCTGTAGCGGACCAGGTCCCCGGGGAAGACCCCGTCCTCCATCCCGATCAGGAAGACGTAGGGGAATTCCAGCCCCTTGGCGCTGTGGATGGTCATGAGGGTGACGGTGTCGTTCTCCTCGTCGTAGGAGTCGATGTCCGCGATCAGGGCCACCTCCTCCAGAAAGCCGGAGAGGGTCGCCTCCTCGCCGTTCTGGTCGGCGTAGGTCTTGACCGAGTTGACCAGCTGGCCCAGGTTTTCCAGCCGGGCCTCCCCTTCCTCCTTCTGGGCCTTGAGCATGGCCTCGTAGCCGGTTTTGCGGATCACCTCGCCGGCGAACTCGTCCAGCGGCAGGGTGACCGAAAGGTCGCACAGTTCCCGGTACATCTCGTAAAAGCTGTTCAGCGCCGACGCCGACCGGGACAGCGCCGGGTAGGTGGCGGCTTCCGAGATGATCTGCAGCATCGGCACCCCCCGGCCGGCGGCCAGCTCGGCGATCTTGTCCACGGTGGTGGGGCCGATCTTGCGGGCGGGTTCGTTGATGATGCGGCGCAGCCGCACATCGTCCCGGGGGTTGACGATGACGGCCAGGTAGGAGTTGATGTCCTTGACTTCCTTGCGGTCAAAGAAGCGCTGGCCGCCCACGATCCGGTACGGGATGCCGGCCCGGGCGAAGTAGGTTTCCACCGGGTTGGACTGGGCGTTCATCCGGTACAGCACCGCGTGGTCCCGCAGCCGGGCCCCGGCGCGCAGGTTCTGGCCGATGATGTCGGCAATGTGGCTGGCTTCGTCCTGCTCGCTGGCGGCGGTGTAATGGTGGACCTTGTCGCCGGTGCCGTTCTCGGTCCACAGGGTCTTGCCCTTGCGGCCGTTGTTGTTGCGGATCACGCTGTTGGCGGCGTCCAGAATGTTGGAGGTGGAGCGGTAGTTCTGCTCCAGCCGGATGGTCCGGGCGCCCTTGAAGACCTCCTCAAAATTGAGGATGTTCTCGATGGTGGCGCCGCGGAACTTGTAGATGGACTGTCGTCGTCGCCCACCACGCAGACATTGCGGGTGCCGCCGGCCAGCAGCCGGACCAGGTGGAACTGGGCGACGCTGGTGTCCTGGTATTCGTCCACCACGATGTAGCGGAACTTTTTCTGGTAGTATTCCCGGGCTTCGGCGTCCTTTTGCAGCATCCGGACGGTGTGGAAGATCAGGTCGTCAAAGTCCATGGCGCCGGCGGTGCGCAGCCGGGCCGCGTAGGCGGTATAGATCTTGCTGACCAGCGCGGCCTTGGTGTCCGAGGGGGCCTCGGCCGCCACGTCGGCGGCGCTGAGCAGCTTGTCCTTGAAGCTGCTGATGCGGGAGATGGCCGACTTGGGCGGCAGGAACTTGTCGTCGATCATCAGTTCCTTGTAGATCTGCTTGATGACCCGGAGCTGGTCGTCCGAGTCGTAGATGGTGAAGCTGTTGGGGAAGCCGATCCGCTCGGCGTCCCGGCGCAGGATGCGCACGCAGGCCGAGTGGAAGGTGGAGGCGTTCACGTCGCCGCCGACGGTGTCCCCCAGCATGTTCTTCAGCCGCTCCTTCAGCTCGCCGGCGGCCTTGTTGGTGAAGGTGATGGCCAGCACATTCCAGGGGCGGGCCGGCTCCACGGCCAGCAGCCGCAGCTGGTCCTGGCTGGGGGCGCGGCGGCTTTCCATCGTGGCCTTGAGGTGGTCGATGTCCGCCCGGGTGACCGGGCGGCTGAGGACCGCCGACCCGTGGGCCTTGCCGAAGCGGATGATGTTGGCGATGCGGTTGACCAGCACGGTGGTCTTGCCCGAGCCGGCCCCGGCCAGGATCAGCAGCGGGCCTTCGGTGGTGAAGACAGCCTGCCGCTGCACCGGGTTCAGGTTTGCAAAGCAGGATTCGATGTACCGGTCCCGCAGGGTGAGGTATTCTTGGGTGATGGCATCAGGCATTCGGCGTCCGTCCTTTGCTTTGGGGTGCCCGGCGGCGCAGACCGCGGCCGGGTCACTGGGTAGTATAGCATATTTCACAGGTTTATAAAAGTTTTGGGGCGAAAGAAATCCCGGCCGGCGGGGCCGCCTTACAGCCCGGGCCGCCAGAGTTTCGGGGTGGCGTCCCGGAAGCCGGCGGTGAGCTGCCGGCCCATGCCGAGGCTGATGGCGGTGCCCCGGGCCACGCAGTTGAGCGGGTCGGGGGCGATGGCCACATCCACATGCAGCTCGCCGGCCAGGTAGCCGGCCAGCCCCCGCAGCATCGACCCGCCGCCGGTGAGCAGGATGCCGGTCTTGGAGATGTCGGCGGCCAGTTCGGGCGGGGTGCTTTCCAGCACGTTGTGGGCCGCGGCGGCGATGCGGGCGGCCAGTTCCCGCACCGGGGCGTACAGGTCCCGGGTGTAGACAAGGTGGCGGGCGGGGAGGTTTGTTTCCCAGGAATGGCCGCGCACCTCCATGACCCCTTCGAACTCGCTTTTGGCGCAGCAGGCCACCTGCTTTTTCAGCGCCTCGGCGGTGAGGGGGCCGATGGCGATGCTGAACTTTTCCTGCACATACTGGGCGATGCAGTTGTCAAAGGCGTTGCCGGCCACCGGCAGGCTGGCGGCCCGCACCCGGCCGCCCATGCTGATGACCGCGATGTCGGTGGACCCGCCGCCGATGTCGATGACCATGCAGCCCTTCGGGGTGCGGATGTCCAGCCCGGCGCCCAGCGCCGCGGCCACCGGCTCGTCCACCAGGAAAACCTGCTTGGCGCCGGCGGACATGACCGATTCCACCACGGCGTCGGCCTCGACGCCGGTGATGGCCGCCGGCACGCAGACCGCCACCCGGGGGCGGATGAGCCGGTTGGGGCAGACCTGGTTGATGAACCGGACGATCAGCTCGTTGGTCATCCGGTGGTCCTGGATCACCCCGTCCCGCAGCGGGCGGACAATGTCGATGTAGGAGGGCGCCCGCCCCACCATGCGCAGGGCCTGCTCCCCCACCGCCAGCACGGTGTTGCTGCGGGTGTCCACCGCGCCCACGCTGGGCTGGTGGAAGATCACCCCCTGTTCGCGGGTGGCGATGATGATGGAGCTGGTGCCCAGATCAATGCCGATTTCATACTGTTTCATGGAAGTTTCTCCTGGGCCGGCGGGGCCGGCCGTGGTTGGGGGGATGGCGGCGGGTCGGCGGCCACGCTGACCGCGAACACGCTGACGGCGCCGGCCTGCAGCAGCGCCAGCGCACAGGCCGAGACGGTGGCCCCGGTGGTGATCACATCGTCCACCAGCAGCACCCGCAGGCCGCTCAGGTCGGTGCCCGGGCGGCAGGCATAGGCGCCGCGGGTGTTTTCCAGGCGGGCGGCGCGGTCCAGCGTTTTCTGCGGGCGCATCGGCCGGGTGGTGCGCAGCGGCGAGGCTGCCGGCACCCCCAGTACCCGGCCCAGCCGGCGGGCCAGCCGCACTGGCAGCCGGCTGCCGCCCCGGCCCCGGGGCGGGACCGGCACGACCAGGTGGTACGCCGGCAGACCGGCGATGGGTTCCGGCTGCGGGCGGCCGCCCGGGCGGGGCGCCGGGGCGGCGCCGTACACCCGCACCGCGATCAGGTCGGCCAGTTCCCGGGCGTACCAGGGTTCGCCCCGGCCCTTGCAGCGCAGGATCGCCCGGCGCACCGGCCCTTCATACCGGAAGGCGGCCGCCGCGCCGCTCAGCGCATAGAAGGCATACGCCCCTTCGGGCAGGCGGGGCGGGGTCTGGGCCAGGGCGGCGGCGGCCGGGGCGCAGCGCGGGCAGAGCAGCCGGTCGGCCGCATCGGGGCCGAGCAGGGCGCCGCAGAGCGGGCAGCGCCGGGGCCACAGCCAGCCCGCCAGCCGCTCGGCCGCCCGGGCTGCCCGGCTCATGCCTGACCGGCCGCCCGGGCCAGCAGGTGCCTCAGGCAGCTGTACCGCCGGTTGGACCCGGCGCGGCGGACCATGTTCCCGAGGATGGCCCCCCGGCCGGGCAGCACGCAGATCTGCCGGGCGCGGGTGACGCCGGTGTACAGCAGGTTGCGGTACTGGAGCTTTTCATACACATCCGCCAGCGGGATGACCACGGCCGGGAACTCCGACCCCTGGCTTTTGTGGATGGTGATGGCGTAGGCGGGTTCCAGCTCCTCCAGCTGGTCTGCGGTGTAGGTGTAGACCCGGTCGTCGATCTGCACCTTGACGGTGCGCCCGCCGGGGTCCACCTCCACAATGACCCCCATGTCCCCGTTGTAGGCGGCGGTGCCCGACTCGCCGTGGAGGGATTCGTAGGGGATGTCGTAGTCGTTTTTGACCTGCATGACCTTGTCCCCCAGCCGCAGCACCCGCCGGCCCCGGACGATCTCCGGTTTGCGGGGCGAAGGCGGGTTGAGCAGCTGCTGCAGCCGGGCGTTGAGCTCCTCGCTGCCGTTCAGGTTCCGCTTGCCCGGGCAGAGCACCTGGATGTCTCGCATGGGGTCCAGCCCGTAGGCGTGGGGCAGCCGGTCGGTGACCAGGTCGCAGACCAGTTTCTGGCAGGCTTCCCCCCGCGCTTCCATCATGAAAAAGTCGTCGGTCTTGCCGCCCTGGCAGGGCATTTCCCCCTGGACGATGCGGTGGGCGTTGCGCACGATCAGGCTCTGCCGGGCCTGGCGGAAGATCTCGGTCAGCCGCACGGTGGGCAGCACCCCGGCCTGCAGGATCTCCCCCAGGATGTTGCCCGGCCCCACGCTGGGCAGCTGGTCGGCGTCCCCCACCAGCACGAACCGGCAGTGGGGCCGGCAGGCCGCCAGCAGCGCCTGGAACAGCTTGACATCCACCATGCTCATCTCGTCCAGGATCACCACGTCAAAAGGCAGCAGGTTGCGCTCGTTGTGGACGAACTGCACCTGTTTGGCGGTGCGCTTGACCTCCAGCAGACGGTGGATGGTGGCGGCGTTGTGGTGGGTCAGCTCGCTGAGCCGCTTGGCCGCCCGGCCGGTGGGGGCGCACAGGGCCACCTTTTCAAAAGCGCCTTCGTACAGGGCCAGGATCGCGTTGACGGTGGTGGTCTTGCCGGTGCCCGGCCCGCCGGTGAGCACCATGACCCGGCTGGACAGCGCCAGCCGCACGGCCTGGCGCTGCAGCGGGGCGTAGTCGAAGCCCTGGACCATCTCCAGCACCCGGATGTCGCTTTCCAGCGTGGCGGGGGGCTCGGTGGGGTAGGTGGAAAGTTCGCCCAGCCGGGCGGCGATGTCCTGTTCGGCCGCCAGCAGGTCGGGCAGGTAGATGTAGGTCTTGCCCTCCGCCTCCAGGGCGCGGACCTCCTCCTCGGCCAGCATGGAATCCAGCGCCCGCCCGGTCTCGTCGGGGTCCACCTGCAGGAAGCGGGCGGTTTTTTCCACCAGTTTGTCCCGGGGCAGGCAGGTGTGGCCGTTGCCGGCGTTGCGGCGCAGGGTGTACAAAAGCCCCGCCGACAGCCGCAGCGCCCCGATGCGGTCCATGTCCAGCGAGATGGCGATGGGGTCCGCCTGGCTGAAGGGCAGGTTCAGCGGTTCGCTGCACAGCAGGTAGGGGTTCTTTTCCACCGCTTCCAGCGCGTGGGGGCCGTAGGCGGTGTAAAAGTCGATGGCGCTCTGGGCCGGGATGCCGTACCGGGCCATCCAGGCAATGATCTCCCGCGCACCGTACATCCGCCGGTATTCCTGGGAGATGGCCCGGGCCTTCTCCCGGGTGATGCCCTTGATCTGGCAGAGCTGTTCGGGGTCCTCGGCGATGACGGTGAGCACCCGCTCCCCGAAGCAGCGCACCAGCTTGCGGGCGGTGGCCGGGCCGATGAAGGGCAGCGCCCCGCTGGCCAGGTAGCTCAGGATCGCGGCCTCGGTCTGGGGCATGACGGCCTCCATCTGCTCGGCAAAAAACTGTTCGCCGTAGTTCTGGTGGACCCCCATGTGGCCGTACACCACCACCGACATGCCGTTGTGTACATCCCCCACCGGGCCCGCCACCACCACGTCGGCGCCGTCGGCGTCCAGGGTGAAGACGGTGTAGCCGTTTTCCTCATTGCGGAAGATGACGCTTTCCACCACGCCCTCCAGCTTCTGCAGTTCCGTTTCCGTCTTTCATCCCTCCCCGAAGGGCACAGCCCCCCAAATTATCTTATTATTATATCCTGTTTGCCCTCGTTTGGCAAATGCCGCCCCTTGACAGCGGCGCCGGGGCTGCGGTACATTGGGTGGAAAAAGGAGGGTTCCGGCATGAAGATCAGTGTGATCGGTTACAGCGGCAGCGGCAAGTCCACCCTGGCGGCGGCGCTGGGGCGGCGGTACGGTGCCGAGGTGCTGCACCTGGACCGGGTGAAGTTCGGCCCCGGGTGGGCGGACCGCCCCCGGGAGGTGATGCTGCGGGAGGTGGAAGAATTTCTAGGCACCCGGCAGGACTGGGTCATCGACGGCAACTACAGCGACCTGCTGCATGACCGGCGGATGGCTGAGTCCGACCGCATCTACTTCCTTGATTTCGGGCGGTGGACCTGCCTGGGCCGGGCGCTGCGCCGGTGGTGGCGCAACCGGGGGCAGACCCGGCCTTCGATGGCGGAGGGCTGTGTGGAAAAGATCGACGCCGAGTTTTTTTGGTGGCTGGTCTGGTCCGGGCGCACCCCGGCCCGGCGCGCCCGGTTCACCCGGGTGGTCCGCCGCTGGGGGAACAAGGTGACGGTGGTGAAGAACCAGCGGGCGCTGAGCCGCCTGTATCAACGGGAGGGACTGGTATGAAGCGGATCTTTCTTGTGGAGGACGACCCGGACATCGCCCGCAACCTGAGCCGGCTGCTGGGGGCGGAGGGCTACGCCGTGACCCGGGCCGTCGGCCAGGGCGAAGCGATGGCCCGGCTGGAAGGGGGCGGGTTCGACCTGGCGCTGGTGGACATCTCGTTGCCGGACGGCAACGGGTTCACGGTCTGCACCGCCATCAAGCAGGCGATGGACATTCCGGTGCTCTTCCTGACCGCTTCGGGGGAGGAAGCCAGCGTGGTGACCGGGCTGACGATGGGGGCGGACGATTACATCGTCAAGCCCTTCCGCCCGCGGGAGCTGGTTGCCCGCATCCAGGCCGCGCTGCGCAAGTACGGCCGGGCCGGCGGGGTGCTGCGGGTCGGGGCGCTGCAGGTGGACACCGCCGGCGGCACCGTGACCCGGGACGGGCAGGAGGTGTTTCTGTCGGCGCTGGAATACCGGCTGCTGCTGGTGTTCGCCAACAACCCCCGGACCATCCTGACCCGGGAACGGCTGCTGGGCGAACTGTGGGACGCCGCCGGCGAGTTCGTCAACGACAACACCCTGACCGTCTACATCAAGCGGCTGCGGGAGAAGATCGAGCCGGACCCCGCCGCCCCCCGCTACATTCTGACCGTGCGGGGGCTGGGCTACCGGCTGGGCGACGGCCATGCGGAATAAGGAGATCGGCCGGCTGGCCGGGGCGCTGGCCGGCGCCGGGCTGGCGGCGGCCGGGCTGGGGTGGCTGCTGGGCGGGCCGGCGGCGGGCTGGGCGGCGCTGGCGGCGGCCGCGGCCGAAAGCGCCCTCTGCCTGGGCTTCACCGCGGGGCGCTACCGCCGGCTGGCCGACCTGGCCGGGCAGATCGACCGGGTGCTGCACGACGCCGAGACGGTCTTCATCAGCACCCAGGAGGAGGGTGAGCTGGCCATTCTGGAAAGCGAACTGGCCAAGACCACCCAGCGCATCCGGGAGCGGAACCGGGCGCTGCAGCGGGAGAAGAGCCGGCTGGCCGAGGCGATGGCCGACATCGCCCACCAGCTGCGCACCCCGCTGACCTCCTGCAACCTGGTGCTGGCGCTGCTGGAACAGGCCCCCGACCCCGCCCGGCGGCTGGAACTGCTGCGGGAGGCCGAGGCCCTGTTTGCCCGGATGGACTGGCTGCTGGACGCATTGCTGAAACTGTCCCGGCTGGAGGCGGGCATCGTGCCCTTTGCCAGCGGCCCGGTGGCGCTGGACGCACTGGTGGACCGGGCGCTGCAGCCGCTGGCCGTACCGCTGGAGCTGCGCAGGGTCACGGTGGTGCGGCAGATCCCCGCCGGCGCGGTGTGGCAGGGGGACGCGGCCTGGCTGGCCGAGGCGGTGCAGAACATCCTGAAAAACAGCCTGGAAAACGCCGGGGAGGGCGGGCGCATCGAGATCGGCGCCGCCGACACCCCGCTGTACACCGAGCTGACCGTGCGGGACAGCGGACCGGGCATTGCCGAGAAGGACCTGCCCCACCTGTTTGACCGGTTCTACCGCGGCCAGACCGGCAGCGCCGGCTACGGCATCGGCCTGGCGCTGTGCCGGCAGATCGTGGCCGACCAGGGCGGCAGCGTGAGCGCCCGCAACCACCCCGGCGGCGGGGCGGTGTTCCGGGTGCGGTTCCCCAAACCGCTGCCGGCCGCCGAAAGTGACGATTCTCTCACCGGAAAGTCACCGGGGTGTGAGCCGCCGGCGGTATGATAGGGCCAGACCGGAAAAGGAGGTCATATCATGAACAACCGCACAACAAAGCCGAAGCCGGCCGCGCCGGCCCCCGCCGTCCCCGGCGGCTTCCTGACCGTGGAGGACCTGTGCAAGGTCTACGGCCAGGGGGAAAATCAGGTGGCCGCCCTGGACCATGTCTCGCTGACCATCGAAAAGGGGGATTTCACCGCCATCATCGGGCCGTCCGGTTCGGGCAAGTCCACCCTGCTGCACGCCATCGCCGGGGTGGATGTGCCCACCGCCGGGCGGGTGCTGCTGGCCGGCCAGGACGTGTACGCCCAGAGCAGCGAGAAGCTGGCCATCTTCCGCCGGCGGCAGGTGGGGCTGATCTACCAGTTCCACAACCTGATCCCCACCCTGAACGTGGTGGAGAACATCACCCTGCCGGTGCTGATGGACCGGCGCCGGGTGAACACCCAGCGGCTCAACGAACTGCTGGACCTGCTGGGCCTGACCGAACGGCGGGACCACCTGCCCAGCCAGCTTTCCGGCGGGCAGCAGCAGCGGGTGGCCATTGGCCGGGCGCTGATGAACGCCCCCGCCGTGATGCTGGCCGACGAGCCCACCGGCAGCCTGGACAGCCGCAACGGCCATGAGATCGTGCAGCTGCTCAAGGCCAGCCACCGCAAATACCAGCAGACACTGATCGTGGTGACCCACGACGAGAACATCGCGCTGCAGGCCGACCGGATCATCGCCATCGCCGACGGGCGGGTGGTGCGGGACGAAAGGCTGGTGAGCCGGGCATGAACGTCTTCCACAAAACCGCCCTGCAAAGCCTGCGCCGCAACCGCACCCGCACGCTGGTGACCATTGTGGGGGTGGCGCTTTCCGCCGCGCTGTTCACCGCCGTGACCAGCTTCGGCGTGTCGCTGCTGAGCTACCTGACCCGGGGCGCCATCCAGCGGTACGGCAGCTGGCAGGTGGCCTTTTCCGGCGCCGACACGGCCTTTGCCGCCGCCCAGACCCCGGACCTGGACCCGCGCATCCGCCAGGCCGCCGCCTGCGACGAACTGGGCTACGCCCGGATGGAGGGCGGGCAGAACCCCGACAAACCCTACTGGTTCCTGACCGGTTTTACCGACGCGGCTTTTGACCAGCTGCCGCTGACCCTGCTGGAAGGCCGCCTGCCCGAGACCCCCGACGAGGTGCTGGTGCCCGCCCACGCGCTGACCAACGGCGGCGCCCGGGTGGCGGTGGGCGACACCCTGACCCTGGAACTGGGCGCCCGCATGGCCGGGGAGATCGCCCTGGGGCAAGACACCCCCTACCGCCCGGACAGCGAGACGCTGACCGGCGCCGCCGTCCGCCGGCTGACCGTGGTGGGGCTGTACCAGCGCCCGGGGTTTGAGCCCGAGAACGCCCCGGGCTACACCCTGATCAGCTGCGCCGACCCGGCCGACCCGGCCCCGTTCCAGACCGTCTTCGTGACTCTCCGGGACCCTTTCCGCTGCCGGGCGTATGCCGACAGCACCGGCTACCCCTACCGGCTCAACGACGAGGTGCTGCGGTTCATGGGCCTTTCCAGCGACCGGCTGATCACCAGCCTGCTGCTGGCCATGGGGGCGGTGGTCATGGCCATCATCCTGGTGGGGTCGGTGTTTTTGATCTACAACGCCTTCCACATCTCGCTGGGCGAGCGGATGCGCCAGATCGGGGTGCTGGCCTCGGTGGGGGCCACGCCCCGGCAGCTGCGGGGCATGGTCCGGTTCGAGGGGCTGTGCATCGGCGCGGCGGGCATCCCGCTGGGCATGGCGCTGGGGCTGGGGGCCATGGCCGCCGTGCTGGCGCTGGTGGGCCGCAGCTTCCGCACCATCGCCTACGAGGGGGTGCCCCTCACCCTGGTGATCTCGCCGCCGGCGCTGGGGCTGGCCGCGGGCATCAGCCTGCTGACCATCCTGATCTCGGCCTGGCTGCCCGCCCGCAAGGCGGCCGCCACCCCGGTGCTGGACTGCATCCGCCAGGGCGGCGAGGTGCAGGTACAGGCCAAAACGGTGCGCACCGGCCCGCTGGTGGGCCGGCTGTGCGGGCTGGAAGGCACGCTGGCGCTGAAAAACTTCCGCCGCAACAGGCGGCGGTACCGCAGCATCGTGCTTTCGCTGGTGCTCAGCGTCGTGCTGTTTGTGACCACCCACTCCTTCGTGCTCTATCTGCAGCAGGCTTCCCGCATGGCGGTGGTGTACACCACCTACGACATCGGGGTTTCCGCCGACACCGACATGACCCCGGCCGAGCTGGGCGAACTGTACGAGACGCTGCGCCCCGCCGCCGGGGCCGAGGGGGGCGTCTGCCAGCAGGCGCTGCTCTGCCAGGTCCGGCTGCCGGCCGGGCTGGTGGACCCCGCCTACCGGGCCGCCGCCGGCTGGCCGGACACCGGCACCCTGACGCTGCAGATGCAGCTGCAGCTGCTGGACGAGGAGACCTTTGCTTCCATCGCCGCCGGGCTGGGGCTGGACCCGGCCGCCTTTGCCGGCGACGCCCCGCAGCTGCTGTGCTGCGCCAAGCAGCCCCGGCAGAACAGCCGCCAGAATCAGGTGGAGGACTTTGCCGGGCTGTTCACCACCGACCGCCCCGCCCTGACCCTGCAGGCCCCGGGCAGCGGCGAGACCCGCGACGTGACGCTGCAGTGCGCCGACTTTGTGCCGCCGGACATCCTGCCGGCGCTGACCCCCTTTTCCTCCACCGACTACTTCCTGATGGCGGTGGCCCCCTTCTCGGCCCGGGAGGCCCTGGTGGGGACGGCGGCCCGGCCGCTCAGCCAGGGGGTGAGCTTTACCAGCGAAGACCCGGCCGCCACCGCCGAGGCCGTGACGGCGGCCCTGGCCGGCGCCGGGCTGGCCGACCGCTGCACCGTGTACAACACCCGGTCGATGTTCCAGCAGAATGAGAACATGATCTTCATTGCCAACGTCTTTGCCGACGCCTTCATCGCCATGATCTCGCTGATCGCGGTGGCCAACGTCTTCAACACCATCTCCACCAACATCCGGCTGCGCCGGCGGGAGCTGGCCATGCTCCGGTCGGTGGGCATGTCCGACCGGTCCTTCAACCGGATGATGCGGTTCGAATGCGCCTTTTACGGCCTGCAGGCCCTGGCCGTCGGGCTGCCCCTGTCGCTGGGCTGCTCGGCGCTGGTCTGGCTGTCCTTCCGCACCGGCGGCGCGGAGGAGGTCGCCTTCACGGTGCCCTGGGGCGCGCTGGCCGCCAGCACCGGCAGCGTGCTGCTGGTGATCTTTGTGACCATGATGTACGCCGTGGGCCGGCTGCGGCGGGCGAACATCATCGACGCCCTGCGGGAGGACATGGCCTGACCCCCGCCCCCGACATACGACAGCGGCCGCCGCCCTGCCCCTCCGGTTCCGGAAGGCAGGGCGGCGGCCGCTGTCGTATTTATATGTCAAAAAATTACAGTTCGTAATCCATGCAGACCTTGCGGGGGCGGAAGCCGCAGGACTCGTAGAACCGCCGGGCGGCGTCGTTGCCGGTCCAGACGTTCAGCGTCAGGTCCCGGCAGCCGTGGGCGCGGGCATAGTCCCGGACCGCTTCGAACAGGGCCCGGCCGATGTGTTGGCCCCGCAGCGTCTCGTCCACACACAGGTCGTCCAGGTGGAGGGTGCGGCGGTCCTGCATGATGTTGTCGTCCCGGTATTCCACAAACTTGCAGAAGGCGTAGCCCAGCAGCCGGTCGTTCTCGTCCACGGCGGCCAGCACCGGGCGGGCGTCGTCGGCCAGGATGTCGGCCAGCTGGGCGTCGGTGTACTTGCGGCCGCCGTCCCGGAACAGGTCAGGGCGGATGCGGTGGTGGACCTGCTCCACCTGCCAGAGCAGCTGCTGGATGCGGGGGGTGTCCTTCTTTTCGGCACGGCGGACGGTCATGGCGGTTCCTCCTTGCCGCCCCTGCGGGCGGCGATGCGGCGGCGCCGGTTCCGGCCGGGGCGCTGAGGCCCCGGCCCCTGCCAGACGCCGGGGTGGTTTGCGGTGCAGTTCCAGTATACACCCGCCGGCCCGGCGCCGCAATCCCCCAAAAAAAGCGGCAGCCCGCCCCCTCCCCCGCCGTTTGGGGGAAAGGGCAGGCTGCCGCTGCGGGTACAGGCAGGCGGGGGCCGGGGGTCACAGGGCGGCCACGGCCGCCTTCAGCGCGTCGGCCCGGTCGGTGTTTTCCCACCGGACGCCCAGATCCTCCCGGCCCATGTGGCCGTAGGCGGCCAGCGGGCGGTAGATGGGCTTGCGCAGGTCCAGGTCCCGGATGATGGAAGCCGGGCGCAGGTCAAAGACCTTTTCCACCGCCGCTTCCAGCGTTTCGTCGGCCACCTTGCCGGTGCCGTAGGTGTCCACCATGATGGAGACCGGCTCGGCCACGCCGATGGCGTAGGCCAGCTGCACCTCGCACCGGCGGGCCAGGCCGGCGGCCACGATGTTCTTGGCCACCCAGCGGGCCGCGTAGGCGGCCGACCGGTCCACCTTGGAG
>DWWE01000096.1 GCA_019119835.1 Candidatus Gemmiger stercoravium | reverse complement strand
GCGCAGTCTGCGCCGGATGGAAAAAAGCGCCGCGCCGCTGCTGCAGGGGGTGGGGCGGCTGGCGGCCGGCCGGCCCACCGACCTGCCCGAGACCGGGGAGCTGGGGCCGGTGCAGGCGGCGCTGAACCGGGTGTCGGCCCAGATGGCCCGGCGGGACGCCGCCCGGGCCGAGTGGATCAACGGCATCTCCCACGATGTGCGCACCCCGCTGGCCGTGATGCTGGGCTACGCCGGTACGCTGGAAGCCGACCCGGCGCTGCCCGCCGCGGCCCGGGAACAGGCCGGCATGATCCGGGCCCAGGGCGAGCGGCTGCGCCGGCTCATCAGCGACCTGAACCTGGCGTCCCAGCTGGAATACTCGATGCAGCCGCTGCAATGGCGGCACCTGGACCCGGCCGAGCTGGCCCGGGAGGTGCTGTCCGACCTGCTCAACGCCGGGCTGCCCGAGCAATATTCGCTGGAACTGCAGCTGACCGGGCGGGAGGACACAATGGAGGGCGACCCGGCGCTGCTGGCCCGGGCGCTGGAAAATCTGGTGCGCAACAGCATCGCCCACAACCCCGGGGGCTGCACCGTCCGGGTGACGGTGGACCGCCGGCCGGAGGCGTGCGTCTTCACGGTGCAGGACGACGGCGTCGGCATCGGCCCCGCCGTGCTGGAACAGATCAACGCCGGCCGGTTCGACGGGCTGCGCCGCGGCGGACAGGGGGGGCACGGGTTCGGGCTGCGGCTGGTGGCGGGCATCGCACGGGCCCATGGCGGCCGCATGGTCTGCCGCCCGGCACAGCCCACCGGGCTGGAGGTGGAACTGGACCTGCCGGCTGCCCGGCCGGCCGAAGAAACCTGAAAAGGACCGCCGCCGCGGCTTTGCACCACGGCGGCGGTCCTTTTGTCTGCCGGTACCTCGGCGGGGCGGCTCTTTACAGATCCCGGCAGTAGATCAGCCCTTCCCAGGGGCGCAGAACGCCGGGCCGGGGGGCGCCCTGTGTGGCCAGCAGCGGCCGGGTGCCGGCAAAGGCCACCGGCAGCGCAAACTCGGCGGTCTCGCCGCTCAGGTTCACGGCCACCAGCAGCAGCTGGCCGGCGCCCCGGCGCAGGTAGGCGAACACCTGCTTGTCATCGGGGCAGAGCAGGGTGAAGTCCCCCTCCACCACCACGGGGTGGCTCTTGCGCAGCGCGATCAGCGCCCGGTAGGTGGCAAACACCGAATCCGGGTCGGCCAGCTCGGCCTCGGCGTTGATGGCGGTGTGGTTGGGGTTCACCCGCATCCAGGGGGTGCCGGTGGTAAAGCCGGCGTTCTCCCCGGCAGTCCACTGCATCGGGGTGCGGGCGTTGTCCCGGGCCATCCGGTGCAGCGCCTGCATCGCCTCGGCGTCGGTCTTGCCGGCGGCGCGCATCTCCTCGTAGGCGTTGCGGCTCTCAATGTCCCGGTAGTCGGCCAGCGGGTAGGGGGCGTTGGTCATGCCCAGCTCCTCGCCCTGGTAGATGTAGGGGGTGCCCTGCAGCCCGTGCAGCGCCACGGCCCAGGCCTTGGCCGAGTCTGCCCGGGCGGCGCCGTCGTCGCCCCAGCGGCTCACGATGCGGGGCAGGTCGTGGTTGTTCCAGAACAGGCTGTTCCAGCCCTGGCCGTGCAGCCCCTGCTGCCAGCGCTCGATGCTCTTTTTCAGCGCCGGCAGCGCAAAGGGCCGGGGTTCCCATTTGGTCTTGCCCTGGTCCAGCACCATCTGCTCAAACTGGAACACCATGCTCATCTCGCTGCCGTCGGGGGCGCTGTACAGCCGGGCCCGGGGAATGTCGGCCCCCCAGGCTTCGCCCACCGTCACCAGGTTGCGCCCGGCCCAGGTGCTGGCGGCCAGTTCCCGCAAAAACTCATGCAGCCGCGGCCCGTTGCCGGTCACCTCCAGGTCGGGGTCCTTGCCGATCTGGTCGATCACATCCAGCCGGAAGCCGCCCACCCCCTCGTCGATCCAGGCGCGGATCATCTCGTACAGCTCCTGCCGGACCTTGGGGTTGGCCCAGTTCAGGTCAGGCTGCTGGGGGGCAAACTGGTGGAAGTAATACTGGCCGATCTCCGGCACCCAGGTCCAGGCCGGGCCGCCGAAGGTGGCGGTCATCCCGTTGGGCGGGGTGCCGGGCTCGCCGTCCCGCCAGATGTAGTAGTCGTGGTAGGGGTTGTCCCGGCTCTGCCGGGCCTGCAGGAACCAGCGGTGCTGGTCGGAGGTGTGGTTGAGCACTAGATCCAGAAGGATCACGATGCCCCGCCGCCGGGCCTCCCGGATCAGGGTGCGCATGTCCTCCATATCCCCGAACAGCGGGTCGATGGCCCGGTAATCGCTGATGTCGTAGCCGTTGTCCGCCTGGGGCGAGGCAAACACCGGGCTGAGCCACAGGGCGTCCACCCCCAGCGTCTGCAGGTAGTCCAGCCGGGAAAGGATGCCCGGCAGGTCCCCGATGCCGTCGCCGTTGGAATCCTGGAAGCTCTTGGGGTAGATCTGGTACACGACCGCCTGTTTCCACCAGTCTTTTTTGGTAAAGTCCAACATCGTCATTCTCCTTGTCTTGTGCAATCTGCTGTTGCGGCATCGGCCCAGCCGCCGGCAAACCCGGCGGCCTCGGGGCGCTCCAGGGCTTCCAGCACCCGCAGCACCTCGCCCACGCTCCAGGCCTGGGCGTAGCACCCGCGGCTGGGCCCCGGCGAGCCGCCGTCGTAGATCTCGGGCAGCGAGCCGATGCAGCCTTCCCGCAGCGCGGGGGCCAGGGCGTCCAGGTCACGGCGCACGGCGGCGCGGGCTTCGGGGGCAAAGTCGGCGGTGCGCAGCACCGCCAGCCAGTACCCGCCCAGCGGGAAGGGCCAGACCGTGCCCTGGTGGTAGGCCAGGTCCCGCACCGCCTGGGGGCCGCCGTACACCGGGTGGAAGTCCGGGTCGCCGGGGGCCAGGGTGCGCAGGCCGCAGGGGGTGTACAGTTCCCTCCGCACCGTGGCCACCACCGCGGCGGCCTGGGCGCGGGTCAGCGGGGTGAAGGGCATCGAGACCGCCCAGATCTGGTTGCAGCGCAGCTGGCTGTCCGCCCGGCAGGGCGGGTCGGACAGCACATCCCGCAGGCAGCCGGCTTCCGGCATAAAGAATTTTTCCCGGAACGTCGCGCCGGCCCGGTCGGCCAGCCGGTCGTACCCGGCGCCGTCCTGCCCGGCCAGCGGGGCCAGCCGCGCCGCGATCCGCAGCGCGTTGTACCAGTAGGCGTTCACCTCCACCGGCTTGCCGTGGCGCGGGGTGGGCAGGTGGGTGCCGATGCGCACATCCATCCAGGTCACCTGGTCCAGCCCCTCCCCGGCGCAGAGCAGCCCGTCGGCGTCGGCGTGGATGCCGTGGCGGGTGCCGGTGCGGTACCGGTGCAGAATCCGGGCCATCGTGTCCCAGGCTTCCCGCACAAAGGCGTCGTCGCCGGTCTGCCGGTGGTACAGCCAGACGCAGTTGAAAAAGAGCAGCGCCGCATCCACGGTGTTGTACTGGGGCGGGGCGTCATGGTCGGGGAAGAGGTTGGGCATCAGCCCGTCGCGCTCATGGGCCAGGAAGGTTTGCAGGATGCTCCGGGCGTCGCCGTAGCGGCGGGTGGTCAGCGCACAGCCCGGCAGGGCGATCATCGTGTCCCGCCCCCAGTCGGTGAAGAAGGGGTACCCGGCCAGGATGGTCATGCCGTCGGTGGACGCCCGCCGCACCAGAAAGGCGTCAGCGGCGGCGCTCAGCCGGCGGGCCAGCGGGTCCCGCAGCCCGCAGGCCCGGGCCTGGGCCTGCACCCTGACCCGCTGGGCGTTCAGCAGCGCCCCGGCTGCGGGCAGGTCCGGCTCCATGCCGTACACCAGGCTGCTGCGGCGGGTCCGGCCGTCCGCCACCGTCAGCACCAGCTCGTGGTTGGCCGCGCACAGGCCGGTGGCGCGGCGCCCGTCGGGGGCGTCCTGGCGGTAATAGAGGCTCTCGAACCGGGTGGGGAAGGGGACGAGCCGGGCGTCGGCGGCAAAGTACAGCCGCAGCCCGCCGCTTTCCAGCCAGTGGTCCCCCAGCGTGAAGGCCCGCCGCCGGGTCAGCCGCCCGCCCTTGGGGACAAAGCAGAACCAGGGGGTCAGCCGCAGGGTGCAGGGGGCGCCGCTGTGGTTTTCCACGGTATAGCGTACCGCCACGGTGTTGGCGCCGCGGGCCATGGCGACCTCCCGGGTCACCCGCACGCCGGCGGCCTCGTACACCCAGCAGGGCACCGCCCCGGCCGTGAAGGTGACCAGCTGCCGCCAGCCCTCCTCCGCCGGGCGGCCGGCCAGGTCCTGGGTGGACAGCGGGACCCGCCGCCCGGCGGCTTCCAGCACCTCGCCCACCCGGTGGACCATGTTGCAGCGCAGCGTGGGGGCGTGCAGGCAGGCCATCAGCAGGGCGTGGTCGCCCCGGGTGGCCGACCACCCGGCCGACAGGGAACAGTATCCCCCCAGCCCGTTGGTCAAGAGAAAGCAGGACTCCTGGGCCCGCGCCTGGTCGGCCAGGTCCTGTTTGCCGAAAACAAATTCCATAACTTGCGGTTTCCTTCCTTGCAGTGGGATGGTTCGGGGCTTCAGATCCGCCCCAGGATCAGCGCCGCGCCCGGCGCCGCCTCGGCCCTTCCGGCGACGAGGCGCGCCGGTTCGGCCTGCCAGAGAAAGCTGTTCTCCCCGTCGGCCAGCACCTGCCAGTCGCCGTCGGGCAGGGTCAGCGTCCGCGGCCGGCCGGCCGCGTTGTAGCAAAGGATCAGCTGGGCCCAGCGCCCGCCGTTTTCCAGCCGGAAGGCCGCGCACTGCCGCCCGGGGCGCCAGGCTTCCAGCAGGCGGCCGCGGGCGGATGCGGTTTTGTCGCACAGCGCCGGCAGCTGCGGGCGCAGCGCCATCAGCCCCCGGTAGTAGTCGGCCAGTGCCTGCCAGGGGCCGGTCCAGGCCCGCTGCCAGTCCAGCCGGTTCAGGTCGGCGGGGGCGTTGAAACTGTCCCGCAGCCCCTGCTTGGTGCGGCCGTACTCCTCGCCGGCCAGCAGGAACCAGTGCCCCTGGCAGCCGAAGCAGAAGGCCGCCGCCAGCCGGTTGGCGGCCAGCAGGGCGGGCTGGGGGTCGTCGAACCGGCGGGCCGGGTCCATCGTCAGCACCAGCTTGTCCCACAGCGTCCAGTCGTCATGGCTGGACAGGTAGCTCACCGTCTGGGAGGGCGCCTGCACCCGGAACGCCCCGTGCCCGGCCCCGGCCCAGCCGGTCACCGCCGCCGCCATATCGGCCAGCCGGGCGCTGCCGCCGTTGACAAAGCCGGGGCGGCTCTCGTACAGGATGTGCCCTTTCACCAGGTCCCGGGTGGCGTCGCAGAACGCCCCGATGCCCGGGTCCAGCCGGGGCAGGGCCCGCTTGCCGGCCCCGTGGGTGCCCCGGCGCATCGCGCTGGGCCCGGCGGCCCAGGGCTCGCCGTACAGGATCTTTTCCCCGGCGCCGAACCGGGCGTCCAGCGCGGCGCGGATGTCCTGCATCAGTTCGGTGTCCAAAAGCGCCATCAGGTCAAAGCGGAAGCCGTCCATGTGGTATTCCTGCGCCCAGTACAGCACCGAGTCGAGGATGTACCGCCGGCACATGCTCCGCTCGCTGGCCAGGTCATTGCCGCAGGCCGACCCGTTGGACGGGCTGCCGTCAGGGTTCTGGCGGTAGAAGTACCAGGGCTCGGTGCGCCACAGCCAGGAATCCAGCCGGTAGGTGTGGTTGTACACCACGTCCATGATGACCCGGAACCCGGCCGCGTGCAGCGCCTGGACCGCTTCCTTCAGTTCCCGGATGCGCACCGCCCCGTCGGTGGGGTCGGTGGCGTAGCTGCCTTCGGGCAGGTTGTAGTTCACCGGGTCGTACCCCCAGTTGAAGGCGGTGGGGTCGGTCTCCGGCACCGAGCCGAAGTCGAACACCGGCATCAGCTGCACATGGGTCACCCCCAGCCGGCGCAGGTAGTCCAGCCCGGTGGGGTGGACCCCGTCCCCGTTCAGGGTGGTGCCCCGCAGGGTCAGGGCCTTGTACTTGCCCCGCCATGCTTCGGGCACCCCGCTGGCGGGATCGTGGGAAAAATCCTTCACATGCAGTTCGTAGATGATCTCCTCGGCCGTCCGGGGCGGGGCGGCGTCCTCGGCCCAGCCGTCCGGGTCGGTGCGGGCCAGGTCGATGACCATGCTCCGGGCTCCGTCCACCCCGGCGGCCCGGGCCCAGGGGTCGGCGGTGCGGCGGGCGGTGCCCTCCCGGTCGGTCACGATATACTCATAATACCATCCATCCCAGTCGCCGTCCAGTTGCTGCAGCCACACACCGCGCCCGGCGCGGCGCAGGGGCAGGGTCTGTTCGGCCTGCCCGCCGCTGCCGGTCCGGTACAGGCGCAGGCTCACCGCCTGGGCGGTGGGGGCCCACAGCGCGAACCGGGTGCAGGCGGGGCTGTACAGCGCACCCAGCGGGCCTTCGTAGTGGTAGCTGCGTGCGAACGCCCGGGAGTCATACAGGTGTTTGCGGTTGCATTGTGTCATGGTTTGCATGGGAACCGTCCTTTTCTCAAAGATAAACGCGAAAAGCTGCCGGCCCGCAAAGCAGGCGCTCAGCGGTCCGGCAGCGGGCAGGGGCGGCGAAAGATCAGCCTTTGACAGCGCCGGCCATACCGTTGACGTAATATTTCTGCAGCTTCAGGAACAGGATGGCGATGGGAATGGAGATCAGCACCGCACCGGCCGCAAAGCTGGTGTACCAGTTGTCGATGTATTCCTTTTCCAGCATCCGCCACAGCCCGATGGCCACGGTGTACTGGTCCGAGTTGGCCCGGCAGATGACCTTCGCAAAGATGAAGTCCACCCAGGGGGCGGTGAAGGAGGTGAGGATCTGGTAGATGACGATGGGCTTGGACAGCGGCAGGATGATGCGGGTGAAGATCTGCCACCGGGTGCAGCCGTCGATGAGGGCGGCCTCGTCCAGTTCCTTGGGCATCGTGTCAAAGAAGCCCTTGATGATCTGGAAGCCCAGCGCCGCGCCGCCGGAGTAGCACAGGATCAGCGCGATGCGCACGTTGTTGCCTTCGGTCAGGCCGATGGCCTTGAGGATGAAGTAGACGGCCACCATCGACATGAAGCCGGGGAACAGCCCCAGGATCATGGCCATGTTCATGTAGGGCTTGCGCAGCTTGAAGCGCAGGCGGCTCAGGCAGAAGGAGGCCGACAGCACGAAGAAGCTGGACAGCAGGCAGGAGAAGATGGCGATGATCAGGGTGTTGAGGAACATCTGGGGGAAGTTGAGGAGGGTGGTGTCGGTGAACAGCTTGATGTAGTTGTCCAGCGTGTAGGTTTTGGGGAAGAAGCTGGACACATAGCTGCCCTTCTCGCCGCGGAAGCTGGTCAGGATGACCCACAGCACCGGGAACATCCAGATCGCCGCCAGAATGGCCAGAATGGTGTGGACGATGATGTTGTTGCGCAGCTTGATCCCCTTGGCGCTTTTCTGTTTCATGCTCAGATGCCTCCTTCTTCACGGTAGGACTTGCTGTTGCGGTAGGTGAGCAGCGAACCGATGGCCAGGATGATGAAGGTCAGGATGCCGACGACCGCGCCCACATTGTAGTACTGCTTGTCGATGGTCAGCTTGTACAGCCAGGTGACCAGCAGGTCGGTGCTGCCGGCCGTGGAAGCCAGGTCGGTGACCGGGTCGCCGCCGGGAAGCAGGTAGATGACGTTGAAGTTGTTGAC
>DWWE01000095.1 GCA_019119835.1 Candidatus Gemmiger stercoravium | reverse complement strand
TGCCCGCCGCCAGCGCCGCCTTCTTCCTGGTGGACTGAGCCGTTTTCCCCCTTCCCCTTCCGCTGCATCCTGAGGATGCCAAGCACCACAAACGCCAAAAGCGCCGCCCCGGCCGGGGCGGCGCTTTTTATCTTCTTCCTTTTTCTTTCCGGAGCCCGGCGCAGGCCGAAGCGGCGGGGGGTCAGAACAGGCCGGTGATGCGGCCTTCCTCGTCACAGTCGATGTCCATGGCCGCCGGGTGCCGGGGCAGACCGGGCATGGTCATGATGGACCCGCAGATGACCACCACAAAGCCGGCCCCCGCCGACAGGCGGACTTCCCGCACGTTGAGGGCGAAGCCTTCCGGCGCGCCCAGCAGACCGGCGTCGTCGCTGAAGGAATACTGGGTCTTGGCGATGCAGACCGGCAGCTTGCCGTAGCCCATCGCCTCCAGGTCGGCCAGCATCTTTTTGGCGGCCGGGGCGTAGCTGACCCGGTCCGCGTGGTAGATCTTTTTGGCCACCGCCTCGATCTTGTCGGTCAGGGGGGCGTCCAGCTCATAGGTATACCGGATCGGGTGGGACTCGGGGTTCTGCTCGATCAGCGAGAGCACGGTCTCAGCCAGGGCTTTGCCGCCCTCGCCGCCCTTGGCGAACACTTCGGACAGGGCGCAGGGCACGCCGGCCGCGGCGCAGGTGGCGCGGATGATCTCGTTTTCCTCCTCCGTGTCGGTGGGGAAGGCGTTGATGGCCACGCAGACCGGCAGGCCGAAGCCGTTTTTCAGGTTGTCGATGTGGCGGGCCAGGTTGACGGCGCCGCGGCGCACGGCCTCGGGGTCGGGGGTGTTCAGCTCGGTCTTGGGTACGCCGCCGTGGTATTTCAGCGCCCGCACCGTCGCCACCAGCACCACGGCCGAGGGGTTCAGCCCCGCATAGCGGCACTTGATGTCCAGGAATTTTTCCGCCCCCAGGTCGGCGCCGAAGCCGGCCTCGGTGACCACATAGTCGGCCAGTTTCAGGCTCAGCCGGGTGGCGGTGACGCTGTTGCAGCCGTGGGCGATGTTGGCAAAGGGACCGCCGTGGATGATGGCGGGGTTGTTTTCCAGCGTCTGGACCAGGTTGGGGTCGATGGCGTCCTTGAGCAGGGCGGTCATGGCGCCGGCCGCGCCGATCTGCCCGGCGGTGACCGGTTTGCCGTCATAGGTATAGGCGCAGACGATGCGGGACAGCCGCTCCTTCAGGTCCTTCAGGTCGGTGGCCAGGCAGAAGATGGCCATGATCTCGCTGGCCACCGTGATGTCGAAGCCGTCCTCCCGCGGGGTGCCGTTGACCTTGCCGCCCAGCCCGTCCACCAGGAAACGGAGCTGCCGGTCATTCATATCCATGCAGCGCTTCCAGGTGATGCGGCGGGGGTCGATGTTCAGCGGGTTGCCCTGCTGGATGGAGTTGTCGATCATGGCCGCCAGCAGGTTGTTGGCGGTGCCGATGGCGTGGATGTCGCCGGTAAAGTGGAGGTTGATGTCCTCCATGGGGACCACCTGGGCGTAGCCGCCGCCGGCCGCGCCCCCCTTGATGCCGAACACCGGACCGAGGCTGGGTTCCCGCAGGCAGAGCATCGTGCGTTTCCCCAGGGCGCACATGGCGTCGGCCAGGCCCACGCTGGTGGTGGTCTTGCCCTCGCCCGCCGGCGTGGGGCTGATGGCGGTGACCAAAATCAGCCGCCCCTGGGGCCCTTCGGCCTTGGCCAGTTTGTGGCTGAGCTTGGCTTTGTACCGCCCGTAGGGGATCACCTGATCTTCCGGCACGCCGAGCCGGGCCGCCACCTGGGTGATCGGCTGCATCTGGGCGCTTTGAGCGATCTGAATGTCGGTGAGCATGAACGCATCTTCCTTTCACATTGGGCGCTGGGAGAGCCAAACGGCTCTGCGCCGGGCAGCGGCCCCTTAAAAATTTATTGTAGCAAACTTTTGGGGGAAATACAAGATTTTGCGGCGTTTTGCCGCGAAGACAGGCAGGATCTGGCCGGGCGGACAGGCTTTCCTTTTGGGGGGCGGCATGGTATAATACTACCCGTATGGGTCTGCATACGATGGACAGGCCCTTGCAAAGGAGGAGTTCCATGACAGCAACCGCGACCCGCCCGCTGCGCCAGCGCGCCGATGTGGGCGAAGCGCTGTTCGGCGCCGCACTGGTGCTGCTGCTGATCCTTTCCGAAGTATTCAGTTCCAACATCCAGTCCACCCTGCCCGGCCTGAGCCACCTGGCCCGGCTGGGGCTGACCGGCGGCGCCCTGGTGCTGCTGCTGGCAAAATGTGTGCTGTGGACCCGGTATGACAGCCGGGCCCAGATGGCGCTGGCCGCCGCGGCCATCGGCTACAGCGGGTTTGCGGCCTGGTACGGCGACGATGTCTGGTTCCTGCTGACGGTGCTGGCGGGCGTCGCCGCCAAGGGGGTGGACCTGCGCCGGGCGCTGCGGGTCTACCTGGCCGCCGCGGCTGCCGGGCTGGTGGTCGTTCAGCTTTTGCACTACGCCACCCCGCTGGTGCCCTTCCGCTTTTATGCCCGCAACTGGGATTTCGGCTACGGCCACTACAACGGCTACGGAGCCAGGCTGCTGGGGGTCTTTTTCGCCTGGGGCTGGCTGCGGTGGGACCGGCTGCGCTGGTTCGACTGGGCCGGGCTCACGGCGCTGGCGGCCTATACCCTGCTGGGCCCCGGCTGCCGCGGCGCCGGCATGGCCATGGTCCTGCTGCTTCTGCTTTTTGCCGCCCAGCGGCTTCTGCCCGCGGTCTTCCTGAGCCGCCCCTGGCAGTGGCTGACCCTGGCGCTCTACCCGCTGCTGACCGCCGGCAGCCTGCTGGCCGGCTATCTGTTCGACCCCGCCGACCCCGGCCGCACCCCGCTGCTGGCCAGGCTCAACTCGCTGCTGTCCGGCCGGTTCGAGGTCTGGCACCATGTCTACTGGGCCTTCCCCTACACCCACCCGGCGGAGGATGGCGCAGCGGCCTGGTACCACGGGGACATGCCCTCGGTGGTCAGCCTGCTGGGCGGGCTGCCCACCGACGGCGACGTACACCACGCCATCGACAACACCTACCTGGCCCTGACGATGAACAAGGGGGTGCTGGGGGCGCTGCTGGTGGGCGGGGTGGTGCTGTTCCTGCTGTGGCGGCTGAGCCGCGGGCGGCATGTGGGCGAACAGCTCTGCCTGGTGGCGATGCTCTTTTACCTGCTGATGGAAAACAAGATCTTTCTTCTGTCGGCCAACCCGCTGTTCCTGCTGCTGCCCTGCGCCCTGCTGACCCCGCGGGGCGCGCCGCTGCCGGTGCTCTGCCGCCCCGCCGCGACCCCGGCCGAGAAAACGCCGGCCATGGTCTGAGCCGGCGGCCCAATCCCCTCAATGCCAAAACAGAAAAAAGCCGCTCTCCCCTGCCGGGAAGAGCGGCTTTTTTCTGTTTGTCTCATTCGGCCCCGGTGCGGCGGAGCACCACCCCCACCGTTTTGAACAGGATGCGCATATCCAGCGCCAGCGACCAGTGGTCGATGTAGGCCACGTCCAGCTTGACGACCTCCTCAAAGTCCTGGATGTCGCTGCGGCCGCTGACCTGCCACAGCCCCGTGATGCCCGGCTTCATGGACAGGCGGCGCTTGTGGTGGCTGTCATACTGCTCGTACTCGTCCAGTGTGGGCGGGCGGGTCCCCACAAGGCTCATATCCCCCCGCAGCACATTCCAGAACTGGGGCAGCTCGTCGATGGAAGTCCGGCGGATGAACCGCCCCACCCGGGTGATGCGGGGGTCGTCGTCCATCTTGAACATCAGCCCCTGCATCTTGTTTTTTGCCATCAGCTCCTGCTTGCGCTGCTCGGCATCCACATACATGCTGCGCAGTTTGTAGATGGAAAAGACCCGGCCGTTGAGCCCCACCCGCTTCTGTTTGAAAAACAGCGGGCCGGGACTTTCCAGCTTGAGGGGGATGGCGGTGACCGCGATGATCGGCACCGAGATGACCAGCCCCACCAGCGCCCCCAGGATGTCGATGCACCGCTTGAAAAGCATGGCGCCGAAGTCGTGTTCGGCGGCGGCGATGGTCACAAAGGGCACGCCGCCGGCGGTCTCCAGCTGGGAGCGCAGCCGCGGGAACCAGGGGCTGTCCCCCCGGGCCGGGGCCGTGTAGGGTTCCAGCACCGTGACATTGAGGTGGACGCACAGACCCATGCTCTCCATCTCGCTGAGCAGCGGGCGCAGCGAGTCGCCGCTCTGGTAGGGCACGCTGACGTAGACCTCATCCAGCGGTTCCCGGCGGATCCAGTCCATGGCGCCCTCGTAGGTGGCCGCCACCGGGATGCCGGCCACCTGCCCGCCGGGGGCCGGCGCGTCCAGCAGCACGACCCCCTGGAGTTTTTTGGCCCAGTCCTGCTTGAGGTCCCGCAGCAGCGGTTCGGCCCGGTCCACGGTGGTGATGATGCCCACCATGGTGGCGAAGTTGGCCTTGTAAAAATAGCGGTTGAGATAGGTTTTCAGGGCGGTGTGGGTCACAAACAGCCCCACGAAATGCAGCCCCAGCACCCCCACATACATATAGCGGGATTCCAGCATGGTGGCCTTGGTGAGCAGCAGCGCCACCGCCAGCGCGGCGGCCAGCAGCAGCGTGTTTTTGACGCAGAGCCACAGTTCCGCCCGCCAGCTGCGGCGGGTGAGCCCCGAGGCCCCGTTGCCGCCGAGAAACACCACCAGGAAGGCGAAGGCCAGAATCAGGATGAACTGGCCCCAATCCTCCTGGGTGTAGTCCAACAGGACGTGCAGGACCTTGTCGGTGACCAGCCAGGACAGCAGCACGCTGACACAGAGGCTGAGAAGGTCGGCCGCAAAGTTGAGAACATATTGGATCTTATCCTTTTTTGCCACAGGCGGTCCCCCGTTCGGTGGTGCTGGCGCCGCCCCTCCGGGCGTGCGCCGCCAGGGTCAGCGCCCGAACGCCGACCACAAAAGAAAGCGAAGATTGGTGGAGAAATACCGGCCGAACAGCCGGGCCGGGTCCTGCAGCAGCCGATAGAGCCATTCCAGGTTATGGCGCTGCATCCAGTCCGGCGCACGGCGGATGTTGCCGGCTTCATAGTCAAAGGCGGCGCCGACCCCCAGCATCAGCGCCGGGACCTTGCCGCGGTGGGCGGCCATCCAGCGCTCCTGCTTGGGCGCGCCCAGTCCCACCCACAAAAAGTCCGGGCGGGCGGCGTTGATCTCGGCCAGGTCGGCGGCGTCCTCCTCCGGCGTCAGCGGGCGGTAGGGCGGGCTTTTCATCCCCACCACCCGGGCGCCGGGGTAGCGCTCGGCCAGGCGGTCGGCCAGCAGGCGCAGCGTCTCGGGCGAACCGCCGTAAAAGTAATGGGTCCAGCCGGTGCGGCCGCTCTCGGCCAGCACCCGGCGCATCAGGTCCGGGCCGGTGACCCGCCTGGCGTCCGGGAAGCCGTGGCGGCGGCTGTAGGCGGACAGCGGGCCGCCGTCCGGCAGCACCATGGCCGCGCCGTTCTGCACCGCAAGGTAGCCGGCGTCCCGGTGGGCGGTGACCGTCGTGTGTACGTTGGCCACGCAGAAATACTGCCCGCGCCAGTCCTCCAGATGGTCCTGCAAAAGCTGCAGCGTGCGGTCCATATCGGTCACCGCCACCTGCACGCCCATGATGGCGCAGGTCTCAAACAGCCCGGCCTCCGGCATGGCCTTTCCCCCTTTGTCTGTGTTCCGTTCCAGCATACCACAAAATCCGACCGGTTGCAACGGCAGCCGCCCTTCCCCTTACAGTCTGCCCGGCAAACAGGCAAAAAAAGCCCGGACCGCTCCCGGTCCGGGCTTTGGTCTGAAAGAGGGGGTCACAGGCTGGAATAGCCGAAACTGTTGACCAGCGCGTCGATCGGTTTGCCCTGCTTGCACCAGGGGCATTCGCGGGAATCATAGCTCTGGTAATCGCCCAGGGTGGAGGGATCGAAGATGGAGGTGACCCGGTAGCCGGCGCAGCTGTCCACCGTGGCAAAGATCGCCGTGATGCCGGCCACGTTCCCGCCGTAGTAGTCCACCGCTTCCACCGCGGCCTGGGCGGTGAAGCCGGTGGTGACCGAGGCCGCCAGGATCAGCACATGCTTGTTGCGGATCATCGGTGCGGTATTCTCCCGGAAAAGCAGCTGGCTGCCGCTGGTATGCTCCGGCGTGACCACATAGATGGTCTGGTGGGCGTTCATGTTGATGTAGCCGCCGCGGGTCAGCTCGGTGGCCAGGCAGGCGCCGATGACCTCGGTGCCGTCCAGGCAGAGGACGGTGTCCACCACCGTCGTGGAGGCATAGTGGCGGACCAGCTCCTGCGCCACGGCGCGGGCTTCGGACAAGCGGGTCTTCTGCATGGTCACATCAATGTAATAGTTGATGTGGCTGTGGCTGGTGGCGAAATGTCCCTTTGCCACACGCAGCAGCAGATCCTTCTTTTTGGTGGGCAGCTTGACCAGATTCACGGCCATGGGGCGATCACTCCTTCTTTCCTGGTTTCCTGGACGGCGGCGGATTGGGGCGGCGCCGTGTCAAGAGTCCGATTGTTGACTATATGTCTATTGTAAATTGTTTTCATGCTCAGCGCAACCAAGCGCCTGGCAAAAAAACAGCCAAGATTTTTCCCGTTTTTTTGTCTGTTCTGCACCAAACCGCCTGTCGGCGGCGCGCCGGGGCCGGGGCGGGGGCCCTTTTGCCAGAACCGGGCAAGTATGGTATAATTGGGAAACAGACTACCGGCGCAGATTCTGCGCCGACGAACCGTGACGGAGGGCAAGATGGGCTACAGGCTGGCAGCACAAAACGGAGAGAAGGTGGCGGTGCCCCAGGTGGTGTTTTCCCACCTGAGCCGGGCGGACGGCGACACCGTGCGGGTGGCGCTGTACCTGCTGGCCGGCGGCGGGGCGGACCCCCGCACCATTGCCCACGACCTGGGGCTCAAGAGTGTGGAGGCGGCCAAGCGGGCGCTGCAGTACTGGGCCGGCGCCGGACTGCTGGAGCGGGACCAGGCCGCCGCCCCCGCCCCCGAACAGCGGCCCAGGGCCATCGACCTGGCCAGCCTGAACGACCCCTATGTGGCGGTGCTCTGCCAGGAGGCCCAGACCGCGCTGGGCCGGGCGCTGGGCCGCAGCGAGATGCTGCGGCTGGTGGGCTTGTACCTGAACGAAGGCTGGCAGCCGGATGTGATCCTGACCTGCTGTGTGGAGGTGGCCCGCCAGGGCCGGCCCACCGCGGCCGCCGTGAGCCGGGAGCTGCTGCGTTGGCGGGACGCCGGCGTGGAGACCGGCGCCGATGCCGAAAAGTATCTCAAGCAGGAGGCCGTGCGGGCCGAACACTGGGCCGAGACCGCCGCTTTGTTCGGCACCGAGGCCGGCCAGCTGACCCGGTGGGAGCGCAGCGCCATCACCCGCTGGTATGAGGAATGGGGGTTCGGCCCCGACATGATCCACGAAGCGCTGCTGCACGCCGAGGCCCACCGCACCGTGCGGTATGTGGACGGCATCCTGCGGTCCTGGCGGGCCCAGGGGCTGACCACCGTGGCCGCCGTGCGGGGCAAAGGCCAGCTGGCCGGCAGCAACATCCTGTCCACCGGGCAGCGCCCGGCGGGCGCCGCCGCCAAAAAGGACCTGTTCCATGCCGATTGGAACGCTGTTTTCGACGATGACTCGGAGGGATAAGCCATGCGTACCAAGGATGAACTGTTTCGGGAAGCCCAGCGCCATGTGGCCGGGCGGCGCCAGCGCGCCGTGACCGAAGCCCAGCGCCAGCGTGCCGCCGCCCTGGCCGCCCACCCGGAGCTGGCCGCTGCCGAGCAGGCCCGCACCCAGGCCGGGCTGGCGCTGGCCATGGCTGCCGCCCGCGGCGGCGACACCGGGGCCGCCAGGGCCCGGCTGGAGGCCGCCGGCCAGGCGGTGGACGCCGCGCTGACCGCCGCCGGGTACGCCCCCGACGGGCTGGCCCCCCGCTACCGCTGCCCCCTGTGCCAGGACACCGGCCTGTACCGGGGCGCCCCCTGCCGCTGCGTGGCCGAGGTGGCCCGCAAGCTGCGGCGGGAGGAGATCAACGCCGCCAGCCCGCTGGCCCTGTGCTCCTTTTCCTCCTTTGAAGTGGACCGCTACCCCGACACCCCCGAACCCGAGCTGGGCGGGACCCCCCGGGCCTACATGGCCCGGGTGCTGAAATACTGCCGGGATTACGCCGCAAAGTTCAGCGCCCAGAGCCCCAACCTGCTGTTTATGGGCGGGGCCGGCCTGGGCAAGACCCACATGGCGCTGGCCATTGCCGACGCCGTGCTGGAGCGCGGGTACGATGTGCTGTACACCAGCAGCGCGGCCCTGGCCGCCCAGCTGGGGCGGGAACATTTCGACCGGGACAGCGAGGACACCTGGCTGGACGCCTGCAAGGAGGCCGACTTGCTGATCCTGGATGACCTGGGCACCGAGCACATCACCGCCCTGACCATCAGCGTACTGTATGAGCTGATCAACACCCGGATGCTCTGCCACCGGCCCACCGTCTACACCACCAACATCACCGACCAGGCCATCTTTGAGGCCCGCTATACCGAAAAGGTGGCCAGCCGGATGCTGGGCAACTGCCGGATGTTCAAGTTCTTCGGCCAGGACCAGCGCCTGGCCTGACGCCCGGCCGCACCGGCCGCCATATACACAGTCCGCGCCCGCCGGCGCGGACTGTTTCTTTTGTTGGGCCGTTATTTTTTGTCTTTTTGAAAAAATTTGGCCCGACCGCTTGACAACTGTGTATATATCGTATATACTGTGTACATAAGATATGAACAGTTCAGTCTTATCGCGGAACCGCCCGCACCGGCACAGCACCCGGGGCGGCGCCGGCTTTCCCGACAGCAAGGAGGACCTGCATGGAGCTTTACATCTCCAACACCGGGCAGGAACCGATCTACGCGCAGATCACGCGGCAGATCAAGGACAAGATCCTGTCCGGCGAACTCAAAGAAGGCGACGCGCTGCCCAGCATCCGGCTGCTGGCCAAGGAACTGCGGATCAGCGTGATCACCACCAAACGCGCTTATGAAGACCTGGAGGCCGCCGGGTTCATCGTCACAATGCCGGGCAAAGGCAGTTTTGTGGCGCCCCAGAACCCCGCGCTGCACCGCGAGGAAAGCCTGAAACAGGTGGAGAGCCACCTGCAGGAAGCCGTGGATGCAGCCCGCCGCGGCGGCATTACCCTGGCCGAAGTGAGCGAGACTTTACAGCTTTTGTGGGAGGGTTAAGTATGACGACCGCAACCGCCGCCCTGCAAGGGGTGGAGAAGCATTACAAAAAATTCACCCTGGGGCCCATTGATCTGGTGGTGCCGGCGGGCAGCATTGTGGGGCTGGTGGGCGAAAACGGAGCCGGCAAGACCACCACCCTCAAGATCCTGACCGGGGTGACCCGGCCGGACGCCGGCCGGGTGGAGCTGCTGGGCAGCCGCCCGGAGGACCCGGCCGCCCGCGCCCGGGTGGGGGTGGTGTTTGAGGACGCCACCTTCTTTATGGGGATGACCCCGGCCCAGATCGGCCGCTGCATGGCCGGGATGTTCCGGGCAGCGTGGCAGGCGGACCATTATGAGGCGCTGCTGGAGCGGTTCGGGCTGGACCCCCGGCAGAAGATGAAGGAGTTCAGCCGCGGGATGCGGATGAAGCTGAACCTGGCCGCCGCGCTGGCCCACGCCCCCGAGCTGCTGGTGCTGGATGAGCCCACCGCCGGGCTGGACCCGGTGATGCGGGGCGAGATCCTGGACCTGTTCCTGGAATACATCCAGGACGAGCGGCACAGCATCCTGCTGAGCAGCCACATCACCAGCGACCTGGAGCAGGTGGCGGACTCCATCGCCTACCTGCACAAAGGCCGGCTGCTGTTCCAGGAGGACAAGGACCGGCTGCTGGAGGAGTACGGCGTGCTGCACTGCAGCGAGGCCGACCTTTCCGGCCTGCCCGCCGGGGTCGTGGTGGCCACCCGCCGGGGCGCCTTCGGCTGCGAAAGCCTGGTCAAAGAGCGGCAGGCCGTGTGCGCCGCGCTGCCCCGGGCGGTGTGCGACCCCGCCAAGATCGACGACATCATGCGTTTTACTGCAGGGAGGGACGAAAAATGATCGGTTTGCTGCGTAAGGATCAGACACTGCTGTGGACCACCTACAACAAAAACTTTCTGGTGGTGCTGCTGTGCTACACCGCCATGATCTTTGCCTCGGACAGTTTGATTTTTGTGATGTACGCGCTGATTTTTCTGGGCGGGCTGTACGTCAGCAGTACCCTGACCCTGGATGAGCAGAGCCAGTGGGACACCTACGCCCGCACCCTGCCGGTGACCGCCGCGCAGATCGTGGGCAGCAAGTACCTGCTGTCGGTGGCCTGGACCCTGATCTGCTTCCTGCTGTCCCAATCGCTCTGCTCGCTCAGCGGGCTGGCCCGCGGGAACCTGGCCGACCAGTGGCACAACTATCTGGCCGGCAACCTGGCCGCCACCGCCCTGGTCTTCCTCTATAACGCCCTGACCCTGCCGCTTTCCTACAAGTTCGGCGCCGCCAAGGCCCGCTCGGTCACCATCGTGGCGACGGGGGTGCTCGTGGGGGTCTCCGTGCTGGGGATCGGCCAGCTCCTCCGGACCAGCGATGCGGAGCAGATCAACCTGATCCCGGTGGACAGCGCCCTGGGCGTGTTCCTGGTGCTCCTCGCCTTCCTGGCGATCTCCCTTGTGCTGTTCTTCATCAGCTGGCTGGTCAGCACGGCCATCTACCGCAACAAAGTACGGTGAGCGCCGCCCCCTGCCCCGCCTGCACCCCCACCGGGATGCGGGCGGGGCTTTTGGCGTTGGCCGGCTTGACAAGCCCGGCCGACCCGGGTATAATAGACGTGCTGTGCAGGTGTCGTACAACGGCCAGTACATCAGCCTTCCAAGCTGAGGACGAGGGTTCGACTCCCTTCACCTGCTCCAGATGAACAAAGGCAGGAGCATTGAACAGCTGTTTCGGGCTGTCCCATGCTCCTGCCTTGTTTTGTCCGGGAGAAAGCCCTGGGTTCCGGGCTTTCTCCTTTTCTGTTATCTGTGCGCGTCCGGCGGTCTGCGGTCACCCGGGGCACAAGGCCAGGGGTGCGCGCCCGGAAGCGCCGAAGGCCCCGGCCGCCGCATTGTCTGCGTTTCGCCGCTGCGTTTTCCTCAGATCACATGATATTCCCGCATCAGCTTTTCTGCGTCGGAACCGGCGATGGCTTTCAGGGCTTCTTTCAGGGCCAGCCGCTCCTTGAGCCCCAGGTTCAGGTCGGTGATCTTTTTCCCGTCCCGGAGTTTCACCGCGGCGTTCAGCAGGTCCCGCACATCGTACATGCTGCCCCACACTTCCGGGACGCCCCGGTCGATGTCCAGCAGGGTGTAGACCGCCTCCATGCCGGTGCGCATGGAATACTCGGTGGTGAAGATGGTGTCCCGGGGCGTCTCGGCAAACTGGCCGATGAAGGCGAAGTTGACGGCCCCTTCCGGCACCACATCGGGCCGGTCCCCCTTGGCCCGGGGCATGAAGAAGGCGGTGATGTAGGGCATCATGCAGGGGATCGTGTTGGCGCTGTGGGCGGCCAGATCTTCGATCTGGTCCTCGGGCACCCCCAGGTGGTAGAGCCACTCCATGCAGATCTCCCTGCCGGTACACGCCCGCATGGGCTTTTTCACAAAGTTGCCCGGCCGGTCGCTGAACAGGCCGTAGATCCAGCCCACCAACTGGCCCTTGGGCTGGCTGCGGAACTGGGGCTGGCGGTTAAAGGTCCAGCTCAGCAGCCAGTTGGAGTCCTTCACCGTCACGATGCCCCCGGTCACCACCTTGCCGCTGAAGGGGTCCCGCTTGCAGATCTGCTGGATGTAGGGCGGGATCCTGTCATCCAGTGTGGTGACGGTGGCGCTCATCCAGTTGGTCTTTTCCGGGTCGGAGCAGAACTTGTCAGGGTTGCCGAAGGACGGGTCCTGGGCGGCGACACGCCGCCACAGATCCCAGCCGCCCCCTTCTTTCAGGTCGGTGGCGTAGGCGGCCGGGCTTTCCTGGGAGCCCAGGGCGGAATTTTCCACACATCCGCCGGGCGTGAAGAATACCAGGTCGTCCTCCGTCAGCTGGATGTCCTGTTTTCCCTCCCGGGTGAGCAGCTGCAGCTGCCGGGCGATCTTTTTCCCGGCAGAGATCTCAAAGCCGATGTCCGCCACCCTGGTGTTGTAGTGGAACTGCACCCCTGCCCGCTCCAGGTACTTCACCATGGGCAGGATCATGGATTCATACTGGTTGTACCGGGTGAAGCGCAGGGCGCTGAAATCGGGCAGACCGCCGATGTGATGGATGTAGCGGCGGATGTAGAGCTTCATCTCCAGGGCGCTGTGCCAGTTTTCGAAGGCGAACATCGTGCGCCAATAGAGCCAGAAGTTGCTGCCCAGCACCTCGTCGCTGAAAAAGTCGGTGATGGGCCGGTCATAAAGTGCCTCGTCCGGGGTGAAGAACAGCCGCATGATCTCCATGGCGCCCTTGTCGGACAAGCCGAACTTTCCATCGGTGCGGGCGTCCTGCCCCCGGTCCACCGTGGCCCGGCAAAGGGAGTAGTTGGGGTCCCGCTTGTTCAGGTAGTAGTATTCATCCAGAACGCTCAGGTCCGGGTCCTCGATGGAGGGGATGGAGCGGAACAGATCCCACATGACCTCGAAGTGGTTGTCCATCTCCCGGCCGCCCCGCATCACATAGCCCAGCCCCGGGTACTCCCACCCGTCGCAGGCCCCGCCGGGGATGGGGTCCTTCTCGAAAATGTGGATGTGCCTGCCGGGCATCTGCCCGTCCCGCACCAGGTAGCAAGCGGCGGACAGGGCCGCCAGGCCGGTGCCCACGATGTAGGCGGATTTGCGTTCCACCCCCTCCGGCTTGACGGGCCGGACAAAGGCTTCGTAGTTGCCACTGGAATAGTACATGAAAGCGACCTCCTTGTTATTGGGTTGCCCCCATTGTAAGTCTGGAAGGTCGGTTTCACAATCAGCAGACCGCCCCGGATGATAAAACTTCCATCATCCGGGGCGGTTTGTATAGATCTGTCTCAGGGGCGCGGGCTGTCCGCCAGGTTCTGGATGGCCAGAAGCAGCTGGCCGCGCGTCATCCGGCTGACCCGGCCCACCACCTCCTCCGGCGGCTGCTGCATACCGTCCCGCACCCAGTCCAGCATGACCCCCACAAAGGCATACTTGTAGAAGTTGGTGATATACGCCCGGTCCTGCTCCGGGAGGGAGTAGGGGGCGGACAGTTCCTCCACCACATCGAGCAGCAGCCCGTAGACCACCCGGCCCAGGTAGTTCTCCACCTGCTCCCGCTGGACGGAGCGGTAAACCCCGAGGATGAAAGCCCGGTTCTCGATCACCGCATGGCACAGGGCGATGAACCCCTCCTGCCAGGTGTCGTAGTCTTTCCGACCCTGGAAGGCACGCTCCCCCTCTTCCTGGCAGATCCAGTCGATGAGGTCGTAGATGTCCTGGAAGTGATAGTAGAAGGTCATGCGGTTCATGCCGCAGTCCTCCGTGATGTCGGCGATCGTGATTTTGGACAGGGGTTTCCGGGCCAGCAGCTTTTTCAGCGACGCAGCCAGGGCCCGCTTGGTAAGTTGGGACATCCGCCTTCCTCCTTTCACAGGTCCAGTATACCACATGGTGCGCATCAGGGAAACACCGGTTTTGGCCGCTCTTTCCCGAAAAAGGCGGCGGGGCTGCGGCGCACCTTTTTTGGCTGCGCCGGCGTTCGGGCCCGCGCCCGGATTTTTTCAAAAAAACTGTTGACATTGCAGGCGGCCGGTGCTATAATAATACCCGTCGCCGAAAGCGACCGATATGCGGATGTGGCGGAACTGGCAGACGCGCTAGATTCAGGTTCTAGTTCCCTTAAAAGAGTGTGGGTTCAAATCCCTTCATCCGCACCAAAATCCCGAATGCTGTGCATTCGGGATTTTTTGTTGTCCCGGGTGATTGACGGCGGGCGGGTTTTCCTGTATAGTGACCTTGTCCGGGTCCGGGCGTACCGGGCCCGCCAGGAAAGGCAGGGTGACAGTTATGAAGGATCTGCAGGAATGGATGCAAAAAATCGAGGCGGTGATCGCCCAGGGACCGTATCGGGACAGCTGGGAGTCGCTGAGCGGCTACCAGGTCCCCCGCTGGTTTCGGGACGCCAAGTTCGGCATCTTCCTCCACTGGGGGGTCTACAGCGTGCCGGCGTTCGGCAGCGAGTGGTATTCCCGCAACATGTACATCCAGGGTTCGCCGGAGTTTGCGCATCACGTCCGGACCTACGGCCCCCACAAGGAGTTCGGCTACAAGGACTTTATCCCGATGTTCAAGGCCGAAAAGTTCGACCCCGAAGCCTGGGCCGGCCTGTTTGAAGCGGCCGGCGCCCGGTATGTGGTGCCGGTGGCCGAACACCATGACGGGTTCCAGATGTACAAAAGCGAGCTTTCCCACTGGAACGCCGCCGAGATGGGCCCGAAACGGGACACGCTGGGCGAACTGTGCGGCGCCTTTGCCCGCCACGGGCTGGTGAACGGGGCGTCCAGCCACCGGGCCGAGCACTGGTTTTTCATGGGGCACGGCAAGGACTTTGACAGCGACATCCGGGAGCCGATGCACCGCGGGGATTTCTACTGGCCCGCCATGCCCGAACCCGACCACTACGACCTGTGCAGCGAACCGGCCCCCAGTGAGGAATTCCTGCAGGACTGGCTGAGCCGCACCTGCGAACTGATCGACAACTACCGCCCGAAGATCCTGTACTTTGACTGGTGGATCCAGCATCAGGCATTCCGGCCCTGCCTGAAAAAGCTCGCGGCCTACTACTACAACCGGGCCGCCGAGTGGGGGCAGGAGGTGGTCATCGCCTACAAGCACGACGCCTTCCTGTTCGGGACCGCCCTGGTGGACATTGAACGGGGCCAGTTTGCCGAAGCCAAGCCCTATTACTGGCAGACCGACATGGCGGTGGCGCTGAACTCCTGGTGCTACACCGAGGGCAACCGGTACCGCACAGCGGCGGAGCTGCTCTGCGACCTGGTGGACATCGTGAGCAAAAACGGCAACCTGCTGCTGAACATCGGCCCCCGGGCGGACGGCACCATTCCCGAAGAGGACGCGGCCATCCTGCGGGAGATCGGCGACTGGCTGCGGGTGAACGGCGAGGCGATCTACGGCAGCCGCCCCTGGCGCCGATACGGCGAGGGGCCCACCCGGGTGGTGGAGGGGCAGTTCTCCGACGGCATTCCCAAGGACTTCACCCCCGACGACATCCGCTACACGATGAGCGGCGGCCGACTGTACGCCATTGCGCTGCGCTGCGCCGGGGACGGGCAGTACACCTTCCCCGCCCTGGGGCGGCAGGATGCCTCCCACGCGCCGAACTTTGCGGGCATCCTGCAGGATGTGACGGTGCTGGGCTTTGACGCCCCCTGCCGCTGGACCCGGGACGAGGCCGGCCTGCATGTCCGGGTCGAGGGGGTCGCCACCGACAAGCCGGTGGTTTTCCGCCTGGAACTGGCCTGACGCCGCAGCAAACCAACCGAAGGACAAAGACCCGGCAGACCGCCGGCAGAGCGTGGACTCTGTCACCGGTCTGCCGGGTCTTTCCCTATGCAGTCAGGTCGTTTCCGCCGGGGCGGGGTCGGGGGTCTGCAGCCGCTTTTTCAGGATTCGGTTCATGGCCAGCAGGTAGACGAGGATGGAGACCACCGGGCCCAGCAGGTCGGAGACCGGCTCGGCAAAAAAGGCGGCCTCGGCCCCCCAGATGGCCGGGCAGGCGAACAGCGCCACAAAGTAGACGAACTTGCGCCAGAAGGACAGGGTCAGCGAATAGCGCACCTGACCGATGGCGGTGAAGCCGTCCACGATCTCATACTGCAGGCCCAGCGGCAGCAGCGAGAGGGTGCAGACCCGGATGGCCCACCGGGCCTGGCGCGCCACCTCGGGGTCGTCGGTAAACAGGCGGACGAAGCCGTGGCCCCCCAGCCAGGCCGCCAGCGTCATGACGGCGGTGA
The DNA here is from genome assembly GCA_019119835.1 of Candidatus Gemmiger stercoravium. GTDB lineage: Bacteria > Bacillota > Clostridia > Oscillospirales > Ruminococcaceae > Gemmiger > Gemmiger stercoravium. The sequence goes on along the minus strand of DWWE01000095.1, from coordinate 46,171 downwards.
AGGCCAGGCAAAGCCCGAAGATCCGCCGCTGCCCCGCCCGCACCCGCCGCACATGCCGGGCGCCGTAGTTGAAGCTGAGGATGGACTGGGTGCCGCCGGTGATGCCGCCCAGCGGCATCGTGACCACCAGCATGAAGCTCTGGGCAATGGTGGCGCAGGTGACCAGGAGGTCGCCCCGGTCGGGGCCGCCGTAGTGCTGCAGCACCATGTTCATGGCGATGATCATGATGTTGTCCACCGCAATGATCGCAAAAGGGGTGAAGCCGATGACCAGGATGCGGCGGATGATCCGCCAGCGGTAGCCGCCGAAGCTGATGGACACCGGCGGCCAGGGCCCGAACAGGAACCGCAGCACAAAGCAGCAGCTGGCCAGCTGGGACAGCACCGTGGCAATGGCCGCGCCGGCCACCCCCATCCGCAGCACAAAGATGAAGACGGGGTCCAGCAGGATGTTGAGCACCGCCCCCAATACCACCGAGAACATAGCGATCTTGGCGTAGCCCTGGCAGATGATGAACTGGCTCATGCCGGTGGAGAGCAGCGCGAAGATCGTACCCGCCACATAGCAGGAAAAGTAGGTCTCGGCATAGGGGATGGTGTCGGCGCTGGCGCCGAAAAAGAGCAGCATCGGCCGGCGGATGGCGTACAGGATGCCGGTGAGGACCAGCGACAGGGTGCAGAGCATCAGGAAGGCGTTGGCCAGGATGGCCCGGGCTTCCTCCTTTTTGCCTTCCCCCAGGCGAATGCTCATCAGCGGTGCGCCGCCGATGCCCACCAGCGACGCCACCGAGCCGATCATCGTGATGACCGGGCCGCAGATGCCCACGCCGGCCAGCGCCAGCTCCCCCACCCCGGCAATGTTGCCGATGTACATGCGGTCCACAATGCTGTACAGCACATTGACAAACTGGGCCAGCATGCTGGGGACCGCCACCCGCAGCACCAGCCGGCCGATGGGGTCTTTCCCCAGGTCGTTTTCCTGTCTCATACCAAGCTTTCCCCTCCGCAGCGCCCCGCCGGGCGCAGAGAATTGCGCGCAAAAAAAGCCGGGATCCCCGGCTGCTGAACCATGTATGGGCGGGTGGCCCGGCCGTCACTCCCGCTTGAGGTCGCGCCCCATCAGGGTCGCCACCGCGCTGCGGGCCGACAGGCGTCCGTCCAGGATGGCGCCCATCGCCTCGACAATGGGCATTTCCACCTTGTATTTTTTGGCCAGCCTGCGGGCGGCCGGCAGGGCGTTGATGCCCTCCACCACCTGGCCGACCTCCTTCTTGGCCGTCTCCACGTCCATGCCGCGGCCAATGAGCATCCCGGCGTGCAGGTTGCGGCTGTGCATGCTTGTGCAGGTAACGATCAGGTCCCCCATGCCGGACAGCCCCGCAAAGGTGGCGGCCTGGCAGCCCATGGCCACCCCCAGGCGGGCCAGTTCGGCGTTGCCGCGGGTGATGAGGGCGGCCTTGGCGTTGTCGCCGTAGTCCAGCCCCAGGGCCACCCCCACCGCCAGCGCGATGACGTTCTTGACCGCGCCGCCCAGCTCGACGCCCCGGCGGTCGGTGTTGGTGTAGACCCGGAAGTTCGGGTTGGTGAAGATGTGCTGCACCTTCTGGGCGTCGGCTTCCTCCCGGGCGGCCGCCACGATCAGGGTGGGCAGGTCGCGGGCAACCTCCTCGGCGTGGGTGGGGCCGGACAGGGCCACCACCCGGCAGCCCTCATGCCCGGGGCGGGCGTGCAGTTCCGATTCGATGACTTCGGACAGGGTGAAGAGGGTCTTCTCCTCAATGCCCTTGGCCACATCCACGATCAGCTGGCCGTCGGGCAGGTAGCGGGCGGCCTTTTTGGCTGTGGACCGCACAAAAACCGAGGGCACCGCAAAGACCAGCAGGTCCCGCCCGGCGCAGATGTCGGCCATGTCGGCGGTATAGTGCAGGGCGGCGGGCAGCTGCATCCCCGGCAGGTTGGGGTGGCGGTGGGTGGTGGCCATACTCTTGAGTTCTTCAGGCAAAGCGCTCCAGATGGTCACATCATGGCCGTTTTCCGCCAGCAGCCGGGCCAGGGCGGTGCCCCAGGTCCCGGCGCCCAGTACGCCGATTTTCTGTTTTGTCATGTCTCCACACTTTCCCGCCGGGGCTGCCCCAGCGCTTGATAGTCGGCCGCCCGGCGGCCGCAGAATGAGGACTGCCGGGTTCAGCGCCCGGCCCGCCACCGGGCCAGCAGGCTCTGGCGCACGGGCAGCTCCGGACGTTCCGGCAGTTCGATGGTATAGCGTTCAAACGCATTGATGATACGGGTCTGGCCATATTGCTGTTCCCGCGGGAGGCTGGGATTGTAGTTCAGGTGAACATGCCCGTGCAGCATCACCGCCGGCTTGTAGGCGTTGAGCACCTCCTGAAAGACGGTGAATCCCCGGTGGGGCAGGTCGTTCAGGTCGCCGTAGCCGTGCAGCGGCGCATGGGTGACCAGGACATCCACCCCGCCGGCGTGGGTGACCTTGCCCCGCACCCGGCGGATGCGCCGGCGCATCTCGGCTTCGGTGAACTGCCAGGCGCCGGTGCGGTAGCGGCAGCTGCCGCCCAGCCCCAGGAAGCGATACCCTTTGTAGCAGAACACATCGTCGTCGATGCACAGGGCCCCGGACGGCGGGCACTGGTCGTACACCTCGTCGTGGTTGCCATGGACATAGATCACCGGGATCGGCGCCACGCTGGCCAGAAAGGTCAGGTAGTGGATATTCAGGTCGCCGCAGCCGATGATCAGGTCATAGCCGCGCAGCTTTTCCGGTTCGTAGAAATCCCACAGGTACTTGGATTCCTCGTCCGCAACGGCCAGGATCTTCATAGATCAGCCTCCTTCTCCACCGGCAGACGGTCCCGGTGGATGCCCTGCATCCGGTACATCGGCTTGGCGATCTCGGTGAGTTCGTCATATTCGGGGATGTGGCCGTCCACCGCGTCGCACAGCCAGTCCATGTGCAGGATCTGTTCGGGGGTGAAGCCCTGGTGCCCCTCGTTCATGAGGGTGCCGTCCCGGGCGATGATGTGGCAGGCGAAGGGGTCGATGGAACCGGAGATGATGCCCTGGCGCAGAATGTTGGCCAGATGGCGGACATCGTGGGGCAGTTCCCGGCTGAACAGCACGTCCATCACGCCGCTGTTCATCCCCCACCAGTAGTTCACGGCGCGGCGCTCGTCGCCTTCCTGGTCCTTGCTCCAGGCGCCGTTGAGCACGCTGCGCACGACGTTTTCATAGAACTGGCCCCAGTGCCAGAAGGGAGAGGCCAGGTCCTCCAGCATACCGCCGGGGCGGATCTGGAAGATGCCGAACTCCCGGGAGGGGCGGTTGGGGGTGGGGGTGTCCCGCCCGGACACCACCGTGATGCCCTGGGCCGTGAAGTTCCTGATGGGTTCGCCGGGCAGGCAGGTCCACTGCAGATCCACCCGGACCCGGGGGTTGACCATCCGGGCGCCCAGCGCAAAGGCGTTGATGTTGGCCGGGGTGCCGAAGTTGGGATAGTCGGCCACATAGCCGATGCGGTTGCCGGTGCTCATGGCGCCGGCGATGGCGCCGCTGATGAACTTGGCCTCGTACACGCGGGTGTAGTAGGTGCGGATGCTGGTGTAGGGCATATCCACCGAGCAGTTGAGGATACGGGACTCGGGATGTTTGAGGGCCGCCCGCAGCGAGGCGCCCACCAGTTTGGGGCTGGTGGTGAAGACGATGTCGGCGCCTTCGGCAATGGCCTGCTCCACCAGTTCGTCGGCGTTTTCCCCGGCGACGGCGTTGTAGTAGGCCCTGGTCTCCACCTGGCCGGCGAACACCTCGTCCAGCTGGCTGCGGCCGAATTCATGCTGGCTGGTCCAGGTGCTGGTCTCGGGGGTGCGCTCGTTGACAAAGGCCACCTTGATCTTTTTGCGGGCCGCGCCGGGGCGGATGACCGCCGGCAGGATCCGGTCGATGAGCTTGGCCTGGCCCGGTTCGGCCGGCTTGGTGCTGAGCTTGACCGGGACCGGCTTTTCGATGGCCAGCACATCGTCCCAGATGGCGTCCAGGGCTTTGGTCAGCTCGGCCGGGGAACGCTTTTTCAGGTCGGCCAGGGTGTAGAACCGCACGAGCAGCAGCAGCACATCCCCGGGGGTGGGGCGCATCGAAGCGCCGCCCCGGGCAAAATAGGCTTTTTTGACCCAGTTGTACAGGGAAAGGATCTCGGCCCGGTCATCCTCGGTCCACTTTTCGCCGGGGGCCTTGCCGAGCGCTTTCTGCAGACGGGCAAAGCTGCCCTCCTGGGTGAAGGTGAGGGTATACATGCCGCACAGCGGGTAATACTCCACAAATTCATAGTACAGGCGCACTTCGGGGCTGTCGCTGTACTTGGGCATGACCCGGGTGACGTTGGCGGTGATGGAGTCGGCCTGGAAATATTTCAGCACGCTGACCCGCTTGTTGCCCTCCTGGACATAAAAGCGGCCCATATATTCAAAGCAGCGGATCGGGTCGCGGATGCCTTCCTCCACATGGGCCTGGCAGAGCGAGACCCACTTGCTGGCGAACTCGGTGTTGGCCCCCAGCAGCGGCATGAAGTTGGCGGCAAACGCCGCGGTGCGCCCCGCCGTTTTGGTCCCCACCAGCAGCTCCATCGGCACTTCCACCAGGCCGATCGGCAGCTGGTTTTCCACATTGGCTTTTTCCAGAATATCGTCCAGCACCGGCAGGTAGGGATACTGCCCCGCGGCAATCTTTTCCCGATACTCCCGCTGTGCGCGCCGCTGCGCGTGAACGTATTCTTCCAGTGCTTCTGTACGAGTCATAGCGGTACCTCCCTGCTGGTCGTACCATCCTGTTTGTGCCTTGCGAAAGCCCGGGGCCATGCCGCCAGGCCATATACCAGTTTATTATAACATATTTTGCCGCCGGGGGGAAGAGGACCCGCCGCATTTTGCCCGGTGCGGCCGGCGGTTGCAAAGCGGCGGCAAACGTGGCATAATGGAGGAAAGCAAAAACCGGCAAAAGGCCGGCAGCCGGAAGGAGACAGGGACCATGGGACTTTGGGCGGACGCCAAAAATATACGGGACAAGGACCCCGCTGCCCGCAACGTGCTGGAGGTGATCCTGCTCTATCCGGGGTTCCATGTGCTGGTCACCCACCGGATCGCCCACTTCCTTTACCGGCACCGGCTGCTGTTTCTGGCCCGGTTCGTCAGCCAGCTGTCCCGGCACCTGACCGGCATCGAGATCCATCCCGGCGCCCGGATCGGCCAGCGGCTGTTCATCGACCACGGCATGGGCATCGTGTTCGGCGAGACCACCGAGGTGGGCGACAACTGCACGATCTACCACGGGGTCACGCTGGGCGGCACCGGCAAGGATGTGGGCAAGCGCCACCCGACCCTTGGCAACAATGTGCTGATCGGTGCCGGGGCCAAGGTGCTGGGGCCGGTGTTCATCGGGGACAATGTGCGCATCGGCGCGGGCAGCGTGGTGCTGCACAACATCCCCGCCAACGCCACCGCCGTGGGTGTGCCCGCCGAGGTGGTGCGGATCAACCGGGAGCGCTGCTGCCCGGCCGACGACCTGGACCAGCAGGACCTGCCCGACCTGCAGGAGCAGCGCATCGCCCAGCTGGAGGCCCGGCTGAGCCGGCTGGAAGCCCGGCTGCAGGGGGAATACCCGCCCGACCGGGACGAAAGCGACCGGTTCCGGGTGCGTGGGCGGGAGGCGGAAGCCCCCGAAACGCCCCCCGGAAAATGACAGAGGCCGGGCGGCCGGATCGCCTGCCCGGAAACACAAAACCAACCCGCAGAGGAAGCTGCTCAGGCTTCCTCTGCGGGTCGGTTCATCTATGGCGTTATATCGTTTTTGTACAAGTCGGTGCTGTATTTCATGGCTGCGGCGCTCCGCTTATTCGCCGGTGTCGGTGCTGCCGGAAGCCAGCAGGGACGGGTCCACCTGGGGGCTGTCGTCCCGTTCGCCGGCGATATAGATGGTCACCACGGCCGTGCCGGCATCCAACTCCGTGCCGGCGGCCAGCGGCTCGCCGTCCAGTTCGCAGTAGGCCACGCACCCTTCGGCGTAGGAACCGTCGTTTTCCATGATCTCCATGCGGTACTGGATCCCCTCGGCATCCAGCAGTTTGCTGGCGTTGTCCTGGGTAAAGCCGATGATGTCCGGCATGTCCACCAGCATCGGGCCGCTGCTCACGACGATCTGGATGATGGGGCTCTGCTGGGTCTGCAGGGTGCCGGCCATGGGTTCCTGGCTGATAACCTTGCCCTCCTCCACCGTGGAGGAATGGGTCTCGGTCATCATGATGCGGTAGTTCTGGTACAGGGTACTGCCCTTGATCTCGGTTTCGTAGTCCCGGCCCACCAGATCGGGGATGATCGAGATGTTCTCATCGGTCGGGGTGGCGGCCGGCGAAGCCGAGGGAGCCGGCTCGGAGGAGGCGGAGGACGCCCCGGGGCGGTCCCCGCCGGACAGACGGCCGGTCAGGCTCCAGAGCAGCAGCGCCACCAGCACGAAGATGACCACCAGCGAGGCGCCCAGGATCTTTTTGGTGGAGATCTGGTTGTCCCCCCGCTCGAACATCGCGTTGGCGATGCTGGGGTCGGTGAGGGCGCTCATGAGTTCCGGCACCGTCTGCATCCGCTTGGCCGGGTCCAGCCGCATGGCGCAGGCCAGCACCTGGGAGAAGTAGGTGGGCACCCCGTTTTCCAGGCTGTGGGCGCTTTCCAGGCTGTCCCGCACCTTGCGCTGGGGCGCCGCCACCGGCACCTGGCCGGTGACCAGCCGGTAGGTCACGGCGGCCAGGGCGTAGACATCGGTGTACCGGCCGGAAAATTCCGAGGCCGAGTACTGCTCCGGCGCTGCATAGCCGGGGTAGAGCTGGCTTTTCAGCTCGCTGCCGCCGGTGCGCAGCGCCAGCGTGCCGTAGCCGGTCAGCCGGGCGCTGCCGTCGATGGGCAGCAGGATGTTGTCCGGACAGATGCCCCGGTGGATCAGCCCCGCCTTGTGCAGCAGCGTGACCCCTTCCATCACCGGCTGCAGCAGGGTGCGGGCCTCGGCGGGGGTCAGGTTGCGGGAGCGCAGCGTGAGATAATGGGTCAGGGTCATCCCCTTTTCGCTTTCCTCCACCGCGTAGACGGTGTTGTTCTCCTCCAGCACATCCAGGATCTGGGACAGGCCGGTGGCGGGGGTCAGCCGGCACAGATCATCGTACAGATCCTTGAAGTCCATCCGGCTGGTCTTGAAGAGCACTTCCCTGCCCTCCTTGGGCATCAGGGCGCCTTCCGGGCTGCGGCCGTTGCACAGCGTGACCGGGAAGTATTCCTTGATGAGCACGAACCGCTTGGTTGCATTTTCCACCCCGCGGTAGGCCAGGCCGTCGCCGTCGGCACTGAGGTAGTCCCCCACCGTGTAGCGCCCGCCCAGCTGGGTGCCCAGCGGCAGGGCGCCTTCGGGGTTGCGGTTGGCCAGGCTTTTGCCGCAGTGGGGGCAGTTCTGCTGAAAGCCGCCTTCCAGCGGTTCCAGACAATAGGGGCAAAAATCAATGGACGGCTTCATCGTAGACTACGGCTCCCTTCTGATCGGCGGCTTTTGCGCGGGGCGCGCCTTTCCCCAAAAGAAAAAGCACCACGCTGGGGTTGGGGTGTTGCGCCGGCCAAGTGTGCTGCTTTTTCCTGCCTGCCAGGGGCAGGGCTATTTTGAACTTATCGGTCCAGTTCGTCCTCGTTTTCCAGGTTGTGCCAGACGTTCTGCACGTCGTCATCGTCCTCCAGGGCGTCCAGCAGCTTGGCCATGTTGGCCATCTGGTCGGCGTCGGACAAAGCGGTGGTGGTGGCGGGCACCTGCGCCACATCGGCCGAGAGGAACTCGTACCCCTTCTCCTTCAGCGCATCGCAGACGGCGGTGAAGTTGTCGGGGGTGGTGGTGACCTCGGCGGCGTCCTCACCGGCGTCAAAGTCCTCGGCGCCGGCTTCCAGGGCGTCCATCATGACGGCGTCGGGGTCCTTGTCCTCCAGGTCCACAACGATGACCCCTTTCTGGGTGAACAGGAAGCCCACGCAGCCCATCTGGCCCAGGTTGCCGCCGAACTTGTCAAAGTAATGGCGCATGTTGGCCGCGGTGCGGTTGCGGTTGTCGGTCAGGGTATCCACCATGACCGCAATGCCGCCGGGGCCGTACCCTTCATAGGTCATGGCCTCATACTCGGTCTTGTCGCCGCCCTCGGCCCGCTTGATGATGCGCTGGATGTTGTCGTTGGGCACGTTGTTGGCCTTGGCCTTGCTGATGAGGGCGGCCAGCTTGCTGTTGGAGTTGGGGTCGCCGCCGCCTTCCCGCACGGCCACGCTGATCTCGCGGCCGATCTTGGTGAAGACCTTGGCGCGGGCGCCGTCCGTCTTTTCCTTCTTGCGTTTGATGTTGTTCCACTTGCTATGTCCGGACATGGAATCGAATCCCCCTCAATATGGATAGTGTGGGCGGCGGCGGCCCTGTTCAGACCGCCAAACCGCCGCCGGTTATACATGAACGGTTTATTATACCACGTTTGGCCGATTATTTCAAGCCGCGCCCCGGGCGGCAGGGCCGGCGATCCGGCGCCCGGGCAATATCGGAGCAATTTCTAGTTTTTGTTGCGCAGCGCCTTGGGATAATGGTTTTTGACCCGGCCGCCGCTGACCTTGCCCCCGCCCAGGGGCATTCCGTCCACCAGCACCGCGCACCAGCCGGGCGCCGCGGTGCTGGCCGGGATCTCCTCGCCCCGCAGCCAGGCGGCGGTGCGGGGGTCATCCAGGGTCAGGCGTTCCTGATTCCGGCAGTCGGCGCCGTAGGCCATGAACAGCGCGTGGGCGGGTTCGAACCGGCCCTTGGTCACCCGGCCTGCAGGCACCCCGGCCCGCAGGATGTGCAGTTTCGTCTCGGGCAGGGCGGTCTCGGGCAGCAGCATCCACAGTTCGCCCACAGCGCGGCAGGGCGCGTCGGTCAGCGCCGGGAAGAGATCGCCGGCAAAGGCCAGCCATTCCCGGGGCGGCTTGCTCCGGCGCCAAGGCTTGCCGGGGCGGGTGGCCCCGGGCGTGTCCGCCTGTTTCTGCAGCAGCGCCATAAAGTGCCCCTCTCCCCCATCGGCCGGCCAGATCCGCCGGCAGCGGGCGGCGTCGAAGTTCGGCGGGGCGCCGGGGGCGCGGTTGGCCTCGCCGGGGCGGCCGAAGCCGCAGCCGGACAGGTCGCACTGTGCGAACTCCGGGTGGCGGGCCAGGAAGGCCGCCGCCTGGCCTTCATCCTCGGCGGGGGCAAAGGTGCAGGTGGAGAGCATCAGCCAGCCCCCGGGGGCGACCAGGGCGGCGGCGTTGTCCAGGATGGACGCCCCCAGCGCCGCACAGTGTTCCACCAGCGCCGGCTCGTACTGGGCGACGGCGGCGGCCTCCTTGCGGAACATCCCCTCGCCCGAGCAGGGGGCGTCCACCAGCACGCAGTCGAACAGTTCCGGCAGGGCGGCGGCCAGGCGGGCGGTGTCCTCGTTGGTGATGACCGCGTTGGTCACCCCCATCCGCTCCAGGTTCTGGCGCAGGATCTCGGCCCGGGCCGGGTCGTACTCGTTGGACAGCAGCAGCCCCTGGCCGGCCAGCGCCGCCGCCAGCTGGCTGGACTTGCCGCCGGGCGCGGCGCACAGGTCCGCCACCCGCATACCGGGGCGCACCCCCAGCAGGGCGGCCGGGGCCGCGGCGCTGGGTTCCTGCACATAGAAGGCTCCGGCGTGGTGCCAGGGGTGGCGGCCCGGGCGCAGGTCCGGGTCGGTCAGCCGGAAGGCCCGGGCGCAGAAGGGCGAGGGTTCCAGCGGCAGGCCGGCGCCCCGGGCCACCTGCCCGGGGGTGCAGCGCAGCGTGTTGACGGTCAGCCCCCGGGCCGGGGCCGGGCCGGGGGCGGCAAAGAGGGCTTCAAACCTCGGGCCCAGCAGCGCACGTTCGCGCTGTTCAAAAGCAGCGGGCAGACAGGACAAACCGATCACCTTTCCTATGGCAGACTTGGCTGACGAATCGAAGGCCCGGCCGCGGCGTTTTTTTCCGCGGCGGGGCGGCGGGGGCTGTATAAGCCGCCCCCGGGCGGGCAAACTACAGGCAGGGACCGGCGGACGGCCCCAACCCACCAAAGCGACCGAAAGGAGCAGACATCATGGCACGCAATGCAAAAGACTGCAGCGGCACCAACCGCAGCGCCCAGAACAACACCCAGAACCGCACCACCGCCAAGAAGGCGGCCAACGGCACCCAGAACAAGGCGGCCAACACCACCCAGAACAAGACCGCCGGCAGCCAGAACAAGCAGTAACGGCTGTTTACCCCCGGGCGGGGGCAGGCCCCGCCCCGTACATGTGTTCAGCTTTCGGCCCGGGCGGGGTCCCCCCCCGCCTGCCACAGCGCCTCAAACAGCTGGCCCACCCGGTCCAGCTCCCCTTGCAGGTAGAGCCAGCCCAACAGGCATTCCAGCCCGGTGGAAGCGCGGTATTCCTGGGCGGTGGCGTGTTTGGCCACCGTGGCCTTGCTGGCGTTTTTGCCCCGGCGGAGCACGGCGGCCTCAGCTTCGGTAAGCAGGGGTTCCAGGGCGCTCAGTTCCCGGAACTGGGCCTTGGCCGAGACATAGCGGGTGGCTTCGGCGTGCAGGCGCCCGGGGGGCAGCCGGGTGGAGCCCACCAGCCGGGCCCGGACCAGCAGTTCCAGCACCGCGTCCCCCACAAAGGCCAGCGCCAGCGGGGACATTTCCCGCAGATCAACGTCCGGCCGCTGGACCGGCAGCATGGCGGGTGAATCAGTAGACATAATCGAACTCATACTCCCCGATCTTGATGGTGTCGTCCTCCTGGACGCCCAGGCGGACCAGCTCGTCCAGAATGCCGGAATCCCCCAGCTGGGTCTGGAAATACTGCAGGCTCTCGTAATCCTCCACATTGGTGCCGGCCAGGATGCGCTCCAGCCAGGGGGCGTCCACCGTGAACTCGCGGTCGCCGGTGCGCCGGCAGCTGAAGGGGCGCTTGGGCGCGGCGGCCGGGTCGGGCCGGACGTACTCGGCCTCAAAGACCTTGACGGGCGGCAGGTCCTGCAGACGCCGGTAGACCAGGGCCGGCAGCCCGTCGATGCCCTGGCGGGTGGCCGCCGAGATGGGCAGGAAGGTCAGACCCTGTTCCTCGATGAAGGCGCGGAACGCTTCCACCTGTTCGGGGGCGGCGATGTCGCACTTGTTGCCCAGCACGATCTGGGGCCGGCGGGCCAGCTCGGCGCTGAAGGCGGCCAGTTCGTGGTTGATCTGGGCAAAGTCCGCCTTGGGGTCGCGGCCCTCGCTGCCCGAGACATCCACCACATGCAGCAGCAGGCGGCAGCGCTCCACATGGCGCAGGAAGTCATGCCCCAGGCCGACGCCCTCGGCGGCGCCTTCAATAAGGCCGGGGATGTCCGCGCAGACAAAGTTCTGTTCCTCCGCCACCCGCACGACGCCCAGCACCGGGGTCAGGGTGGTGAAGTGGTAGTTGGCGATCTTGGGGCGGGCCGCGCTGATCATGCTGAGCAGGGTGGACTTGCCCACGTTGGGGAACCCGATGAGCCCCACATCGGCAATGACCTTGAGCTCCAGCGTGACATGCAGGTCCTCGCCGGGCAGACCGGGCTTGGCAAAACGGGGGATCTGGCGGGTGGGGGTGGCAAACCGTGCGTTGCCCCAGCCGCCGCGGCCGCCCCTGGCCACCACGACCGGCTCGTCGCCCGAGATGTCGGCCACGACCAGCCCGGTCTCGGCCTGTTTGAGAACGGTGCCCCGGGGCACCCGGATGACCAGGTCCTCGGCGTCCTTGCCCTTCTGGCGGGCGCCGCGGCCGTTTTCGCCGGCGTCGGCGGTGTATTTGCGCTTGTAGCGGAAATCCATCAGGGTGGAGAGGTTGTCGTCCGCCACAAACAGGATGTCCCCGCCGCGGCCGCCGTCGCCGCCGTCCGGCCCGCCCGCCGCGACGAACTTTTCGCGGTGGAAGCTGACGGCCCCGTCGCCCCCCTTGCCGGCATGCAGCCAGATGGTGGCGGTATCAATAAAATTGGTGGTAGGCATAGTGGCTCCTTCCTAGGGTAAATGGTTCCGGCAGGCTGCCGGGAAAGCTGCCCGATGCAGCGGATGGCGGCCGGGGAAACACAGGGCCCCGGCGCGGGGTAAAAAAAGAGCGGGCCGTCCGGCCCGCCCCTTTTGGTTTTACTGCTTCACGGTGCAGCGCTTGCGGTCGCGGCCCATGCGCTCGAAATGAACGCGGCCATCCACCAGAGCGAACAGAGTGTCGTCGCTGCCGATGCCGACGCCCTCACCCGGATGGATGTGGGTGCCGCGCTGACGGACCAGGATGTTACCGGCCAGAACGTACTGACCGTCGCCGCGCTTCACGCCCAGACGCTTGGACTCGGAATCACGGCCGTTTTTGGTAGAACCTACGCCTTTTTTGTGTGCCATTGTTGTTGTACCTCCTTAGCCGTTGATCGCGGTGATCTCCACCTTGGTGTAGGGCTGACGATGACCCTTGCGGACCATGCTGCCCTTCTTGGGACGATAGGTCAGGATGTTCAGCTTCTTGCCCTTGCCGTTCTTGACGACCTTGGCGACGACCGAAGCGCCGTCCACCAGCGGGGCGCCGACCTTGACAGCGCCCTCCTCGCCAACAGCCAGGACCTGATCGAAGGTGACTTCGGTATCGGCCTCAGCGTTCAGCTTTTCCACGAAGATGGTGTCGCCGACCTTGACGCTGTACTGCTTGCCACCGGTTTTGATAACTGCGTACATGATGCAAACCTCTTTCAATAAGTCTCGCTGGATGTGGGGCGGTGCGCTTTACAAAAGGGCACACTTGGAGAGCCCATACCATGCGGCTTAGTAAGCATACCATATCCGCGGGGCAAAGTCAAGGCCCCGTGCGGTACTTTTTGACCTTTTTGCGTGAGCTTTTGGCCGTTTCAGCCCTTGCGGGAGACCCCCAGGTCCACGCCGCTTTGCCGGGCGGCGGCCAGCACGGTGTTCCACATGAGCATCGCCCGGGTCATGAGCCCCACGCCGCCGGGCACCGGGGTGATAAAGCCGGCCACCTCCCGGGCGGAAGCAAAGTCCACATCCCCGCGGAGCTTGCCGTCCGCGCCCCGGTTGATGCCCACATCAATGACCACCGCCCCGGGCTTGATCATATCGCCGGTGATGAAGCCGGCCTTGCCCACCGCGGCCACCAGGACATCCGCCCGGCGGCAGATCTCGGCCAGCCCCTGCGTGCGGGAATGGCAGACGGTGACGGTGGCGTTCTGCTGCAGAAGCAGCAGCGCCGCCGGCTTGCCCACAATGTTGGAGCGGCCCACCACCACGGCCTGTTTGCCGGCCAGGTCCAGCCCGGTGGAGCGGATCATCCGCAGGCAGCCCGCCGGGGTGCAGGGGACAAAGCAGCTCCCGCCGGTGAGCAGGTTGCCGGCGTTGACGGGGGTGAAGCCGTCCACATCCTTCTCGGGCGGGATGGCCGCAATGACCGCGGCCGGGTCGATGTGGCGGGGCAGCGGCAGCTGGACAAGGATGCCGTGGACCGCCGGGTCGGCGGCCAGGGCGGCCAACCGGTCCAGCAGTTCGGCCTGGGTGGTGGTTTCGGGCAGGCGGCAGACCCGGCTCTCGATGCCGCAGGCCGCGCAGTCACTTTCCTTGCCGCGGACATACACCTGGCTGGCGGGGTCCTCCCCCACCAGCAGCACGGCCAGGCAGGGGGTCGCTTTGCCCCACTGCTGCAGGGCGCGGACCGCCGCGGCGGCCTCCTGCTTGACCTGGGCGGCCAGAATCTTTCCGTCAATGATGGCAGCGCTCATAGCGTTCTCCTTTCCGGCTGACGCCGTTTACGGGTTGTCCCCCGCTTCGGGGGTGTCGGAGACTTCGGGGGTGCGGGCCGGTTCGGCCGGGGCGTCTTTCTGCGCCGGGGCGGCCGGTTCGGCCTGCTGTTCCGGGGCGGCCGGTTCAGGAGCCCGGTCCGGTTCGGCGGTCCCGGCCGGGGCGTCCAGGTCCAGGTCGGCCAGCCGCTTGTTCATGGCGGCGGTGGCGGCCACAAACTCCCGGTGCGGGGCGGAGGCGGGCAGGCGGTCGGGGGTGAAGCGGTCGCCGGCCCGGTCCTGCTTTTTGATGTCTTCCACCGCCAGCGGCACCAGCAGGGTGCGCCCGCGGGAGCGCTGCAGCCCGTAGACCATCAGCGTGACGGCCGCCGCCACCGAGACCAGCGCCACGATCTGGCTGAACCGCAGCCCGGTGTCCCCGATGAGCAGCGAGTCGGTGCGCAGGCCCTCGATCCAGTAGCGGCCCAGGCCGTACCAGATAATATACATCAGGAACAGCTGGCCGTGGAAGCGGCGGTGCCGCCGGTACAGCCAGAGCACCAGCAGCCCGAACAGGCACCAGAGGCTTTCGTACAGGAAGGTGGGGTGGACCGGCTGGGTCGGGTCCACCGTAATGCCCTGGGCGGCCAGGGTGGCCTGGACGCCGGTCAGGTAGTTGTAGGTGCCCTCGCTGTACATGCCCCAGGGCAGGGTGGTGTTGGTGCCGAAGGCTTCCTGATTGACAAAGTTGCCCCAGCGGCCGATGCCCTGGCCCACCAGGAAGCCCATGGCCACCACGTCGAAGAGGGGCAGCAGCGGGACCCGGCGCCAGCGGGCGGCCAGCCCGCCGAAGACGAACGCGCCGATGACGCCGCCGTAGATGGCCAGGCCGCCGTCCCGCACCGCGATCATATCCCAGATGGACTCGTACTCAAAGGGCGCCATGGCCACATAGGCGATGCGGGCGCAGACGATGCCCATGATGGTGCCGACCACCACCACGTCCACCAGGCGGTCGGCGTTGAGGCCGAAGTCCGGCGCATAGTGGAAGGCCAGCGCCATGCCCAGGATGAGCCCCAGGGCGATGAGGACGCCGTACCAGTAGATGTTGAACCCGCCCAGCGAGAGCGCCACGCGGTCGAGGGTGAATTCCAGGCCGAGGCCCGGAAACTGGACATGAAAAATGGTTCCCATGGGAAGTTCCTCCCTATTGCGCCGCAGCGGTGCGCAGCAGCCCCTTTGGTCCGGCGGGGCGCCGCTCAGCCCTGCGGCTGGATCTCAACGTAGGCGGCGTTTTCCTCCCGCAGCATCCGCTGCAGTGCGTCGTTCACATCCTGCGCCGTCAGGGTGGCCAGGGCCTGCACCTCCTCGGCCAGGGTGTAGCCGCTGAGCCAGGCGCCGGCCAGGGATTCGGCGGCATCGTCCACCCCTTCCACGTTGGCCAGCATCTCGCCGTACATCTGGTTCTTGACCAGGGTGAAAAGTTCGGGGTCCACCCCGTCCCGGCGCAGCCGGCGGATCTCCGCCTGCAGCAGCTCCACCACCTGGCGGGGGGTGGCGCTCTCGCCGGTGAACACGACGGTGCAGGCGCCGTCCACCGAGATGGTCTCGCCGTTGAACTCGGGGTTGACCAGCCCTTCGTCATACAGTTTGCGGTACAGGTCGGTCAGGCCGCCGCAGATCAGTTCGGGCAGCAGGTCGGCCAGGATGTCGGCCCGGGCATCGCCGTAAGGGATCGGCTGTTCCCGGAAGCCCAGCGCAAAGCAGGGCTTGTTCACCGGCATCGTGAACTGCAGTTCCCGCCGGCAGGTCTCGTTTTCGGGGGCGAAGGGGGCGGGGGTCACGGCGTGGGGGGCGGCGGGGCGGTCCAGCCCGGCGCGGCGGCAGGCCGCCACCGCCTGGTCCAGCGTGATGTCCCCGGCCACCGACAGCACCATGTTTGCGGGGCGGTAAAACGCTTCGGTACAGGCATAGAGCAGTTCCGGCGTGAGCCGGGCGATGCTTTCCACCGTGCCGGCGATGTCATCCCGGATGGGGTGGCTGCGGTACAGGCAGCGGAACAGCCCGGTGAGCAGCCGCCAGTCGGGGCTGTCGTCATACATCTTGATCTCCTGGCCGATGATGCCCTGCTCCTTGGCGATGGTGGCTTCGGTGAACCAGGGTTGCCCCACCATCCCCAGCAGAATGTCCAGATTGCGGTCGATCCGGTCGGTGGCGGAGAAGTAGTAGCCGGTGCGGTCAAAACTGGTGAAGGCGTTGGAGGACGCGCCGGTCTTGGCATAGAGGCTGAAGGCGTCCCCCTCCTCCGACTCGAACATCTTGTGCTCCAGGAAGTGGGCGGTGCCGGCGGGCAGATGATAGCTGCGGCCGTCGAGGGTGAAGTCCCGGCAGACCGAGCCGAAACGGGTCACATAGAAGGCGTGGACCGTGCTGTACCCCGGCATTGTGCGGCAGAGCACGGTCAGGCCGCTGTCCAGCCGGGTGCTTTCACAGCGGATGGCTTCGGCGGTTTTGCGGCGCAGTGCGTCGGACTGGCTGTTCATGCGGGTTCCCCTCCTTCCCCGGCCCGGGTCAGGGTATAACAGACCGAATAGTGGTAGCTGTTCAGCTGCTCCCGCACCTGGTCGGCGGTGACGGCGTTGATGAGCACCCGGCCGTACTCCGGCGGGGCCAGGGCTTCGCCGCGGGTGATCTGGCCGTAGTACCAGCTTTCCAGCCCGGCCAGGCTGTCGCCCAGCGCGTCCATGCCGGAAAGCAGGCTGCGGCGGCAGTCTTCCATCTCCTCCCGGGTGACGGGGCCGCGGCACAGGTCCTGCCATTCCTTCAGGATGGCGGCCTCGGCCTGTTCTTCCCGGCCGGGCTCCACGCCGGAATCCACCATCATGACGCCGGTGGCCCGCAGCGCGGTGGCGCCGCAGTAGTAGCACAGGCTCTGCTTTTCCCGCACGTTGCGGAACAGCCGGCTGGTGGTGGACCCGCCGAACACCGACATGGCCATGCGCAGCAGGTTGATGGAGGGCAGGTCCTCCGGCGTGCCGGTGGTGAACAGCATACAGAGCTTGGCCTGGGTCAGCCCGGGGATGGCCTCGCAGTAATGGCGGGGTTCGGTGACCGGCATGGCCATGGCCCCGGCAAAGTCCCGGGGGGCGCGGGGCACCGCCTGAAGCGCCTGGAGCAGCCGCTCGGCCACGTTGTCGGCGTCGGCCCCCTGGACCATCACGTCGATGGAGGCGGTGCGCAGGATGCGGTCGTATTCGGCCTTGAGGGTGGCCGGGGTGACGCCGGGCAGGTCGGACCGGTAGCCCCCCAGCTCGATGCCCGCCGGGGAATCGCCGTAAAAGCGGCGGCGGGCCTGGCGCACGCAGTACAGGCGCTTGTTGTTGAACTCCGCCTGCAGGCGGCGGTCCAGCGTTTCCTTTTCGATGCGCACGGCCTCGGGGTCGAACAGGCCGTCCACCAGGTAGGGGTCAAAGACGATGCCGAAGGCGATGTCGGCGTAGGCCCGGGTCAGGTCCTCGCCGGCCAGGGCGAAGCGGTCCTTGATGCCGCAGATGTCCACGGTGAGCACCCGGTCGGTGCCCGCAGTTCCCAGGTCCACCCCCAGGTCGGCCCCGTACAGCCGGGCCAGCTTGCGGGACAGGGCGGTCATATCCGGGCACTGGGCATAGCCCCGTTCCAGCACCAGCGGCAGCACCGCGGCGTCGGTGGCCGTGCGGCGCAGCGGGGTGTAGCGCAGGTGGATCGCAATGCGGCAGCGGTTGAATTTTTCGGCGTCCAGCGTGGTGATATACACGCCGGGCGCCAGCATTTTTCGTTCAAACAAGGGGTGGTCCTCCCTCTCACAAGACAATGTGGCGCCGGGGCAGCCCGGCCGCATGAACCCCATTATACGACATTCCGCCCGGGTTGTAAATCCGGGTCAGATCCGGTCCTCCAGCCCCTGAAAATACGCGCAGCTGCGTGCAGCCGCCGTGGTGATGAGATCGGAAAGCGCCTGCAGGGAGTCGAACTTGCGGATCGGGCAGAGGTATTTGTGGAATTCCAGCGTGGGGTTCGTTCCGTAGACATCCCCCGAGAAGCCCGGCACATAGGTTTCGCAGCTGACCGGCGCACCGGCCTTGTCCACGGTGGGGCGGCGGCTGATGCCGGTGGCCGCGGGCCACCAGCGGTCCTGCAGCCGGATGCGGGTCAGGTAGACCCCGCAGCAGGGCTGCAGCGTCCCCGCCGGGTAGTTCTGGTTGATGGTCGGGGTGCCCAGCCGGCTGGTGCCGACCCCCTTGCCGTGGCGGACGGTCCAGTCGATGGCATAAGGGGCGCCGAGCATCGCGTTGGCGTCGTCCAGGCGGCCTTCCTCCAGCGCGGCGCGGATGCGGGTGGAGGAGACGGTCTTGCCGCCATAGCCGGCCATCTCCACCACCGTGACCCCGATGCCCCGCCGGGCACACAGCGCCTGGAGAGATTCCACGTTGCCGGCGGCGCGGGCGCCAAAGGTGAAATTGTCCCCGCAGAAGACCTGCCGCGCCCCGAAGCAGTCCACCAGGATGCGCTCCACAAAGGCTTCGGGGGACAGGTTGCAGAACGCCGAAAAAGGCGGGTCCATGACCTCGCGGGCGCCCAGTTCGGCCATGCGGCGATGTTTCTGGGTGCGGGAGAGGATGCGCCCGCCTTTCAGGGTATTGCCTTCCGGCAGTTCGAAGGTGAAAACGGCCGGGGTGAGCCCGGCGCGGCGGGCGGCGGCGACCGCCGCCCCGATGACCGCCCGATGCCCCAGGTGGACCCCGTCAAAAAAGCCCAGCGCCACCGCACTGCCATGGGGCGCGGCGACCGGCTCAACGGTTTCGGTAATGTGCAGTTCCATGCGTTGCATCTGGTTCAGGTCCTTTCCCTGTCACAAAACAGTTTTTCCACCCGCAGCACCCCTTGTTCCACCACGGCCAGCCCCAGGAAGCCGCCGGTCTCGTCATACACCCGGTAGCGTCCGTCCTCAGCCGGGTAGCGGCTGGTGGGGCAGCCGTTGAACAGGTGGGTGCGGGCCGGCTCCCCCACCGTCAGCGCAGGCAGGGTGGAAAACGCCGAGTCCACCCCCAGCACCCAGCCCTTTTGGGCCAGCGTGCCGTCCTGGGCGGCGGCCAGGATGTCGGGCAGCGGGTGGCACTGGTCGATCGTGAAGGGGCCGGCCTGCACCCGCCGCAGCCAGGCCATCGTGGCCGGCTGGCCCATGGCGGCGCCGATCTCCTCGAACAGTGTGCGGATGTAGGTGCCCTTGGAGCAGCGGACCCGCAGCGTGAAATCGCCGGGGGCCGGGCTGCCCAGGTAGTCGATGGCGTGGATGGTGACCGGGCGGGGGGTGCGCTCCACCGTTTTGCCCTGGCGGGCCGCCTTGTACAGCGGCTGGCCGTTCACCTTGACGGCCGAGTACATCGGCGGCAGCTGGCGGATGTTGCCGACAAACCGGGGCAGCACGGCCAGCAGCTCCCTCTCCCCCGCCGTGACCGGCGCGGTGCGCAGCACGGTGCCGGTCAGGTCGCCGGTGTCGGTGGCAAGGCCCAGACGCAGGGTGCCCTCATAGGTTTTGTCCTGGTCGGGCTGGCGGTCGGCCGCCGCCGTGGCCGGGCCGATAAGCACAACGAGCACACCGGTGACCATAGGGTCCAGTGTGCCCGTATGCCCCAGCCGCCGGGTCCCCAGGGCACCGCGGAGCTTGGCCAGCACGTCGAAGCTGGTCCACCCCGCCGGTTTGTCCACCGGCAGAACGCCGTTTTGCAGCTTGGTCATTGTATAAATACCTCAGATTGTCGAAAAAGTCTAAAACCGTCGCCGTCGGCGGACAATCTCCGGCCTAAGAGCCGGGCCTACGGCCCGGTTGGCCTCCGAAACACGCCTGCGGGCGCAGTGCGCCGACGACGGCGACACCGACAGGGAAGGCGCTCAACGCGCCGCATCCAGCAGGCCCCAGCGCTCCAGCTCCTTGCGCACTTCCTCCAGCACGGCGAAGCGGGCGTTGTCCAGGTTGCCGCTGATCTCGCAGCCGGCGGCGCGGGAATGCCCGCCGCCGCCCAGGTGCCGGGCCACGGCGCAGGCATCCACCGTGCCGGCGGTGCGGATGCTGATTTTGTAGCTGCCGTCCTTCTGCTGGCGCAGGGTCAGGCCCACCTCCACCCCTTCGATGGAGCGGGGCAGGCTGGTCAGGTCCTCCAGCTCGGCCCCGGGCACGCCGGAGGTGACGATCTGGTCCCAGGTGAGGTAGATCATGGCGCAGCGGCCGTCGAAGAAGTATTCGAGGCTTTCCAGCGCCATCCGCTCGATCTCGATGCGGGCGCGGGAACGGGATTCGAACAGCCGGGCGTTGAGCATCGCCAAGTCGGCCCCGGCTTCGATCAGGCGGGCCGCCGCCTGATGGGTGTGGGCGGTGGTGCTGGAAAAGCGGAAGCAGCCGGTGTCGGTGGCGATGCCGGTGTACAGGCAGGACGCGATGGAGGGGTCCAGGGTGACGCCCATCTCCTCGATCACGTCGATCATGAGCTCACAGGCCGCGGCGGCGCCGGGGTCCAGCAGCGTTTCGTAGGCATAGCCGCTGTTGCTGGCATGGTGGTCGATGCACAGGTCCACATGGGCCGCGTATTTCTGCACATTGTTGCGGTCGCCGAACAGCTGGATGCTGGCCACGTCCACCGCCACCACGAAACCGGGGGTGAAGCTGGCGTCGTACAGGCGCAGCTCCATATACCCGTACAGGCTGGGGATCGGGTCGCTGCAGAGAATGGCCGCGTTTTTCCCCAGAGACTTCAGCGCCAGGTACAGCGCACCTGCGCATCCGATGGTGTCACCGTCCGGGTTCTTGTGGCACAGGATCAGGATATCCTGGGCCGAGCGGAGCCGCATGACGGCTGTTTGCCGGTCCACAGATTCTGTCATAACTAACCTCTTTTCCAGCGGCAGGGTGCCGTTGCGATATTTGCCGGCAGGGGCGCTGGGTCAGCCCGCCGCCCCTGCACAGGGGGGCTCACTCCCCCTGCGGGTCACCGGTATCGGTTTCAAGGCCGCGCAGCACCTCGCTGATGTGCGCGGCGTAGGCGGCGCCGTCATCCTCCACAAAGATGTAGCGGGGCGCCTTGCGAATGTGCATCCGGCGGCTGATCTCGGTGCGGATATGCCCGCTGGCCTTGTTCAGCGCCTTGACCACCGGCGCGCAGCCGCCCTCGCGCCCCATCACGCTGATGTACACCTTGGCCACATCCAGGTCGGGGGTGACATCCAGGCGGGTGACGGTCAGCAGGCCGCCGGTGATGCGGGGGTCCTTCATACCGCCGATGATGGCGATGAGTTCCCGCTTCATATCCTGGGCCATGCGGCCCTGGTTCTTGGTTGGCATAGTCGTTCCTCTTTATGGTAGGCGGGTCACTCGCGGTACTCTTCCAGTTTGAAGCACTCGAAGACATCGCCCTCTTTGATGTCGGAGAATTTCTCCAGCGTGATGCCGCACTCGAAGCCTTCGGCCACCTCCTTGGCGTCGTCCTTGAAACGCTTGAGGGAGGCGATGGCGTCCTCGGTGATGACAATGCCGTCACGCACCAGACGCAGCTTGGCGTCGCGGGTGATCTTGCCGCGGGTGACACGGCAGCCGGCCACGGTGCCGACGCTGGAGATCTTGTAGACCTGGCGGACCTGCGCTTCGCCCAGGGCGACTTCGCGGATCTTGGGGGCCAGCATGCCCTTCATGGCGTCGGTCACGTCGTTGATGGCGTCGTAGATCACCCGGTACATCCGCATCTCCACGCCGGTCTGCTCGGCTTCGGCCTTGGCCACCGGGTCGGGGCGGACGTTGAAGCCGATGATGATGGCGTTGGAGGCGTCGGCCAGGCTCACGTCCGACTTGCTGATGGCGCCGACGCCCGCATGGATAACCCGGACGCGGACCTCGTCGTTGGAGATCTTTTCCAGGCTCTGCTTGACCGCTTCGGCCGAGCCCTGCACGTCGGCCTTGACGACGATGGGCAGTTCCTTCATGTCGTTCTGGGCCATCTGGTCGAACAGGTTATCCAGCGTGACCTTGGTGTAGGCGGCGAACTGCTTCTCCTTGGCCTCATTGGTGCGCTTGTCGGCCAGTTCGCGGGCCAGGCGCTCGTCCTCCACCGCTTCGAAGATGTCGCCGGCGGTGGGCACTTCGGTCAGGCCGGTGATCTCCACAGGCATGGAGGGGCCGGCCTCGGTGATCTCCTGGCCTTTGTCGTTGCGCATGGTGCGCACATGGCCCACGGCGGTGCCGGCGATCAGGCAGTCGCCCCGGTGCAGCGTGCCGTTCTGGACCAGCAGGGTGGTCACAGGGCCCTGGCCCTTGTCCAGCCGGGCTTCCACCACGGCGCCCTTGGCGCGGCGGTTGGGGTTGGCCTTGAGTTCCATGACCTCGGCTTCCAGCGCGATGCGCTCCAGCAGATCCTGGATGCCCATGCCGGTGACGGCGGACACCGGGATGCAGGCCACATCGCCGCCCCAGTCTTCGGGGATGATCTCGTACTTGGTCAGCTGCTCCTTGACCCGCTCGGGGTTGGCGGTGGGTTTATCCATCTTGTTGACGGCCACGATGAGTTTGACGTTGGCCGCCTTGGCGTGGTTGATGGACTCGATGGTCTGGGGCATGATGCCGTCGTCGGCCGCCACCACCAGCACGGCGATGTCGGTCATGTTGGCGCCGCGGGCGCGCATGGCGGTGAAGGCTTCGTGGCCCGGGGTATCCAGGAAGGTGATGACGCTGTCGTTGGCCTTGACCTGGTAAGCGCCGATGGCCTGGGTGATGCCGCCGGCTTCGCCCGCGGTCACGTTGGTCTTGCGGATGGCGTCCAGGATGGAGGTCTTGCCGTGGTCAACATGGCCCATGACCACCACGACCGGCGGGCGGGCCTTGAGATCCTCGGCGGCGTCCTCCTCCTGCACGAAGAGGCGCTCTTCGATGGAGACATGGACTTCCCGCTCCACCTTGGCGTGGAATTCCTCGGCCACCAGCGCGGCGGAGTCGAAATCCACCACGTCGGACGCCGCGTGCATCTCGCCCATCTGCATGAACTTGGCCACGACCTTGGCCACGTTCTGCTTCAGGCGGGTGGCCAGCTCGCTGACCGTGATCTCGTCGGGAATGGTGATCTTGAGCTGGGCGTTGCGGGCTTTTTCCAGCTGGATGCGCTGCAGGCGCTCGGCCTCGGTCTCCCGGCGGCGCTGGTAGGGGTTGCGGTTTTTGTTCCGGTTCTGGAACTTCTGCTTGTTGCCCGCCGGCTGCTTTTTGCGCTTGGAGGGCATGTTGCGGCTGTCGGCCAGATCGTCGTACCGGGCGCTGAACTTATCCACGTTCACATCCACGGTGCGGGTATCCACCTGCACCTGGGCGCGGTTGACCTGGACCTGCTCGGTGGTCACCGGCTTTTTGATGCCGGTGTCCGCCGCCAGCTCCTGCATGGTGACGCTCTTCTCCTTGCGGCGCTCGGCCGGGCGCTCGGGCTTGCGGGGCTGGGGCTTGCGGGCCTCCGGCTGGGGCTTGGGCTCGGCGGCAGGTTTTTCCTGCTTTTTGGCGGGCTGGGGCTTGGCTTCGGCCTTTTTGGGCGCGGGCTTGGGCTCCGGCTGCTTTTTGCCCGAGGCCAGGTACTCCTCCAGGCTGTCTACGGCGGTCTCCCGGGTCAGGGCTTCCAGCAGGCCGTTGACTTCGCTCTCCTCAAAGGTGCCGCCGGGCTTGCGGGTCTCGCCGGTCACCGCCGCCACCGTGTCGATGGCGCGCTTGGCGCTGATGCCGAAATCTTTGGCCACATCGGCAATTTTATACTTAAAATCCATGAACGTTCCTCCTTATCGGGTCAGGTAGTTGGCGCACAGGCGCGCAAGGTTCGCTTCCGTTACCGCAAAGACGGCGGCTGGCCTGGGGGTCAGCAGGGCCAGTTCTTCGCCGGTCAGGGGCATGACCTCGCAGGCTACGGTGCCTTCGCAGGTATCCATCATGTGCTGTGCGGTGCGGGCACTGGCATCGCAGGCCAGCAGCACCAGGCTGACCTTGCCCCGCAGCACGGCTTCCTCCACACGGTCGTACCCGTACAGGAGTTTGCCGGCTTTGCGGCACAGTCCCAGCGCGCCCAGCAGGCCGGAGCTTTCACTGTGCATCGTCCACCGCCTCCTTTGCCTGTTGTTCGGCGCAGGCGATCTGCTGCGCCAGGCGGGCGTAGACTTCCTCCGGCACGGGCTGGTCCAGCGCACGTTCCAGCCGGCGCGCCTTCTGGGCTTTGGCCAGGCAGGCCGCCGACGGGCACAGGTAGGCCCCCCGGCCGGACTTTTTGCCGGTCAGGTCCAGGCTGATCTGGCCGTCCGGGCTGCGGACGATGCGCACCAGCTCCCGCTTGGGCTTTTGGGCGTTACAGCCCACACACCGGCGCACCGGGATTTTTTTCTGTCTTTGCTGCTGCAAGGCGAAACCTCTTTTCAGGAAGGATGGGCGGGGAGGATCATTCGTCCTCGCCGTAATAGCCCGATTCGGGGCGGATGTCAATATTATAGCCGGTCAGGTGGGCGCACAGGCGCACGTTCTGGCCCTTGTTGCCGATGGCCAGGCTGAGCTGGTGGTCGGGCACGGTGACCCGGCAGCTCTTGGTCTCGCCGGGCAGCAGTTCCACCTTGACCACCTTCGCCGGGCTCAGCGCCGCCGAGATGAAGGCGGTGATGTCCTCGCTCCAGCGGATGATGTCGATTTTCTCGCCGCCCAGCTCGGAGACGATCTTCTCCACGCGGGAACCGTGGGCGCCGATGCAGGCCCCCACCGGGTCCACGTTGGGGTCCTTGCTGTAGACCGCCATCTTGGTGCGGGCGCCGGCCTCGCGGGCGATGGCCTTGACCTCGACGGTGCCGTCGTAGATCTCGGGCACTTCCAGTTCGAACATCCGCTTGACAAGGCCCGGATGGGTGCGGCTGATGGTGATGCGGGGGCCCCGCTCGGTGGCGATGACATCCACCACATACACCTGCACGACCTGGCCTTCGGTGAAGGATTCGCCGGGGACCTGCTCGTTGCGGGGCAGCACGGCGCTGCCGCCCTTGCCCAGGTCCAGCACCACGTTGCCGCGCTCCGGGTCGATGGAAACGACGGTGGCCGAGATGATCTCATGGGCGCGGGACTGCATCTCGTTGTACTGCAGGCTGCGCTCGCCTTCCCGCAGGCCCTGGCGGATCACATGCTTGGCGGTCTGGGCGGCGATGCGGCCGAATTCCTTGGTCTTGAGCGCCGTGATCATCCGCTGGCCCACCCGGTAGGTCTTGCGCACCCGCTGGGCGTCCTCCAGGCTGACCTGGGTGTAGGGGTTTTCGACCTCCTCCACGATCTCCTGGGCCAGGCTGGCGCGGAAGGTCCCCAGTTCGGGGTCGATGTCCACGATGACGTTCTCATCCTCGACATTGTAGTCCTTCTTGACCGCGATGACGATGGCCGCCTTGATCTTGTCGATCAGGTAGTCCTCCGGCAAGCCGCGCTCCTTTTCCAGGGCCGCGAGCGCTTCAAAGAATTCGTTGTTGGTTGCAGTAGCCATTTGTCCGGTTTCCTCCCAAAAATTCTATCAGGTGTTTCGGCCCCGGGCCGTTTCCCCCGGGCCGATCCAAAAAATGTCAAAAGATCCGGGCGCCTTCCTTGCCCCGGCGCACCGCCCGACGGGCGGCGCTGACAGGGAAATTTTATGCAAACAGGTCCTCGTCATCGCACAGCTTGACGAAGCCGGCGGCTTTCAGCGGGAAGGAGAGTTCCTCCTCCCCGCTGCGCAGGGTGACCACCCCGTCCTGCAGACCCACCAGGGTGCCTTCCAGGTCCCGGCGGCCCTGCTCGTCGGGGCGGATCAGGCGGGCGGCGCATTTCTGGCCCGCCAGCGCGGCGAAATGTTCCGGCCGGGTCAGCCGGCGGCCAAGGCCGGGGCTGCCCACTTCCAGGTAATAGCTCTGCTCGATGGGGTCGGCGGCGTCCAGCAGCGGGTCGATGGCCCGGGACACCGCCTCGCAGGTGTCGGTATCCAGCGGCTCATCCCGGTCGATCAGCACCCGCAGGAACCAGTCGGGGCCTTCCTTCTCAAAGCGCACGTCCCACAGGCGCAGACCCATGCCCTCCACCACCGGGCGGACGATCTCCTCCACTGCAGCGGCCGCCCCGCCGGGGCTCTGCTTGGCTTTTGCCATGAATGAACCTCCCTATCATAAAAAGAAAGCGGACCGGACGGCCCACTTTCCATACAAACATCATCGAACAGTAAGAATATAGCACATCGCCGCGGAAAATGCAAGCGTTTTTGTGCAAAAACCGCTCAAGAGCGGCCTTTCCGGCCCGCAAACGAGGCGATTTTGTCCGTTTGGACGCCGGGGACCCCCCTCAGAACCGGCCCAGCAGGGTGAGCAGCAGGTCCAGATTCCGCTCGGTGACCGAAAGGATCAGGATGTCGCAGCCGGGTTCGGCGGCCAGTTCGGGGGTGAGGGTCTCGGGCTCCTGATACCAGCTGCCGGCAAACCGCTGCTGCAGATAGAGCTGGTAGTAACCGCTGAAGCTGTCCCCCACCACCCCGACGGTGCGGGGGTCGGCTTCATACAGCGATGCATAGTTGACGGCCGCCAGGTCGTGTTCGTCGGGCAGAACGGCATACAGGGCGGCCACGTTGGCCAGGTCGCCGGTCTGCACCCCGTTGTCCCCCAGTTCGTAGGCCGAAAAGGGCAGCGTCTCGACGCCGGCGGCGGCCAGGGCGCCGTCCAGCCCGAACAGGGCCCCGGCGTGGTTCCAGTGGGTGTCGGTCTTGAAATAGAGGAGTGTGTCCGGGTCGGCCAGGGCCTGGGCGCGGACCGCCGCATAGCTCCAGTTCACCGGCACGGTGGTGTGTTCGGCCAGGTAGGCGGCCAGCCGGTCGGTGCGGTTCTCGTCGTTGACGATGGGGTAGCCGGTGGGCATCTGCTCCCGGTAGACCCGGTCCTTGCTGGGGGCCAGGTCCAGCACCAGGGTGCAGCCCCGGGCGGCCAGGGTGTCCCCCAGCCGCTGCAGCGAAGCGGCCGCCGCGGCAAGGGTCTCCTCGCTGTCAAAGGTCGAGGGCAGTCCCTGGTAGTTGGCCACCGGATGGGCCGCATCGGGGCCATCCTTGTAAAAGAGCCAGCCGTCCCGGCCGGTCAGCACCTGGTCGCTCTGGGTGGTGCCGAACAGGATGTAGTCCAGCCCGGCGTCCAGCGCGGTGAGCTGGTAGCGGAAGGGCGAGTTGTCCACAAAAAAGCTGTCCAGCCGGGCAATCAGCCCGGAAAGCGGCCCCTGCAGCACCGAGGGCAGGGTGGTGAGCAGGCGGTTTTCGTGGTTGTCGCCCGAGAGCTGTTTACTGAAGACGTTGAACACCAGGAAGCTGCCGCCCAGAATGGCGCAGAACAGCCCGATCAGCCATTTTTTTGCCATGCGGAGTCCCCCTTTTCAGAACTGGAAATAGATAAAGGCCGTGTAGTTGCCCGCCGTGCTGCGCATGATGCCCGCCAGCAGCAGCAACAGCAGCACCGCGGCGCCCGCGGCCCCGGGGGCGGCCCGGCCCCGCAGCCAGCCCCGCAGCTTGGGCGCCAGCGCCTGCACCGGACCGCTGAGGGCGATGCCCGCCGCCAGCAACAGCAGCAGTTTGGGGTCGGCAAAAGGGGCCAGCGTCATGCCTGGGGCCCCGGCCTGCCAGGTGAAGATGCCCCGCAGGGCGACCAGCGCCTGGGCCAGCCCCGGCGCGCCGAAAAAGACGAAACCGACCTGCATGACCAGCACCAGATACAGGTGGGAGACCGCCCGGGGCAGCCGGTCCAGCAGTTTGGAAAGGCCCAGCCGCTCGGCGCAGATCCAGACCCCGTGCCACAGCCCGAAGGCCAGGTACTGCCAGGCCGCGCCGTGCCACAGCCCGGTGGCCAGGAAGACCACCAGCAGGTTCAGGCAGGTGCGGGGCAGCGAACAGCGGCTGCCGCCCAGCGGAAAGTAGAGGTAGCGGCGGAACCAGGCCCCCAGCGTGATGTGCCAGCGGCGCCAGAATTCCCCCACCGAGCGGGAAAGGAAGGGATAGTCGAAGTTTTCGGGCATGGCCAGGCCGAACATTTCGCCCAGGCCCACCGCCATGTCGCTGTAGCCGGAAAAGTCGTAGTACAGCTGCACCGCATAGGCCGCATACCCCAGCAGCAGCGCCGGGGCGGGCAGGCCGGCGGCGTCGGTGCCGGCCACAGCGCCGTGGAGCAGGGCCAGCTGGTCGGCGATCAGCGTCTTTTTGGCCAGACCCAGCACGAACCGCTTGATGCCGTAGGCGAAGCGGTCGGCGTCCACCCGGCGCTGCGCCGAGGCCGGGTCCAGCGCCGCCGCCTGGTCGCCGTAGCGCAGGATGGGCCCCGAGCTGACATGGGCGAAGAAAGCCAGATAGAGGTAGAGCCGCAGCGGGTTGCGCTCGGGGGCAACCTCCCCCCGGGCCACGTCCACGCAGTAGCTGATGCCCTGGAAGGTGTAAAAGCTGAGCCCCAGCGGCAGGGCCAGTTCCAGCACCGGCAGCGCCCCGGGCAGCAGGGCGTTGAGGTTGGCGGCAAAAAAGCCTTCGTACTTGAAAAAGGCCAGCAGTGCCAGGTCCAGCACCACCGCCAGCGCCAGCAGCCCGCGGGGGCGGGCCAGGCGGGCCAGCGCCAGGCCGAAAGCCCAGTGGACCAGCGCGAAGACCGCCAGCAGCAGCGCATACCGCACCCCCGCCCAGAGGCAGAAGAGCAGACTGAAGGCCGCCAGCACCCCATTGCGTGCCCGGGCCGGCAGCAGGTGATACACCGCCAGTGCCAGCGGCAGAAACACAAACAGAAACTGAACTGATGAAAACCCCATCCGCGCACCGCTTTCCACAAAAAGTAAGGGAGGGTCCCCCTTTGTCGATCGACCCGATTATACCAAAAAAACGCCCCCGGGGCAAGGCAGCCCGGGGAGCGTGTCGATCTTTGCAGAGAAGTTCAGGCGGCGGCCCAGGCGGTGTAGTCGGCCGCGTGGGCGTCCACCAGCCCGGCCAGCAGTTCGGCGCCCCGGGCTTCGGTATAGGCATAGGGGGTCAGTTCCAGCACCGTGCCGGTCTCGGCGTCCTGCCACCAGATCCGGCGCAGCGCGCCGTCCCGGGTGTACTGGCGGTACAGCGTCACATCCCCCTGCGCAAAGGTCTCGCCGATCATGTCGGGCGCGGGGGCGCGGCGCAGCGTCAGCGTGAAGGCCAGCAGGTCCTGCCGCTGGTAGGCGGCGCTGATGACGGCGGCCGGCAGGTCCTGCTCGACGATCTCACCGGCCGACCAGTCTTCAAAGTCATGGAGCGGGCGGCAGGCCACCCCCGCCTCCAGCAGGTCAAGGCCGCCGGCGTTTGCATCCAAGGCGCCCTGCTGCCAGGCGGTATCCCCCAAAGACCGGGGGAACAGGCCGCCGGCCTCGGTCGTCTGCCAGGCAGCCCAATCGGTCACGGGCGGCGCATACCGGACCAGATACAGCGACCCGTTATGCCCGGCCACCATCCGTTCGTCCGGCTGCAGGCCGGCCGCCCGGGCCTGGGCGGTCAGGTCCTCGGCCAGCGAATGCGAGTCGGCCGCGGGCTGTGCCGCCTCCCCTTCCGGGGCAGGGGTGGCGGCTGCCGGGAATTCCAGCGAGCAGGAGACTTCCTCCACCGTATAGGGTTCGCCGGTCTTGACCGCCCCGCAGTGGGTGCAGGTGACCATCTCCTGATATTGAACTTTCACAATGTAGTCGGTGGCTGTGCCGTCGCCGTGGGTGCAGGGGCTCTCCCCCACCGTGGTGCGGCTGATGGGCACCTGCCAGGTGCGGCCCCAGCCCTGGGTGCAGACAGGGCACAGGGGCTGGTCCGCAGCCGCCGAAGCCGGGTGCGCAGACAGGAAGAGCAGAGCCGCCGCCAGCAGCCCTGCGGCGGCCCGTCGTTTGCCGTTTGCCGCAGCGTGTTTATACATCATTCTGTCTCGCCTCCTGCCTTGTCACCGTATGCCGATATGACTCTATATGTAGTATACCATACGACTTTCGGCCCGCAAATAGCTTGCAGATAGGTTTTGGCGAATTCTGAGATTTTCGGAAGATCCTCCAACTTTCAGCGCCGGATTTCCAACATCCTGCCGAAGCCGGGCGCGGTCCGCCTCACTCGGTGTCGGCCACCATCGACTGCAGATGATCGTCCACATTCTCTACGAGCTTGTCCATCTGTTCCTGCAGCTCGGGATCCAGCGATTCGGCGGCCTGCGTTCCCCCTTCGATCGCCGAGGAGGCCAGTTCGCCAAGTTCCTCCTCCAGCTGTTCCAGTTCCTCCCGGGTCATGTCGCCGCCCGTCTCCTCCGCGTCCTCCGGCGTTTGAGCCGTCGTTTCGGCGGCGGAGGATTCCTGCGCCGCCTCCGCAGCGCTGGAGGCAGGGGGCGAAGCCGGTTCGCTCTGGGTCTGGGCGGAGCAGCCGGCCAGGGACGCCAGCATCACGGCGGCCAGGGACAGCGCCAGCAGGGTCTGCTTGCTTCTTTCCATGGGTGGTTCCTCCTTTTTATCAACGCCTTCCCTGTTTTCAGGTCCGGCGGGCTTTCCTGACCAGGCGGCAGACGGCGGCCACTGCGACCAGCAGGCCCAGCGCCCAGAGCATGGTCATTGTCTGGATGGTGGATTGCTGGCGGTAGGCGCCGGTGCGGTCAAACTTGGTGATCCATGTCTGCTGGCGCACGGTGAGGGTGTTTGTGCCAAGGTAGTCCCGCGCCGTGAAGGTGTAGGAGACTTCCTCGGCCGGGATCAGGGTGTCGGTCCCCTTCTCGACCCGGAAGCGGGGCAGGTACAGGTCCCATTCCAGCCGCACGGCATGGGTCTCGCCCTCCGCCGTGCGGTACAGCACCCAGTTGGGGTCGGTTTTGCCGCCGATGGGGCGGGTTTCCTCCATCGGGGTGCCTGCGATCTCCAGCACTTCACTGCCGCGGAAATAGGGCAGTTCCTGCAGCCGTTCCGGGGTGAGCGGCGCAGTGTGGGTGTGGAGGAAGACGGTTCGCAAGGCAACCACAAGGAGCAGGCTGCCCAGCGCCGCAAAAATCCAGAGGACGGTGCGCAGCGGCCCGGCCGCATGTCCCTCCTGTACGGTCGTTTTGTCCTGGTTGCTCTGTGTCATATCACGCACCCTTTCGATTGAATCTGCGCCGGAAACAGCTGATTCTGATTTGTTTTATTATATCAGACGGGGCCATGCAAGTGCAATTCTTCCCGACTAAAATTTGTTAAAGAACGTCGAATTTCCCCTCCGTTCCCGCCCCGCGCCCGGCATCAATCTTCCATTTTCAGAGTGATGGGGACGCATGTTTCGTTCTTTTTCACAGGCTTTCCGGCGGGATTCTATAGGATCTCACAAAGTTTTCTTCGGAGTCGCGGCCATTGTCTTTACATGCCCTCACGGCGATCCCCCTTTCGGATGGTTGGTCCTGCCTCTTTGCCCTATATGACGGATGAGGGGGTTGTTGTGTGACAAGTTTTTTCAAAAGATTTTTGCATTTTACTAAATATGTGATTGTGCATAAATGAAGCGCCCGAATTTGCACGCAATGTACAAATTCGGGCGCCGATCAGGTGGGTAAGCACCACTTGCCTATGAGATACCGTTTGCAATCTCCACAATTGTTTCAAGCATCAAATTACCATGAACCGTGTAGTGGATACCATCTTCTTCCCAAAACAGATAATAACTTGTGCTCCCATCAAAATTTGAGCTTGTTCCAAGGGTTGCTTCTATACCATGCAAATCAATGGTTTCATAAACGGTGTGCTCATTATCGAATGTTTCAATTTGCCCCGTTGGCTGAATCGCATAACAAGTAACCGAATAGGTATTATACGGATTTTCCGAATCGTAATAGGCATGGAAGAAAAAGTCTGTATAATCCAAACTATTTTCCTCATCCATCACAAAACCTTCCGGCACATAGTGGTCGGAAAAGCCTTCGGGCAGGGTCAGGGCGGCGGGGTCGGGGGCGCCTTCGGTGGCATAGGTCAGGCGCAGTTCCCGGTCGGTCCACTGCAGAACCGCCTGCCGGACCGCATAGCGCACCTCGGCGCTGGTGGCCAGGGCGCAGGTCATCAGCAAAACCAGCACCGCCATGACCAGCGCCAGGCGGCGCAGCGTCATCCGCCGGGGACCGGCCGGCGGCCGGGCCCTGCGGCGGTCCCGCAGGGCCCGGCGCAGCCGTTTGTCCCAGCGGGCGGTGTC
Source organism: Candidatus Gemmiger stercoravium (assembly GCA_019119835.1). Lineage (GTDB taxonomy): Bacteria > Bacillota > Clostridia > Oscillospirales > Ruminococcaceae > Gemmiger > Gemmiger stercoravium. The sequence goes on along the minus strand of DWWE01000095.1, from coordinate 14,091 downwards.
CGGGTACAGGCGGGCCAGCTCGTCCGGCCCGGGCAGGGCGTCCAGGTCCCGGCAGGTCTGCTCCTGCAACGCCAGGGTGAGCAGGGTGTCGAAAGCGACCAGCGTCCGCCCCCGGGGGTCAGGGCTCGTGGGGTTCGGCATCCCGGTTCAACTCCTTCCAAAGCAGGGCCCGGCCCCGGTGGATGCGCTGGCGCACCGCGGCTTCGGTCAGGTCCAGCGCCGCGGCGATCTCCGGGCAGGTATACCCCTGGGCCAGCAGCCGCAGCGGCGCCGCGTACCGGTCGGGCAGCGCGGCCACCAGCTCCATCAGCCGGCGGGCGTTGTCCAGCGCGGTGACCGCATCCTCCGGCACAGGGTCGGGGCTGGTCTGCCGTTCCTCCGGCTCGGCGGGCAGCTCCCGCCGCCGGCGCAGCAGGTCAATGGCCCGGTTTCTGCCTGTTATGACGCACCAGGCCCTGAGTTTGTGACTGTCCTTTTGTGATAATTTTGTGAAATTTTCGGCCAGCCGCAAAAACACGTCCTGCACCACATCCTCGGCCAGGTGCTCGTCCCCGAGCACCCGGTACGCCACATAGTGGACCAGGCGTTTGTTTGCGTGGTAGACTTCGGTGAACCGCTGCTTTTCCTCCTCGGTATCCAGCAGGGCCAGGCAGGCGTCCAGCATGGGGAACCTCCCTTTCCGGGCGGATCAGAACGCCCACTCGCCGTTTTCGAAGATGGTGACCTCCTCCCCGTTTTTGCGCACGCCGGTGATGCGGGTGTCGGGGGCGCCGATCATCACGTCCTCGTGGATGGCGGAATCGTTCAGGCCCTTTTCCATCAGCTGGGCGCGGGTCAGCTTTGCGCCGCCCCGGATGTTGGTGGGGTAGCCGGCGCCGAAGGCGATGTGGCAGGCGGCGTTTTCGTCAAACAAAGTGTTGAAGAAGAGCACCCCGCTGCGGTTGATGGGGCTGGAAGCCGGCACAAAGGCGATCTCGCCGATGCGGTCTGCGTTTTCGTCGGTGGTGAGCAGCTCGCCCAGCAGTTCGCCGTTTTTGTCGGCGCCATGCTCGACGACCTTGCCGTCCCGGAAGGTAACGTGCCAGCCTTCGATGAGCTGGCCGTTGTAGACGTAGGGCTTTGTGCCGCAGACCGTGCCGTTCACCCGGTCCCGGTGGGGGGCGCAGAACACCTCCTCGGTGGGGACGTTGGCGATGAATTCGGCGCCGTTTTCGGCCACGCTGGAAGCCCCCTCCCAGCTGGCGTCTTCGGCCAGGCCGATGGTCAGGTCGGTGCCGTTGGCGCTCTGCAGCCGCACCCGGTCCAGGTCCCAGGCGTTGAGCTGGTCGCGCCGGGCCTTGGTTTTGGCCACATGCTCCCGCCAGGCGGCGACCGGGTCGCCGGTGGAGACGCGGCAGACATCAAAAATCACCGACCACAGCTTTTCCACCGCCTCGGCTTCGGGCAGGTCGGGGAAGACCTTTTTGGCCCAGCCGGGGGCGGGCACCGCCACGACGCACCACTGGATGCGGTCGTTCATCGTGTATTCCTGCCAGGATTTCATGAAGGTGCGGCGGGCCAGGCTGACCCGGTTCAGCTTGCCGGCGTCCAGCCCCGCGTAGGCTTCGGGGTCGGCGGCATGGATGGCCAGCGTGCAGCAGCCGTCGGGGTCTTCGGCATAGTCCAGCCAGCTGCGCAGCTCGCTGGGTTTGTGGGCGCACAGGTCGGCTTCGGCGCCCATCTCCAGGCGGATGCGCTCGAGCTTTTCATCCTCCCAGCGGACGATGACCTCCTTGGCGCCGGCTTCGTACCCGGCCTTGACGCAGGCGTGGGCGAATTCCGGCATGGTCACGGGGCAGCGCACCAGCAGGGTCTGGCGCGGGCGGACGTTGACGCCCACCTTGACGATGAAATCGGCATACAGCTGCAGATAAGTCTTGTTCATGGGATTTGTTCCTTTCCTGTTGGATTTGCCCCCGGCGGGGGCACGGCATGAATTCAGTATACACCATTCGCCCGGCAAACAAAAGGGGCGGGGCTCAGCGTGCCGAGAAAATTGACACGCTGAGCCCCGCCCCTGCGGATACGGTCTTGATACGGCCCTTCAGCCCCGGACCATCAGGTCGGCCGCCTTGTACAGGTCGCCGCAGCTCATGCAGACCACCAGGTCCCCCTGTTTTGCGTTGGCCCGGACCCAGGCGGCGGCGCTTTCCAGGCCGTCCACCACCACCGACCCGGGCACCCGGGCGGCCAGATCCTCGGTCTTCACGCTGCCGTCGTCCACCTCGCGGCTGCCCATGATCGGCAGCAGCACGCAGGCGTCGGCGGTGTTGAGCACGGCGGCAAAGTCCGCCATCAGTTCCCGGGTGCGGCTGTAGGTGAAGGGCTGGTGGACCGCGATGACCCGGTCATAGCCCAGCTGGCGGGCGGTGGCCAGGGTGGCGGCCATCTCGGCCGGGTGGTGGGCGTAGTCGTCCACAATGACGGCGCCGTTGCACTCGCCCTTGATCTCGAACCGGCGGCCGGTGCCGGTGAAGGACTCGGCCGCCCGCTCGGCATCGGCGGGGGTCAGGCCCAGCGGCCGCACGCAGCAGCACATGGCCAGCGCGTTGTAGATGTTGTGCCGCCCGGGCACCCCCAGGCGCAGGTGGGCGAAATGGTCGCCCAGTTCCTCCACATCAAACTCATAGAAGCCGGGGCGGTATTCCCGGATGTTGACAGCCCGGAAGCGGGCTTCCTCCTCGATGCCGAAGGAGAGGACCGGCCGGTCGATGGAGTTCATCACGTCCAGCGTGTTGCGGTCGTCCATATTGAAAACAACGGTGCGGGAGAGCAGCGCGAACTTCTGGAAAGCCAGCTTGAGCTTGCCCATGGTGTGGTAGTAGTCCAGATGGTCGTGGTCGATGTTCAGGATGATGCCGATGAAGGGGGTCAGCTGCAGGAAGGTCTCGCTGTATTCGCAGGCTTCGATGACGGCGGCGGAGCCGCTGCCCGCCTTGCCGTAGCCGCCGATCAACGGCAGCTTGCCCCCGATGACGGCGGCCGGGTCCCGGCCGGCCAGTTCCAGCAGGGTGGTGATCATGCCGGTGGTGGTGGTTTTGCCGTGGGTGCCGGCCACCCCGATGCTCTGGGGGTACAGGCGGCTGACATAGCCCAGCAGGACGCTGCGCTCCACCGCCTTGATGCCGCGGGCCCGGGCGGCGTCCAGCTCCGGGTTGCCGGGGTGGATGGCCGCGCTGTACACGACCAGGTCGGCGTCGCCCAGGTTGGCGGCGTCATGGCCGAAGATGACGGTCATCCCCATCTTCTGTTCGGCGTCGGTGATCTTGGTGCTTTCCACATCCGAGCCGGTGAGGACAAAGCCCCGGCTGTGCAGAATCTGGATCAGCGGATACATGCCGGAGCCGCCGCAGCCGATCAGGTGGATGTGGCGGACATGGTCCAGCAGGTTGGGGTCGTATGTGCTGTAAAAAGGCATTGGTCTTCACCTCAAAAAAAGCCGGCCCGCGGGCGGGCGTTCGTTCCCGTTACAACGATCACGTTTTGTGATATAATATTATAGTATTTTTCCGCCGCAAAATAAACTGTTTTCTGCAAATTTTGGTAAATATGGATGAAAAAGCGGCCGGAATCCCGGCGGATTGCCGCGCTGTGACCGGCCCTGAAAGGAAAAAGGAGAACTTATGAAACGTTCCAGCCTGATTTACGGGTTTGACCCCCATGCCCTGCGCACCGCCGGGCGGCAGTACCCGCCGGTGGACATCACGCTGCAGGACCTGGGGCGGCTGGGCATCCCCGCCCGCAAGGCCCCGCGGGTGATGCAGGAACTGCAGGCGCTGGCCTGCGCCGACCCCAGCCTGCGCGGGCGCAAGACGCTGCTGCGGCTGGCGCGGCAGATCGCCGCGCAGCTGCTGTAAGGCCGCAAGAACTTTACCCCATCTTATTGCCCTGGCCGCCCATGTGTGCTATGATAAAGACACTGTCCTTTCCGGCAGGGCGGGCGGGCCCCGGCCCCGGGGCGCCGGACCGCAGAGAAACACTTGCGTGGCAGCCAGCCACGCGGAGGGAGAATGGATATGAAAAACAGCGAAAAGACACTGGACATGATCGTGAACCTGTGCAAGAACCGCGGGTTCATCTACCCGGGCAGCGAGATCTACGGCGGCCTGGCCAACAGCTGGGACTACGGGCCCCTGGGCGTTGAGTTCAAGAACAACGTCAAGAAAGCCTGGCTGAAGAAGTTCGTGCAGGAAAGCCCCTACAACGTGGGGCTGGACGCCGCCATCCTGATGAACCCGCAGACCTGGGTGACCACCGGCCATGTGGCCAGTTTTTCCGACCCGCTGCTGGACTGCCGCGCCTGCAAGAGCCGCCACCGGGCCGACAAGCTGATCGCCGACTGCGAGCAGGGCCAGAGCGTGGATGTGGACGCCATGACCTTTGACGAGATGGACGCCTTCATCGCCAGCCACCCCGAGGTGGTCTGCCCGGTGTGCGGCAAGCATGACTTCACCCCCATCCGCAAGTTCAACCTGATGTTCAAGACCGCCATCGGCGTGACCGAGGATTCCTCCTCCACCTGCTATCTGCGGCCCGAGACCGCCCAGGGCATCTTTGTGAACTTTGCCAACATCCAGCGCACCACCCGCCGCAAGCTGCCCTTCGGCGTCTGCCAGGTGGGCAAGGCGTTCCGCAACGAGATCACCCCCGGCAACTTCACCTTCCGCACCCGGGAGTTCGAGCAGATGGAGTGCGAGTTCTTCTGCAAGCCGGGCACCGACCTGGAATGGTTCGCCTACTGGAAGGACTTCTGCAAGAACTGGCTGCTGAGCCTTGGCATCCGGGAGGAAAACCTGCGCCTGCGCGACCACGAGGCCGCCGAGCTGGCCTTCTACTCCCGCGCCACCACCGACATCGAGTATGCCTTCCCCTTCACCGACTGGGGCGAGCTGTGGGGCATTGCCGACCGCACCGACTACGACCTGGGCCGCCATCAGGAGGCTTCGGGCAAGAGCCTTGAGTACTTTGACCCCGAGACCAACGAGCGCTACATCCCCTATGTGATCGAGCCTTCGCTGGGCTGCGACCGGGTGGCGCTGGCCTTCCTGTGCGAAGCCTATGATGAGGAGCATCTGGTGGACGCCAAGGGCAAGGAGGACGTGCGCACCGTGCTGCACCTGCACCCGTTCCTGGCGCCCTTCAAGTGTGCGGTGCTGCCGCTGTCCAAAAAGCTGTCCGACAAGGCCATGGAGATCCGCAACGAGCTGGCCAAGGACTTTATGGTGGACTTCGACGAGGCCGGCAGCATCGGCAAGCGGTACCGCCGCCAGGACGAGATCGGCACCCCGATGTGCATTACCGTGGACTTTGACACGGTGGGCGACCCGGAAAAGGGCAAGGAAGCCGACAACTGCGTGACCGTGCGCGACCGCGACACGATGGAGCAGGTGCGGATGCCCATTGCCGAACTGCGCGACTACATTGCGAAGAAGGTCGCGTTCTGATCCGTCCCGGAATCACAGCCGACAAACAGCAACAAAACAGGAGCCGGAGGCGATGCCTCCGGCTCCTTCAGATTGTCGAAAAAGTCTAAAATCGTCGCTGGCGGCGGACACGCGCCGATTTCCAGGTGTCTGTCATTCTTCCTCCCCCTCCCTGTTGGTGAATACGAGGATCTCGTCGATGGACGCGGGTTCCAGGTCCAGGCCGGCGAAGGCCGGGGCGTCCGCGGTCCGTATCAGCGCTTCAAAGCCGGTGGGAAAGCGGCGCAAGCCCCCCCGGGCCAATTTTTTCGGTGGGCGCCGGGATGCCGGGGTGTGCCCGGCCCCGGCGCAAAAAAACGCCCCCAACCGAAGCGGCTTCGGTTGGGGGCGGGTCGTCGGGGTGGGGCGGGCGCCGGCGGTGCGGCCGGGCCTTTGCCGCATTCAGGGCTGTTTGGTCCCGCTGAGCAGCACCCGGTCGTCGGCCAGGTCGTGGCCGGCCTGTTTGGCGAAGCGGGTCAGCAGCGAGGAGACGGTCAGGCCCGACCGTTCCGGCCCTGCGATGTCCAGTACGATGCGGCCGCCGTCCATCATCAGGGTGCGGTTGCCCAGGGCCAGCGCGTCGTGCATGTTGTGGGTGATCATCAGGCAGGTGATGCGGTGTTCGGCCACGATCTTCTTGGTCAGCTCCAGCACCTTGTCGGCGGTGGCCGGGTCCAGAGCGGCGGTGTGCTCGTCCAGCAGCAGCAGTTTGGGGGTGACCAGGGTGGCCATGAGCAGGGTCAGCGCCTGGCGCTGACCGCCCGAAAGCAGGCCCACCGGCTGTTTCATCCGGTCTTCCAGCCCCAGGCCCAGCGCGGCCAGCCGCTCGGCAAACAGGGCCCGGTCGGCCCGGGAGATGCGGGAGAAGGGCGAGGTGTTGCCCGAAGCCCGCAGGAAGGCCAGGGCGAGGTTTTCCTCGATGGTCATGTGGGGGGCGGTGCCCTTGAGGGGGTCCTGGAACATGCGGCCGATGAACTTGCTGCGGCGGTAATCGGGCAGGAAGGTGATGTCCTGCCCGGCCAGCGTGATGGTGCCGGTGTCCGGGATGAAGCTGCCGGCGATGGCGTTGAACAGCGTGGACTTGCCCGCGCCGTTGGAACCCACGATGGTGGCGAAATCGCCTTCTTCCAGATGGAGGTTCACACCGGACAGCGCCTTTTTTTCATTGACGGTGCCGGGGTTGAAGACCTTCCCCACATTGACAAGGTCCAGCATATCAGCGGCCCCCTTCCCGTTTGGCAGCGCGGCGGCGGTTGGCAAAGGCCACCTTGCCGCGGATGGTGGGGGCGGCGATGGCCAGCCCCACGATGATGGCGGACAGCAGCTTGAGGCATTCCGAGGGGAAGTTGGCCCGCAGCGCCAGGGCGATGATGAAGCGGTAGAGGATCGAGCCGCCCACCGCGCCGATCGCCTTGACCCACAGCCCGCCCCTGGCGAAGATGGTTTCGCCGATGATGAGGGAGGCCAGGCCGATGACCACCATGCCGGTGCCCAGGTTGATGTCGGCCGAGCGCTGGTACTGGGCCAGCACGGCGCCGGACAGGGCGGTGAGGCTGTTGGACACGCACAGGCCCACCAGAATGGTGAAGGCAGTGTTGATGGAGCTGGCCCGGACCATGTCGGGGTTGTCGCCGGTGGCCCGGATGGACAGCCCCAGCCGGGTGCCCAGGAACAGGATCAGCGCCCCGCAGGCCAGCGCCGCCACCGCCACCGCGATGAGGAGCTTGTAGGGGGAGTCCTTGCCGAGAACATCCTGCAGAAGGGTGAAGACCGTGGTGGTCTTGAGCATCGGCACATTGGAGGAAAAGCCCATGATGGCCAGGTTGACGGTGTACAGCCCGGTGTTGGTGACGATGCCCGCCAGGATGGAGGGCACCCCCAGCCGGGTCTGGAGCAGGGCGGTGATGGCGCCGGCCGCCGCCCCGGCCGCCATGGCCAGGACCAGCCCCAGGAAGGGGTGGCCCGCCACGGCGGCGGTGGCCGAGACCGCGCAGCCCAGCGTGAAGGCCCCGTCGGTGGTCATATCCGCGATGTTGAGCACGCGGAAGCTCAGAAACAGCGCCAGCGCGACCAGCGCGTAGATGCAGCCCAGTTCCAGGGCGCTTTGCAGGATGGAGAGGGAGAACATGGTGGGATGGGCGCCTGCCTTTCGATGAGATACAGGGTCAGCGGATCGGGCAAAGGTTACTCGGCGGCGGTGGTGACTTCCACCAGGGTGCCGCCCAGCGAGTCAAAGACGTGGGGGTCAAGGCCCAGCGCCGCGGCGGTCTCGGTGTTGACGGTGACGATGCCGCCGGGGACGATCTGATATTCGGGCACGGTGCCGGTCTGGAGCACTTCCAGGGCCAGGTCGGCGGTGGCGGCGCCCAGCTCGTCATAGTTGACGCCGCAGGTGGCCAGCGCGCCGGCGGTCACAAAGCTGTCGGCGCCGGTGTAGTAGGGGATGCCCGCCTCGGTGAAGGTGGCGGAGACCGCCCCCGCCGCCGCCATGATCACGTTGTCGGTGGGGGTGAAGACGGCGTCCGCCTGGTCGGCCAGGGTGACCGCCGCGGCGAGCACTTCGTCGTTGGTGTTGCCGGTGGCTTCCACATAGGCGACGCCCTTCTCATCCAGGTAGGCCCGGGCGGCCGCGATGGCGGCTTCGGAGTTGGGCTCGGAGTTGGAGTAGAGCAGCCCGACGGTCTGGATGTCCGGGTTGGCGGTGAACATCATCTCCATGATGAATTCGGTGTCCAGATAGTCGGAGGTCCCGGTGACATAGGAGATGTCGGTGAGGTCGGCGGCCGCCGGGTCGGAGATGGCGGCGTAGATCACCGGGGTCTCGGTTTCGGCGGCGGCGTTGACCATGCACTGGGCCGCCAGCGTGGCGATGGGGATGATGGCGTCGTATCCGTCGCCCACCACCTGGGTGCCGATCTGGTTCAGGGTGGTGGTATCGTTCTGGCCGTTGAACAGCTCATATTCGATGGTGATGCCCTGCTCGGCCGCCTGGGCGTCCAGCTCGGCTTCGATGGCGGCGCGGATCTGGTCCAGGCTGGCGTGGTCCATCTGCTGGACAATGGCGATGCGCACGCTGTCGGCGGCGCTCTGCTCGGCGGTGGAGGCGGCGCTGCTCCCGGAGGAGGCGGCGCTGTCCGCCGAGGAGGCAGGGGCGCTCGAACAGGCGGCGAGGGAGAGGGTCAGGGCGGCGGCGGTCAGCATGGCGATGGTCTTTTTCATAACAGAGCTTCCTTTCTGTGTCGGTCGAGGTGGGTTGGCGCGGGGCCTGCGGACGTTGTCTGTGCGGCGCCATCGCTCTTTTAACCGGATCGTCATCTGTCTTCCCTTCTTTCTTGGCACGGCCGTCCCGGGCGGGGCGGCTTTTCGGTGTTGTTCCGGTGCCGGGAACAAAAAAACTGCCCCTGCACAGAAACATCTTCTGTGCAAGGGCAGGAAGTTTTATCCTGTGGTGCCACCTTGCTTGCCGCGGAAATACCGCAGCCACTCTGCGGAGAGCCAACACTCCCCTGCCCGGTAACGGGGGCAGCCGGCAGCGGATACGCAAGGCCAGGCGGCCTTTTCCCCGCGCCCTCAGCGAACCATTTGTCTGCCCCGCTCTCCGCCCCGTTCCCAGCCTCGGGGGCTCTCTGTGGGTGCGCCGGCAGTTTTACTTTCGCTTCAACGGTTTAGTCAAAGATAGCACAGACCCGCCAGTTTGTCAAGGGCCCGGGCGTATTTTTTTGTGCAGTTTTGAATAGCCTTCCGCTTTATGCCGCTCCATCGTAGGTTTGCGCGGCGGAGTCCGCCGCTTCCTCCTCCGGGGTGATGTCGGTGACGGCGGAGGATTCGGGGATCAGCACAGCCTTCTGCACCGGCAGGTCGGCGTAGGGGCTGTCGGTGCCGTCCAGCGCCAGGAAGAGGACCGGCGCCGGGGTGTCCGGGTCGGGGGTCGCGGTGGGCGCGGGGGTCGGGGCCGTCTCGTCCTGCTCCGCCGGCGTTTCGGCGGCTTCGGCCAGGGCGGTCTCGGCCTGCTCGTACAGGGCGGCGGCGTCCAGCACGTCAGGCTGGTCGGCGCTGCCGGCGGGGTCCAGGTAGCACAGCAGCACCGAGCAGACCCGCCCGGCCAGCGGCGAATCGGCGCCGTTGAGGGCGGCGGCGAAGGTATCGCCGGTGAGCAGCACCTCCTGCTGGGTGCGCAGGGCGAAGAAGTTCTGACCGCTGTAATACTGCCAGAGGGCGTTAAGCCGGGCCAGCTGGGCGTCGGTGTCGCTGCCCTGGATGGACAAAGTCTCGATGAGGGCGGTGGCCCGGCTCACATTGCCGCTGAAGAACTGGTACAGGTCGCTGTCGGCCCCTTCGGTCCCGGCAAGGTTCTGCAGCATGGTCAGGGTGGTCTGGCACAGCGCCGGGCTGCGGTAGGTCTGTTCATCCTGCAAACGGCGCCAGACCGTGCGGGCCTGGGTGCAGGTAAGGGTGTCCGGGTCAATGGCCGGCAGGGTGTCGGCCAGCAGGGTGCGCAGGCCGGCCAGCGCCAGCTGGGGGTCTTCCTCCCCGATGCCGACCAGCCGGATGACATCGTCCTGGGTCTGGGTGGCGTTATACTCCACCAGCCAATCCCAGAAGGCGGCTTCCTCCTCGCTGGCAGCCGCCGACGTCTCGCCGTCGGCCAGCTGCTCATTGAGGGCCAGGGCCGAAGCGGGGCCGCAGTCGTAGAGCAGCCCATTGACCCCTTGCTGTTCGTGCAGCGACTGCAGCAGGGCGGCGGCTGCCTGCCAGGTCTCGGCCTGGTCGGTCAGCCCGCCGGCCAGGAAAGCCCGGTAGGCGGTCTCGCCGAAGCCGTCGGCCGAGAGGGTCTGCCCTTCGGTGAGGGGCTGGGTGTAGGCGGCCAGGTAGCCGCCCGCCTGTTCCGGTGCCGCGGTGGCCGCGGGCTCGGCCGATTCGGGGGTGGCCACATGGGCGGCGATGGCCTGTTCGGCCGACAGGCCGTTGTACAGGAAATCCTGCAGGATCTCGCTTTCCACCTGCCAGTCCGGGTCGTACATTGTGCGGTTATCCATGCCGGTGCGCACGCCGTAGGTACCCTCCACCGGCATGGACATCTGCTCGGTCTGGACGCCCAGGAAGCCGGGCAGCTGCACCAGCAGCGCGGCGATCTCCGACTTGGTGAAGTTGGTCTGCACCAGCGGCAGCGCGGTGTTGAGCAGGTTGTCCAGCTCGGTCACCGAGGCGTTGCGGATCTGGTCCAGCACCGCCTGGATCACGGTGCGCTGGCGCTCGATGCGCTTCCAGTCGCTGTCGATGGAGCGCAGGCGGGCGTACTGCAGCGCGGTGTAGCCATCGAAATGGTTGAGCCCGGCGTGTACCTTGTTGACGATCAGCATGGAGTTGGAGGGCACTTCCCAGTTGAGGGCGGCCGCCTCGGTCTCGGTGAGCTCCACGTCGATGCCGCCCACCGCGTCCACGATCTGCACGAAGGAGTTGAAGTTGAAGCGGACGTAGTGGTCCACCTGGACGTTGAAGCAGGTCTCCACCGTGTCCATCGTCAGCCTGGCGCCGCCGTAGCGGAAGGTGTGGGTGATCCAGTCATACTCCCCTTCATACTCGTCCAGCAGGACGGGCACGCCGGTGGCCCGCTCGATGGAGACGAGCTTGATGGTGTCCTGTTCGATGTTCAGCGAAGCGAGGATCAGGCTGTCGGCCCGGGCGTCCTCGCTGAATTCGGTGGTGTCCGCCGTACCGTCCAGCTGGTCCAGATGGGTGAAGGCGTCGGCGTCGTTGACCGCCTCGGTGCGCTCGTCGGTGCTGATGAGCAGCACGTTGAGTACCGAATCGTCGGCGAAGGGGCTGCCCTCGGGCATGACCATCTCCCCATCGCTGTGTTCCAGGCCGGTGCCGTCCAGGTCCTGGTCCTCCTCGGCGCCGATGGTGCCGATGCTGTCCACCGTGCCGTCGTTGTAGCGGATCAGGTCCAGCTTGCCGTTGACGTAGGCCACGGCCAGCCCCACCAGCACCGCCACCACACAGAACACCCCCAGCAGGATGCGCAGCGGCAGCGGCAGCCGGGTCAGCCCCCGCCGGGGAGCCGGCGGGGCGCTCTCCCCCGTTTCGGAAGGCGCCGGGGTGGGCGTCCCGGCCGGGTCGGATGCTTCCCGGGTCGGGTCGGGGGCGGGCGATTCCGGCATTTCCGCCGGCGGGGCGGGGGGTTCCGTTTCGGAAGGCGCCGGGGCGGGCGTTTCCGCCGGGGCGGACGTTTCCTGATCCTGGGGCGGGGCGTCGGTCTGCGGCGGGGTGGTCTTTGGTTCTTCCGGGACTTGCGGGGCCTCGGGCGCCGGTTCGGCGGCCGGGCTGCCGTCCGGGGTATGTAGGGCGGCGGGGGCCTTGCCCCGGTTGCCGCGGCCTTTATGCTTGCGCGTGCCCCGGCGGCGCTTGTGCCCGGCCGGGGACGGGGTGGTGGGTTCGGTCAGCTTTTTTTCCTCTTCCATGGGCTTTGAACCTCGGTTATGCAGATGGTGAACGGGCAGGATCCAGCGGGCGGTTCAGGGGGCGGTCCCCCCGCCGCGCAGGCGGCGCAGCCGGCGCAGACCTGCCCGGGGGCTGCAGGCGTAGCTGAGGAAGGCCAGCCCCGCAAACAGGGTGACCCCCAGCGCCCGCCAGGTGAACCAGCCGTGCTGGATGGAGTGGGACCGCAGCAGCACGAACCAGGCCGGGGCCATCAGGGCGGTCAGGCCCAGCGGCAGCGCGCCCAGCAGTTCCCGTTTGCCCCGCAAACAGAGGGCGAAGGCGGCCGCGGCCAGCACCGCCGCCGCCAGCAGCGGGACCAGCAGGCGGCGGCTGCTCAGGGTATCCAGCACAAAGCGCAGGATGTTGCCCCAGGTGAGCTCCATACCGTGCCAGGTGTTATCGCCGGTGCGCACCGCCGCCTGGTGCAGAGCGTCGCCGATCACATCCTGACCGGTAACAAGGCCGGCCAGCACCCATTTCAGGCTCCAGCACAGTCCGTAGCCGGCGCCCCAGCACAGCGACCCGGCAGCCACCGCGGCACACTGCCGCCCCCCGGCCGCCAGCCGCTGGGGCAGGCAGACCAGCCAGACCGCCACCGGCAGCCCCAGCGTGAGGATGGGGGTGACCAGCAGGTCGCAGAAGGCGGTGGCGGCGCCCAGCACCACCAGCGCCGTGCCCAGCTGCCAGACCGTGCGGGGCCGGGCCAGCACCCAGGCGCAGCCGGCGTAGGCGATGAGGAAGCAGGTGAAAAACTGCACCTGCCGGGGCACGAAAAAGACCGCGACCAGCAGCTGGCTGGCCGCAAACCAGAGCATCGGCCGCAGGCCTGCGCGGCGGCGCAGCCCCCACAGCACCCCGGCCAGCAGCACCGCCAGCACCAGGTACTGCACCACCCGCACCCCCTGGTAGGGCATCAGGCAGAGCAGCGGCCGCAGCCAGATCAGATACCCGTGCCAGTACCGGGCGTAGGAGAAGGGTTCGAGGTCGGCGGGCAGCGGGGTGCCGGCGGCCCGGGCTTCCAGGTAGGTCCCCAGGTCGTCGGCCAGGGTGGAAAAGTTGTCGATGTTGTAGGCGGTGTTGGTCATGGCGGCGGTCAGCGGGTCGGTCTCATCGGCGCTGGCCGCCTCAAACAGCATGATGGTGTCGGTGTAGTTGTCCATCTGGAACAGCTTGAAGCCGAAGTATTCGGGGTACATCCCCTCCTGCTGCAGCCCCGGCACCGAGCGCGCCAGGTTGCGGCGCACCGGTTCCCCGGGCAGGGCGCAGGCCCCCAGCAGCAGCAGAAACAGCGCCGCCCAGCTTAGGAGGAAGGCCAGCGCACAGCGGCCCAGGAAGGCCGGCGTGCGGGGGGTTGGTTTGGGCTGCATCGGCGGTGTCGCCCTCCTTTCCTGCCTGCGCCGCCGCGGCGGACCGGCGCAGATACAGCAATAGTATACCACACCGCCGGGGTGTAAACAAGTGAAAAGGATGTGTCATCCGCAGGCGTCCGCCTGGCGGGAGACCGAGAGGACGATCCCCATTTCCCCCAGAAGCATCAGCAGGCTGGTGCCGCCGGAGGAGAAGAAGGGCAGGCTGATGCCGGTGTTGGGGATGGTGTTGGTGACCACGGCGATGTTGAGCACCGCCTGCAGGATGACCTGGGTGACGAACCCCACCACCAGCAGCGCACCGAATTTGTCCCGGGCACGCACCGCCACCGTCATACCCCGCAGAAACAGCGCCAGGAACAGCACGATGACCGCCGCTGCCCCTACAAAGCCCAGTTCTTCGCACAGGATCGAGAAGATGAAGTCGTTCTGGGGTTCGGGCACATACAGGTATTTCTGCCGGCTGTTGCCCAGCCCCAGCCCCATCACCCCGCCGGAGGCGATGGCATACAGGCTCTGGATGGTCTGGTGGCCCTCCCCCAGCGGGTCGGCAAAGGGGTCCCGCCAGGAGGCCAGCCGGTCCATGGCATAGGGCACCAGGTCGGGCAGGAAGACCAGCGCCGCCGCGATGGCCCCGGCCCCCAGCGCCCCCGCCAGGCCGAACCACTTCAGGCCGGTGCCCCCCACGAACATCAGCACCGCCCCGATGCCCAGGATCAGCAGGGTGCCCGACAGGTGGGGCT
>DWWE01000094.1 GCA_019119835.1 Candidatus Gemmiger stercoravium | reverse complement strand
CCCCTGCACACCGACCAGCCGGTCCATGCCGGCCAGCGCATCACCTTCGCGCTGGCGCCGGAACCGCCCACAACGGTGACCCCGCAGCCGGTCCCGTTCAGGATCTTGCGGGAAGATGCGTTCGCCGCGGTGGTGGACAAACCGGCGGGGATCGCGGTACACCCCACCCTCAACCATCCGGACGGAACCCTGGCCAACGGGTGGCTGTACCACCTGCAGCAGCAGGGCAGGACCGGCGTTTTCCGCCCGGTCAACCGGATCGACAAAAACACCAGCGGGCTGGTGCTGCTGGCGCAGAATTCCTTTGCGGCCCCCGCCCTGGCGGCGCATGTGACAAAGTGTTACCTGGCGCTGGCCGAAGGGTGCATCGCGCCGCAGACCCTGCAGATCGACGCCCCCATCGCCCGGCGCGGGGATTCCATCATCGGCCGCTGCGTCCGGCCGGACGGAAAACCCAGCCTCACCCGGCTCCGGGTCCTGGGCTGTGCAGGCGGCCACACTCTGCTGGCCTGCCAGCCTGTCACCGGCCGCACCCACCAGATCCGGGTCCATACGTCCCACCTGGGGCACCCGCTGGCCGGTGATACGCTGTACGGCGGGCATCCCAACCTGATGCAGCGCCACGCGCTGCACTGTGTCAGCCTTTGCTATCGGGACCCGGTGACCCGGGAGGACGTTTCCTGTTTTTGCCCGCCGCCCCGGGACTTTGAGCGGGCCCTGGAGATCTGCGGTCTGCCCCGCGGGGCGCAGCTGCAGACCATGCTGGAACAGATTGACTTTTCATGACCCTGTGGCAGCCCGATCGGGGCAGACCACCCCTCTCACGCCGTTTTGTGCGGAAAGGAGATCCTTTTGAAATCCACTCAGCTTGACGATAAACCGAAGCAACACCCCAAGGGGCCGGGACGCCTGGCTCTCTGGATCGACCGTGTCCGGTGCGACCGGACCGTCCGGTCCTGGCAAAGACGCTCCCGCAAGCAGGCGCGGCATCACCGGATGCGGGAACGGCTGCACAGCATGCCCCGGGTCCATGCCATCGGGGACGCGCTGTACCTGACCGGTTTCTGGTTTGAATATTTTCTGATCTGTGCCGCCCGCGGGGTGGGCAAGACGGTCCGCGCCGTGGTGCTGCAGGCCGGCCGGCTGCTGATCCTGATTCTGCGTCCCTTCCTGCTGGGGCTGATCACCCTGTGCAGCGACCTGACGGCGCCGTTCCGGCGAATGAGCTCTGGTATGCGGCACATGCGCGAACTGGCGCAGGCTCTGCCCGAAGAGAGCTCCCGGGAGATCCGGCGGGAACGGTTCCGGTATTTCCGCCGGGGCGCCAGGCTGTATTTCCCGCTGGTGCTCAATGCGCTGGCCTACCTGCTGCCGGTGGCGGCGCTGGCAGGGTTTGCGTACATTGTGCAGGACCGGATGAATGTGAACTATGTCCTGGAGGTCATGGTCAACGGCGAGCCGGTCGGCAGCGTGGCCAGTGAACAGGTGTTTGAGAGCGCCCGCGACGATGTGCAGGGGCGTATCCAGACTGTGCAGGACTCTGACCAGGACACCCAGGCGACGACGGCTGCGGTGACGCAGCTGGAGCTGGACCCCACCTACACGCTGGCCATCGGCGGCGACGTGATGAACGAGATGGAGGTGGCCAACGCCATCCTGAGCGCCTCCGGCGGTGCGATCGGCGAAGCGACGGCCGTATACATCGACGGCAGCCTGCAGTTCGTCACCCAGGACGGCGACCACCTGCGCAGCTATCTGGAATCGGTCAAGCAGCCTTACGAGGATGCCAGCGACCCCAATGTGCGGGTGAGCTTTGTACATGACATCAGCCTGGTGGACGGGCTGTACCTGCAGGCGTCGATGGTCTCTTACAGCGACATCCTCTCGGTGCTGAACGAGGGCGGTGGCGCCAGGACCTATACGGCCGCCGAGGGGGATACCGTGCAGACGGTCCTGGATGCCACCGGGGTGGCCTGGGATTCGCTGGCCGCACTGAACCCGGACCTGACCGGCACTGACCAGGAACTTGCGGCCGGCAACGAGGTGATCACCGGCGTGCAGTCCCCGGATCTTCTGCAGGTGAAGGTCATCCGACGGGAAAGCTATACCAGCGAGATCCCGTACGACACGGTGGAGACCCAGAGCAGTGAGTACGACTTCGGCGAGACGGTGGTGACCAGCGCGGGCCAGAACGGTCTGCAGGAAATTACCCAGGACATCACCTACATCGACGGGGTGCAGACAGAGATCAGCACGGTTTCGGTGGAAACGCTGCAGGAACCGGTGAGCGAATATGTGACCAAGGGCACCCACCTGAAGAGCGGGATGACGGCCAACTATGGCTCGGGTGAATGGATGTGGCCTGTGCCGCAGTACACCTATGTCAGCCGCTGGATGAGCTCTCTCCACAAGGGCGCCGACATCTGCGCGGCTTACGGCACGCCGATCTATGCGTCCGATTCCGGCGTGGTGGTGACGGCCGGCTACCATTACAGCTATGGCAACTATGTTGTGATCGACCATGGCAATGGCTGGACCACCCTGTACGGCCACATGTCGGCATTGGGCTGCAGCAGCGGTCAGGCTGTGGAACGGGGCGAGGTCATCGGCTATGTGGGGTCCACCGGCAACTCCACCGGCAACCACTGCCATTTCGAGATGCACCACAACGGTACTCTGGTCAGCGCACGCAACTTCTTCGGCGGTATGTGATGCAGGACGGTGACCATGTTTTCCTGCGCACGGTGAGTTTTTGAGCCTTCCCTGTAAATAATAAAGGCAGCACTTTTCAAATTTGACAGTTTGGTGTATAATAAAAAGTACGAATGCGGCCTGTCCGTCCTAAAAAGGGATACCGGCTGCTTCTGTACCGGGAGAAGGCCCGATTCAAAGGAGAGTAACCACTTGGAAAAGTTTGTAATTCGCGGCGGCAAAGCTCTTTCCGGCGATGTGGTCATCGGCGGCGCCAAAAACGCGGCGGTGGCCATTCTGCCTGCCACGATCCTGGCGGCGGACAAATGCCTGATTGAAAATCTTCCCTGTATCAGCGATGTGATGGCCTCGCTCCAGATCCTCAGCGAGCTGGGCGCCAGCATCCGGATGATCAGCAAAAACACCTACGAGATCGACACGACCCATATCGACTGCACCGAAGTCTCCAACGAGCTGTCCCGCCAGATGCGCGCCAGCTACTATTTCCTGGGGGCGCTGCTGGGGCGGTTCGGGGCCGGGCAGGTCGCCATGCCGGGCGGCTGCAACCTGGGGCCCCGCCCCATTGACCAGCACCTGAAAGCCTTCACGGCACTGGGGGCGGAGGATTCGGTGGAATACGGGATGATCCGCGTCCGGTCAAACCACCTCACCGGCGGCCATGTCTTTTTTGACACCGTCTCGGTGGGAGCCACCATGAACGCCATGCTGGCCGCCGTCAAGGCGGAAGGGCAGACGATCCTTGAAAATGTGGCGCGTGAACCCCATATTGTGGACCTGGCCAACTGCCTGAACATGATGGGGGCGGACATCCACGGCGCCGGCACCGATGTGATCAAGATTCGCGGCGTGAAGGAACTGCACGGCTGCAACTATTCCATCATTCCCGACCAGATCGAGGCCGGCAGCTATATGGTGGCAGCCGCCATTACCAAGGGCGATGTGATGCTGCACAATGTCATCCCCAAACACATGGAGCCCATCACCGCAAAACTTCGGGCGGCTGGCTGCCAGGTGGAGGAATTTGACGATTCCATGCGCATTACCCGCACCGGTGCGCTGAAACCCCTCAAGATCAAGACGATGCCCCATCCGGGCTTTCCCACCGACATGCAGCCGCTGATGACCGTGCTGCTGTGCCTGGCGGAAGGGACCTCCATCGTGACGGAAGGAATCTGGGAAAACCGCTTCCGCTATGTGGACGAGTTGATTCGCATGGGGGCCAGCATCCAGGTGGACGGCCAGGTGGCCGTGATCGAGGGGGTCAAGCAGCTGATGCCGGCCCCGCTGCGGGCGCTGGATCTGCGCGCCGGCGCCGCTATGGTCATGGCGGCCCTTGCGGCTGACGGCGTCAGCGAGATTGACGAGACGGTCCACATCGAGCGTGGGTATGAAAACATCGTGGAGAAACTGCAGGGCCTGGGCGCGGACATCCGCCGTGTGGATACGCCGGTCAATGCGGTCACCCGTGCAATGTGACGGGAGGCTCCATGGCGCTTTTTACAACTTTATATTCCGGGTCCTCGGGCAACTGTGCCGTGGTCCTGCAGGAAGGGCGGTATCTGCTCATCGACATGGGCAAGAGCTGCCGTACCACCCTGCGGGCACTGAACAGCCTGGGGCTGGCGGTGTCCGACTGTGAGGGAGTCCTCATCACCCATGAACACGCGGACCATGTCAGCGGGCTGGACACCTTCCTCAAGCACTACAGCGTCCCGGTGTTCGGCTGTGCCGACACGCTGGACATGCTGGATTCCCGCGGGGTCCTGCCGCCGGCCATTGACGCGGTGGCGGTGGACGGCAGAAGCGAGGACATCGGCCCGTTCCATGTGACCTCCTTTCCCACCAGCCATGACGTGCCCTGCTGCGGTTACCGGATCCGGGCGGCACAGGGGCATACCATGGCCCTGGCGACCGACCTAGGGGTACTTACCCCGGTGGTGGAAGAACATCTGTCCGGGTGCGGCCTTGTGGCGCTGGAGGCAAATTACGACGCTTTCAGCCTGCATGGCGGGCCGTACCCCTATTACTTAAAGGTCCGCATATCCAGCGACCGCGGCCATCTGGACAACCGCGCCTGTGCGGCGGCGATCCTGGATCTGATTCAGGACGGCTGCAAAAAGTTTGCCCTGTGCCATCTCAGCCAGACCAACAACAGTCCGGAGCTGGCGCTGACAACGGTCTACAATGTGCTGCTGGCGGCCGGCATCCAGCCCGGCCGGGACGTTCAGATCCAGGCGCAGGAACGCAACGCGGTGAGCCCCTGGCTGGAATTTTGAGAACTTTGGACGAAACGGAAAAGGCGTGCTGAGAGCACGTCTTTTCCTGTCTGTGCCGGAAAGGCGTGGGGGAGACTGTCATGCAAAACATCGACCTGATCTGTGTGGGCAAGCTGAATGCCGCCTATTTTGCGGCGGGGGTTGCCGAGTATCAGAAACGTCTGGCCGGCTTCTGCAACTTCCGTGTGCTGGAACTTCCGGAAGCCGCGCTGCCGGACAAGAATGCCAGCCCGGCGCAGATCGAAAAGGCGCTGGAAAAGGAGGGGAAGGCCATCCTGAATGCCGTGCGCAAGGGGGCTTACCTGGTCGCCCTGTGTGTGGAAGGACGCCAGATCTCCAGCGAGGAGCTGGCCGCCCTGATCGCGGACCGCGCCGGCAGCGGAGCCGGCAACATGGCGTTCGTCATCGGGTCCTCCCATGGTCTGGCGCCGGAGGTCAAACAGGCGGCCCAGGCCCGGATCTCGCTGGGGCGGATCACCCTGCCGCACCAGCTGGCCCGCCTGGTGCTGGCCGAACAGATCTACCGGGCCTGCACCATCAACGCCGGCATGAAATACCACAAATGAGCCCGGCAGGACCATATACAGAAAAATCCCGCCCGCACGGCTGAAAGCCGGTGCGGGCGGGATTTTTGTCATGAGAACGGAACCTTATCCCGATCTTGCCATCCGCCGGGATGCGGGGCGGCCGATCAATACTTCAGGGATTCCAGGTTTTCCCGGTAGGGGGTGTCCACGGCGCTGGCCATCGGTGCCTGGGCCTTGTACTTGGTCAGCATCGCCGCGCTGCGGGCCGGGTCGGCCAGCGTGCCGGCACCGGCAATGCAGCCGCCGGGGCAGGCCATGCCTTCCAGCAGGTAGCCGTTATACTTGCCGGCCTTGGCCATCATCATCATCTTCCGGCAATCGGCCAGGCCCTGGGCGGAGGCGACCTTCACCTCGCGGCCGGGATCCATCTTGTGGATCGCATTCACAACGGCCTGGGCCACGCCGCCGGACACGGCAAATCCGCGACCGTCGCCGCTGGCGTCGTCAAAGTTGTCGTTGGGATCGTCGGGCAGCGCGCTCACGTCGATCTCCTTGGCCTCGAACAGACCCATCAGCTCTTCAAAGGTAAGCACAAAGTCCACCTCGCTGCGGACCGAACGACGGCTGGCTTCCAGTTTTTTGGCCGAGCAGGGACCCACAAAGCAGATGCGGGCATCCTTGTCGTCCTTCTTGATCAGGCGGGCGGTCAGCACCATCGGGGTCATGGTCATGCTGATGCACTCGGCATAATCGGGGAACAGCTTCTTGGCCATCACGCTCCAGGCCGGGCAGCAGGAAGTGCCCATGAAGGGCAGCTTCTCCGGCACTTCGGCCATAAAGTCCTTGGCCTCGTCAATGGTGCACAGGTCGGCGCCGATCGCAACCTCCGAAATGCCGGCAAAGCCGAGCAGCTTCATCGCTTCCCGCAGCTTGGCCGGGGTCATGCCGGGGAACTGGTTGATGAAGGCGGGGGCCACAATGGCAATCACCCGGTCGCCGCGCTTGATGGAGCGGATCAGCTGGAAGATCTGCCCCTTGTCGGCAATGGCGCCGAACGGGCAGTTGACCAGGCACATGCCGCAGGACACACACTTGTTGTAATCGATCTCGGCCCGGCCGTATTTGTCCGAATGAATGGCATCCATGCCGCAGGCCTTGGCGCAGGGGCGCTCCATGCGCACAATGGCGTTGTACGGGCAGGTGGCCACGCAGCGGCCGCACTTGATGCACAGGCTCTGGTCGATATGGCTCTTGCCGTTGCGGAAGCTGATGGCCTTTTTGGGGCAGACTTCCTGGCAGGGATGCGCCAGGCAGCCCTGGCACAGGCCGGTCACCTTGATGGTCTTTTCTTCGCACTTATTGCAGGCGAATTTGATCACGTTGATCAGAGGCGGCTCATAGTACTTTTCGGCGATCACGCTCTCTTCCAGACCCTCGCTGGCCGAGACCTTTTCGTCGATCGGGCGCAGGGACAGGCCCATGGCCAGGCGGATACGCTCCGAGACAATCGCTCTTTCCAGGAAGATGCTGCTGCGCAAAGACCGCTCCTCGCCGGGGATAATCTCGTAGGGCAGCTCGTGCATCAGATACTCGAAATCGACCATATCATCGACTTCATACGCCATCCGAGCCACTTCAGTGAATACCTTACGCCGGATGTCAGTGACAGGGGTATAAATGCCTCTCATTGCGTTTTACTCTCCTTAATACGCAGATTGGGGGTCACATCAGATCCTGTTTATTTTTTGACAATGCGCCTCCTATAAAAATATACTACCAAGAAAGGCGGCATTTTGCAAGGGGAAAACAGGAAAACAACTGGCAAAAAACGAAATTCCCCCGCGTTTTCAGCCGTTTTCGCAGGGGGCCAGGGCGGCGTGACAGTGCTGGCCGTCCCATTCGCCGAGAATGACCGGTACAATATCCCCGCTGCGGTGCCCCGGGGCGCTCACATACACTGGCAGGTACTGGGGCGTATAGCCGGTGAACAGCGTCTGGGAAAGCGGCGTCTCCAGCAGCACGGGGGTGCGCCAGCCCTGCATGGCGGCGGCTTCCTCGGCCCGCACGGCCTCCACGGCCCGGTTCATCCGCCGACTGCGTGCTTCCTTTTCGTGCTCGGGGATCTGGTCGGGAAAATCAAAGGCCGGCGTGCCCGACCGGCGGGAATAGGGGAAGACATGCACCTTCAAAAACCGCTGACTGAGCACGAACCGCAGGCTTTCCTCAAAATCCTCCTCGGTCTCGCCGGGGAACCCCACGATCACATCGGTGGTCAGGCTGACCGGCGTGGGGGCAAAGGCCTCCCGCAGACGCCGGGCAATGTCGGCATACTGTTCGGTGGTGTAGGGGCGGCGCATGGCGCGCAGGGTTTTGCTGCAGCCGCTCTGCAGGCTCAGGTGGAACTGGGGGCACAGCTGGGGTACGGCGGCCAGCCGCCGGATGGCCGATTCGGTCAGCATGTCGGGGTCAAGGCTGCCCAGCCGGATCCGCTCGATGCCGGGCACGGCGGCCGCGTGCTCCACCAGTTCGGCCAGATCCGTCCCGGTGTCGCTGCCGTAGCTGGGCAGGCTGATCGCGGTGAGGACGACTTCCCGGTAACCGGCGCCGGCCAGGCGATGCAGCTCCTCCAAAATGCTGGCCTCGCTGCGGCTGCGCACCGGGCCCCGGGCCCGGGGGATCACACAGTAGGCGCACTGGCGGTTGCAGCCGTCCTCCACCTTGACAAAGGCGCGGGTGTGGTCGGCAAATTTGTCCATGGGCAGTTCCTCAAAGGCTTCGCCCTTGTGGTGGGGGCGGATGTCCACCACCCGCTCCTGTTCGCCGTGCAGCACCTTCTCCACATCCTGGAGGATGGCGCGGCGGTTGCCCGAACCGGTGACCACGTCCGCCTCCCGGATGGCGGCGGCTTCCTCCGGGAACGCCTGGGGGTAGCAGCCGGTCAGGACCGTGACGGCCTGCGGATGCTCCCGCTTCTGCCGGCGCAGCCATTTGCGGCTTTTCTGGTCGCCGAAGTTGGTGACGGTGCAGCTGTTGACCACATAGACGTCCGCCTCCTCGCCGGCTTCCACCACCGTGTAGCCGTTGGACTCAAACAGCTGTGCCAGGGCGCCGGTCTCGTTCTGGTTGACCTTGCAGCCCAGGGTATAAAAATTGACCCGCATATTCGTTCTTCCTTTGCCTTTCGACTGAAATTTGACTACCCCCATTATATAGGAAAGCGGCCCAAAGCACAAGCAGCCATATTTCCCGGCCCGACCGCATAGGATGCAGTAGAATTTGGAAAGCGGGAGGGACTGCGCGCTATGATAAAACGGGTCATGGCCGGATTCCTGGGCGGGCTGATGTTTCTGGCGCTGCCGTCGTCAGCCAGGGCCCTTGCGGTGGAACCGGCGAACGATCAGACTTTCGATCTGCCCTGCCAGGCCGCCATCCTGGTGGATGAGGATTCCGGTACGGTGCTGTATGAGAAGAATGCCGACGAACAGCGGCCGATCGCTTCCATCACCAAGGTGATGACGCTGCTGCTGACCTTTGAGGCGATGGAGGCCGGCAAGATCAGCCGGGAGGATACGGTGCCGGTGTCGGAACATGCCTACAGCATGGGCGGCAGTCAGATCTGGCTGGAACCCGGCGAGGAGATGACGCTGGACGACATGCTCAAGGCGATCTGTATATCCAGCGCCAACGACGCCGCGGTGGCGGTGGCCGAGTATGTGGGCGGAAGCGAGGGCGCGTTTGTCTCGATGATGAACGAGAAGGCCGCGGCCCTTGGCATGGACCGGACCCATTTTGAAAACGCCTGCGGGCTGGACAGTGAAGGGCATCTGTCCACGGCGCGGGACGTGGCGACTATGAGCCGGGAGGTGCTGCTGCATCACCCGGAAGTGGAAGACTATTGCATGATCTGGTCCGATTCACTGCGCGGCGGTGAAACCCAGCTGGTCAACACGAACAAACTGCTCCGGCGGTATACCGGCATCACCGGGCTGAAGACAGGCACCACCGGCAAGGCGGGGGTCTGTATCTCCGCCAGCGCCGAGCGGGACGGGCTGAGGCTGGTCGCGGTGGTCCTGGGGGCCGCATCCAGCGAGGACCGCTTCGACGCAGCCACGGCCTTGCTGGACTACGGGTTCGCCCACTATGAGAGCGCTGCGGCCCCGATGCCGGAGCAGGCCCCGTCCACCCTGCCGGTGCAGCACGGGACCAAGCCGACCGTGACGCTGCAGTATACCGTGCCGGATTCCTTCCTTGTGGCAAAGGGCGGCGGCGCTGCGCTGCAGGCGGAACTCTTCCTGCCGGAGCAGCTGGAAGCGCCGGTCCGGCAGGGGCAGACCGTCGGGACCATGACGATCCGCAGCGGGCAGCAGGAGATTGCCAGCTGCCCCATTGTGGCGGAAACGGAGGTGCCTGCGCGGAGTTTTGGCTTCTGCTTCCGTCGCCTTGTCGAGTCGCTCCTGCCTGAGCGAGAAAATTTTGTGCAAAACGGATGGGGAAATGCGTTAAGCGCTTGACAATGTGCGCCGGAAACGGTATCATGGAGTTACCAAAAATCAAAGGAGGAGCTAGCGATGAGTGTCAAGTACAATGGCAAACATCTGGCAAAATTCATCCGTCCTGAAGAATATGACGCGATCTTTCCGCAGGTCGAGCTTGCCCACCAGCAGCTGGAAAACCGGTCCGGTGCTGGGAACGATTTCCTGGGCTGGCTCGACCTGCCTGTCAATTATGACAAAGAGGAGTTTGCCCGCATCAAAGAGGCGGCTGCCAAGATCCGGCAGGACTCGGATGTCCTGCTGGTGGCGGGCATCGGCGGTTCTTATCTGGGCGCCCGCGCTGTGGTGGAGGCCGTCAAGGGCCAGTTCCACAACGAGACCGATGACGGCCTGAAAATCTATTTCTGCGGCAACACGATCTCGCCCACGGCCCTCAACGACATCATCAAGATGACCAGGGGCAAGCGCTTTTCCATCAACGTGATCTCCAAGTCCGGCACGACCACCGAGACCGCCCTGGCCTTCCGGGTGCTGCGCAAGCTGCTGGAAGACGAGGTCGGCCCCGAGGAGGCCAACCGCCGGATCTATGCCACCACCGACCGGGCCCGCGGCACGCTGAAACAGCTGGCCGACGCCCAGGGCTGGCCGACTTTTGTGGTGCCCGACGATGTGGGCGGCCGCTACTCGGTGCTGACCGCCGTGGGCCTGCTGCCCATCGCCTGTGCCGGCATTGACATCGACGCGCTGATGCAGGGCGCTGCGGATGCCCGGGAACAGTTCAGCGTCTGCAGCAAGGACAACGACGCGTACCGCTATGCGATGACCCGCAACATCCTGTACCGCAAGGGCAAGAAGGTGGAGACCCTGGCTGCTTTTGAGCCGGACTTTACCATGATGAACGAGTGGTACAAGCAGCTGTTCGGCGAGAGCGAAGGCAAGGACCAGAAGGGCCTGATGCCCACTTCCTGCATCTTCTCCACCGACCTGCACTCCATGGGCCAGTTCCTGCAGGATGGCAGCCGGACCATGTTTGAGACCTATGTGGACATCAAGCAGACCCGGGAAGATTTTTATATCCCCGAGCTGGAAGGCAACTTTGACGGGCTGAACTTCCTGGCCAACCAGAACATGTCGGTGGTCAACCGCAAGGCGATGGAAGGCACGATCCTGGCCCACACCGACGGCGGCGTGCCGCTGGGGCTGATCGAGGTGGACAGCCTGGATGCCTACAACGTGGGTGCGCTGATCTACTTCTTCTGGAAAGCCTGCGCCGTTTCGGGCTATCTGCTCTCGGTCAACCCCTTTGACCAGCCCGGCGTGGAAAGCTACAAGAAGAATATGTTCGCCCTGCTGGGCAAGCCCGGCTACGAGGCCCAGAAGGCGGACCTGGAAGCAAAACTGAACGGCTGACTGCCGTTGACGAATCAATACCCGTATCTGCCTGCGGCGGATACACCATAAAGGAGGCCACCCATTATGATCAAACTCATCGTTGGCACCAAAGGTTCCGGCAAGACCAAAACCCTGATCGACATGATCAACGAAGCCACCAAGACCAGCGCCGGCAATATTGTCGTGATCGAGAAGTCCATGAAGCTGACCACCGAGATCAACCACAAGGCTCGTCTGCTGGATGTGGATGAATACGACATCAACGGCGCACAGATGCTGTATGGCTTTGTCGCGGGCGTTCTGGCCGGCAACTATGACATCACCGAACTGTTCATCGACGGCATCCTGAAGGTCGTGGACCATGACCTGAACGAAGCCGCCAAGGTCCTGGCCGAGATCGACAAGATCACCGGCAGCAACGTCGAGGTGGTGGTCACGGTCTCCGCCAGCGTGGATGAGCTTCCCGAAGGCATCAAGAAGTATCTGTAAGATACCTGGCGCCTGACCGCCCTGCCCGGGCAGAGCGGTGGAAGCAAACAAAAAGGAAGAACAAGGCTTGCCGTCTGTGTACACAGGCGGCAAGTTTTTTTGGCAGAATGCGATCCGTTCCCGGCAGCCGGTCGGCATCCGGCGCCCGGACGCCGCCAGAAACCGGGCGAAGGTTCACGGTTTTTTCTTGAAAAGAACCGCAATGTCTGCTATAATGTTTTCGAGTACAAAATACCAAAACTCTGTGATCGGGCAGAAACAAATTTGTCCATTTTATAAAAAATCGGGCCGACCGTGCGGCAGGAGACTTTCGCACCGCGGCGTATCAACCCTGTGCCTGCCGGGCGCCGGACGCTTTGGGAAAAGCGCCTTCTGCCCGGGACCAGTGATGGAGGTAGTGCATTTGGCAGAACGGTCAGTGGAATTGGACAGCATCGAATTGGCAGCTGCCATTTTCGGAAACTGTGACCAGAATGTTCGTCTGTTGGAGAATGAGTTCGGCGTAACGGCGGTGTGCCGCGGGTCGGCGCTCAAGTTCACCGGCGAGGAAGAAGGCGTGGCGGCGGCCGTTCACGCGGTGCAGGGCATGGTGACCCTGATGGAAAACCGGACGCCGCTGGACGAGCAGACGGTGCGTTACTGCATCAATCTGGCGCGGGAAGGCGAGGAAAAGCGGCTGCGGGAGCTGACCGACGACTTTGTGGCGGTCACCGCCAAAGGCCGCCCGATCCATCCCAAGACCCTGGGCCAGAAAGAATACATTGCCGCCATCCGGGCCAACGCGATCACCTTCGGCGTGGGGCCGGCCGGCACCGGCAAGACCTATCTGGCTGTGGCCATGGCGGTCAAGGCGTTCAAGGCCAAGGAAGTTGACCGCATCATTCTGACCCGCCCCGCGGTGGAAGCGGGGGAAAAACTGGGCTTCCTGCCCGGCGATTTGCAAAACAAGGTGGACCCCTACCTGCGGCCGCTGTATGACGGCCTGTTCGATCTGCTGGGGGCCGAAAACTTCCAGCGCCTGGTGGAAAAGCAGACCATCGAGGTGGCGCCGCTGGCCTATATGCGCGGCCGTACGCTGGACGACGCCTTCATCATTCTGGACGAAGCCCAGAACACAACGCCCGAACAGATGAAGATGTTCCTGACCCGCATGGGCGCCAACAGCAAGGTGGTAGTCACCGGCGACGTGACCCAGATCGACCTTCCCGACAAGGCCCGCAGCGGCCTTGTGGATGCGCTGAAGGTGCTGCGCGGTATTCAGGGCATCGCGCAGATCCAGCTCAGTGACAAGGACGTGGTGCGTCACCGCCTGGTACAGCAGATCGTGAAAGCGTATGAACGAGCGGCCGGGGCAGCTTCTCGCCGCTGAGATAAATTGGAATCACAAAGGGAGATGCTCTTCATGTCAAACAAGGTGCTGATCACGAACGAACAAAACGCTGTCAAGATTCCTTCCGGGCTGCGGATCCTGATTCGCCGCAGCTGCAATGCCGTGCTGAACTACGAAAAATTCGAAGGCTCTGCAGAGATCAGCGTGATCTTTGTCGATAACCAGCGCATCCGTGAACTGAACAACCAGTATCGCAACAAAGACAGCGCCACCGATGTGCTCAGCTTCCCGATGGGGGTCAACGGCGAATACGACCTGGATGAGGACAACGGCTGCAAGGTGCTGGGCGACATTGTCATCTCGATGGAACGGGCTATGGAACAGGCGGAGCTCTATGGCCACAGCCTGCAGCGGGAGGTCGCTTACCTGACCGTCCACTCCATGCTCCATCTGCTGGGCTACGACCACGAGACCAGCGGCCTGGAGGCTGTCCGCATGAGGGAAAAGGAGGAGGCTGTGCTGCTGCAGCTGGGGCTGCCGCGCACGGTTTCCTACACAAACGACGAGATTTTGTACGAATGAGAATACGTTCCGATCTGGCCCGCTTTGGCCGCGGCTTCGTGTATGCCTGGAACGGCATCCGGGCCGCCGTCAAGGAGGAAAGAAACTTTCGCTTCCACATCTGCGCGGCGTTCTATGCCTATGCGGCGGCCTGGCTGGCCGGCTGCACGGCTGTGGAGCTGGCGCTGCTTTCGCTGTGTGTTTTCGCCGTCATGGCCATGGAGTTGATGAACTCGGCGGTGGAACGTGCGGTGGACAAGCCGGACACCACCCATTGGTGGAGCGCCGGCGCCGCCAAGGACATGGCCGCCGGCGCGGTGATGGTCACCGCCCTGGGGGCTGTCTGCGTGGCGGTATGTCTGTTCGGGAACACGGCATCGCTGCGGGCCATCTGGCTGGGGGTCACCGCCAGCCCGGTGCGGATCGTGCTGTGGGCGGCGTCCCTTGTGGCGGCCTACTGGTTCACTTTCCGCTTTGGCAGAAAAAAAGAAAAAGAGGAGACAGAACATGCCGAATAAACAGGGCCATGAAACGTCCAGCGTATTTGTGGCGCTGGTGGGCCGCCCCAATGTGGGAAAATCCAGCCTGACCAACCAGCTTGTGGGGGAAAAGGTCGCCATTGTCACCAACAAACCCCAGACCACCCGCAGCCGGATCACCGGCGTGATCACCAAAGGCTCTGTGCAGTATGTGCTGATGGACACCCCCGGCATCCATCTGCCCCGCAACAAGCTGGATGCCCGCATGACCCAGACGGCGGCGGCCAGCGTAAAGGATGTGGACGTTACCGTCATGCTTTTTGAGCCGGCGGGGACATTCACCGAGTCGGAACAGACGATGATGGACGCTCTGCGCAAAAGCGGCCCGGCCCTGGCAGTCATCAACAAGGTGGACACGCTGCGGGGCTTTGAAGAACTGGAGGCGCGCCGGCAGGAGATCGCCCGCCTGGGGATCTTTGAGGAGGTGCTGACCGTTTCGGCAAAGGACGGCACCGGCTGTGACGCGCTGCTGGAAAAGCTCAAGACCTATGCAACCCCCGGGCCCCATTATTTTGACGACGATGCGTTCACCGACATGCCGGAAAAGGAACTGGTGGCCGAACTGATCCGGGAAAAACTGCTGCTCTTTATGCGGGAGGAGATCCCGCACGGGGTGGCGGTCACGGTGCAGAGTTTCAAGGAGAGACCGGACCGGGACCTGGTGGACATTTCGGTGGAGATCTGCTGTGAAAGAAAGAACCACAAGGGAATGATCATCGGAAAAAACGGACAGATGCTCAAAAAGATCGCCACGGCGGCCCGGCTGGACTGCGAGGAACTGCTGGGTGTGCAGGTAAACCTCCAATGCTGGGTCAAGGTGCGGGAAGGCTGGCGGGACAACGAACGCCTGCTGGACGATTTGGGGTTCGCCAAACCCTGAGCGCATCGCTCCGCCGCGGTTGGACAACTTTTCCGCCCGGGGTGTGGTACACTGTCTTCCAACAAAGAAACGCGGCGGCCGTCCTGCCGGCGGCCGGCTGCGTGTGGGAGAGAGGTGCCGCATTATGCCGCAGGATTCCGACAGCATCCGGGATGGATGCTGGGCGCAGTTTGTCCAGACCGGGAGCGTCTATGATTACCTGGACTATAAAAGCAAGCAGGCCGAAGCCGTAGCGAAGGAGGGCGATGTCCATGCAGCTTGCCACAAGCGGCCTGGTTCTCCGGCAGGTCAAGGTGGGGGAGGCCGATCAGATCCTGACGATCCTCACGCCTGACCGCGGCGTTGTCTCGGCCTCGGCGCGGGGCAGTCTGCGGCTGAAAAGCAAGCTGTTCAGCGGCTGCGGGCTGTTTTGCTATTCGGAATTTTCTTTGACCTTTGGCCGGTCCAGCAATTTTGTGGACACCGCCCTGGTCAAAAAGGTGTTCCACGGCTTGGGGCGCAGCGTGGAAGGAATGGCGCTGGCCGCTTATTTTGCCGAAGCGTTGATCGTTTTGTCCCCAGAACCGCCGGAGGCGGAAGAACTTTTGCGGCTGATGCTCAACAGCCTGTATATAATCAGTGAAAACAAACGGCCGCTGCCGCTGATCAAGGCGATATTCGAGATGCGCGTCATGAGCCTGTCCGGCTACATGCCGCGCATTTTGGCCTGCGACCAGTGCGGCCGCTATGACGGCACCGACTTCTACCTGGACACGACCGACGGGGTGCTGCTGTGTGCCGACTGTGCCGACCGGCAGAAACATCTGCCCAACCTGGACGAAGGGGCGCTGTTTGCGCTGCGGCATATCTGCCTGGCCGAAGACCCGAAGCTCTTCGCCTTCACCCTCAGCGGCCCCAGTACCCGGAACTTGGGAAAGGTGTGCGAGCGGTACTTTGTAAGCAAGCTGGACCACGGTTTGAAGAGCCTGGATTTTCTGCATTCGGTGCTCGAATAGACAAGCGGACGCCGCCAGGGCCCGCTGTGCGGCCATGTGCCGCCCGGGCGGCCTGTGGACGCGGCGCCCCGAAACAATATGACAAGGAGAACGAAAAATCCCATGGACCTTTCTTTTCAAAAGACCCTGGAATTGGATAAAATCATCGCCCGGGCTGTGACGCTTTGCGCCTGTGCGGAGACAAAGGAGAAGATGCAGGCGCTGACGCCCTTCGACACCGCCGAGGAGGAACGCTACGCCCTGGCGCAGACCAACGCCGTCAACAGCCTGCTGCTCAAAAACGGAAGCCCCCGGTTCGGGGCGGTCAGCAACGGCAAACGGATCGTCGCCCATGCGGTGAAAGGCGGGATCCTTTCCATGGGCGAACTGCTGGAAATCGCCGCCACGCTGCGCAATTTCCAGGGCCTGAGCCAGTGGTACGGCCTGACCGAGCACGAACCGCTGCCCACCGATGACCTGTTTTTTGCATTGGCGCCTCAGCCGATTCTTGAAAAGCAGATCACAGCCAGCATCCTTTCCCCCGAAGAGATGGCGGATACAGCCAGCAGCACCCTGCAGGACCTGCGCCGGAAGATCCGCTCCACCGAGGATTCCATCCGCACCAAACTGGATGCGATCATCAAAAATTCGACCACCAACAAATTCCTGCAGGATGCGGTGGTCTCGCTGCGCAACGGCCGCTATGTGGTGCCGGTCCGGGCGGAATATCGCGGGGAGGTCGGGGGCGTGATCCACGATGTGTCCTCCACCGGGGCCACCGTGTTTGTCGAGCCGACGGCGGTGGTGGAAGCCAACGCCCGCATCATGCAGCTGCGCGCCCAGGAGCAGGAGGAGATCACCCGGATCCTCTCCGCTTTCTCGGCCCAGGTCGGTTCGCTGGAACCCCAGTTCAGCTACAGCTATGACGCCATGCTGGAGATCGACCTTCTGCTGGCCAAGGCGCGCCTGGCGGTGGAACAGAATGCGTTTATGCCACAGGTCAGCGATGCCTGCCGCTTTGCGCTGAAAAAGGCGCGGCACCCGCTGATCGACAAGAAAAAGGTCGTGCCGGTGGACATCACCCTGGGGGACGCGTATGACACCCTGGTGATCACCGGCCCCAATACCGGCGGCAAGACGGTCTCGCTGAAAACCGCCGGCCTGCTCAACGCCATGGCCCAGTACGGATTCCTGATCCCGGCCCATGACAGCAGCACCGTCTGCCATTTTGATGAATACCTGGTGGACATCGGGGACGAGCAGAGCATCGAGCAGAGCCTGTCCACCTTCTCCGGCCACATGAAGCGCATCACCGAAATCCTGGACCTGGCGGGCCCGGAAACCCTGACGCTGCTGGATGAGCTGGGGGCCGGGACCGACCCGGCGGAGGGTGCGGCACTGGCGGTGAGTATTCTTGAAAAACTGCGGCGGCACCACACGCTGCTGATGGCCACCACGCACTATGCCGAGCTGAAGATCTATGCGCTGGAGACCCCCGGTGTGGTCAACGCCAGCTGTGAATTTGACGTGGAAAGCCTGATGCCCACCTACAAACTCAGCGTGGGGGTGCCGGGCAAGTCCAATGCTTTCCTGATCAGTGCCAAGCTGGGGATCCCGGAAGATGTGATCGACGCGGCTCGGGCGCACATGTCCAGCGACGACAAGCGGCTGGACAGCGTTCTGGCCCAGCTGGACGACCTCAAGCTGCAGCTGAAGGCTGCCGAAGCGGAGGCCGAGCGGGCGCGTTACCAGGCCGAACACGCCTTGGAGGACGCCGAGAAACAGCGCGACCAGCTGATCCGCCAGGGCGAGCAGCAACTGGAGGAAGCCCGCAAGCAAGCCCGCGATCTGGTGCAGCGGGTGCAGAACGACGCCTATGCCCTGACCGATGAGCTCCGGCGCATTCAGAAGGAGGAAAAGGCCAGCGCGGCCCAGCGGGCGATCCGTGCGCGGGAGATTGCCCGCAAGGATACGGAACAGCTGCTGAAAGGCACGGCTTCCCAGCAGACCGTACAGCCCTTTGTGCCGCTGAAAGAGGTGCGGGTGGGGCAGGAGGTCGTGATTGCCGAGCTGAACCAGACGGCCGTCGTCATGTCCAACCCGGACCGGGACGGCATGGTGGAAGTCCGGGCCGGCATCCTCAAAACCAAGGTGCCCCTGTCCGGCCTGAAAGCGCCGGACAAGATGACCCGCCAGAAAAAGACGCCGCCCAAACCTCACACCCACACCCATGTTCAGCTGGACCACAACCGCAAAGCCAGCCTGGAACTGAATCTGCTGGGTTATACGGTGGAGGAGGCGATCGGGGAGGTGGACCGCTTTCTGGACGGCGCCGTCATGCGCGGCCAGCACACGGTCTATATCATCCACGGCATGGGAACGGGCGCACTGCGCACCGGCATCCAGAAACATCTGCGCACCCACCGGCAGGTCAAGAGCTTCCGGCTCGGCGGTTACGGGGAAGGCGGCGCCGGCGTGACGGTTGTGGAACTCAAATAAAGCATCCCCTGCGTCAAGGACCTTGCTGATAAACTGGCTTGTCCCGAAAATATTGCACAAAAGCTCCCCTCCAAGGAGGCCAAGCGGCGTTTCTGGAAGGGAGCTTCACTTTTGTTATACCCGCTTTTTCGTGCAAACTGCGATGGCGGTTCCCTTTTGCAACGCGCCCTTTCCCTTGGACCGGCGGCTGTCCCGATCCGGCACATTGGCAAAGGAAGGGCTTCTTTGCGGTCGGAAGCCGTCTTTCATTGTTTTGAGGCGCCGCCGGGGCGTTCTGCGCATTTTTTTGCCCGGCAGGTCATACACTGGGTGGTAAGCCTCGTTCATAGCGGGAGGGACGGCATGAAAACAGTCCTGTATCTTGATGTGTTGCTGCTTACCAATTTTTTGATCGCCTACGGCCTGCTGGCGGCGGCCGGTCTGCTGGCCGGTCTGTCCGGCCGGTTCGGGCGGATGCTGGCCGCCGCGGCCCTGGCAGCCCTTTCCACCCTGGTGATCCTGCTGCCGGAACAGGCATACCCCCTTCAGCTGCTCTACAAACTGGGCACCGGGGCGCTGGTGGCGGCGGTGGCCTTTGGGGTGCGGCCGCGGCGCAAGTATCTGGCGTCGGTGTGCTGGTACATGGCGCTGAACCTGCTTGTGGCCGGACTGTGCATCCTGGTCATCCTGCGCACCGGCACCGATCTGGTACAGACCGGCAACCTTGTGGTCTATCTGCGGGTGTCGCCGGTGCTTCTGGTGGCGCTCTCCGGGGTATGCTGCCTGGGTGCCTGGCTGGTGCTGGGAATGTTGGGTTCGACCGCTGACAACACCCTGCAGACGGTGGGCTTCGAGATGCAGCTGTGCGGCGCGACGGTGCGGCTGCGGGCGGTGCTGGATACCGGCTGCCACCTGAAAGACCCGATCACCTGTCTGCCGGTGCTGCTCATCAGCTACCCGGGGGCCCGTTCGCGTCTGCCGGAACCGCTGTGCGCTTTCCTTGACAGCTGGTTCGCCGGCGAGGAAAAGACCGAGATCAGCCCGGAGATCCCGCTGCGGCTGGTTCCCTGTGCGACGGCGACGGGCCGGACGGTCCTGCCGGGGGTGGCGGTGCGCCAGATCGGGGTGATCTCGCAGCAGGGGGTGCTGAGTCTTGGCCGGACGGCCGTGGCCTTCACCCAGCAGTGCTTTGGGAACGGAGAGTATGAGGCACTGTACGGTTCGGATTTCTTTTGAAGGAGGAGAAGACAATGAAGCAATGGGCGCAAATGGGACAGGCATTGTATCAGGTCTGGCTGCGGCTGGCCGTGCCGCGGGCACTGTACTACATCAACGGGCCGGACACCCTGCCGGCACCGCTGGACCCGGAAGAGGAAAAGCAGGTCTTTGCCGATCTGGCAGCCGGGCAGCCCGGAGCCCGGGACACGCTGATCACACATAACCTGCGTCTGGTCGTCTACATTGCAAAAAAATTCGAAAGTCCCACCACCGGCGTCGAGGACATGATCTCCATTGGTACGATCGGTTTGATCAAGGCGGTCAACACCTTTGAGCCGGGCAAAAAGATCAAGCTGGCCACCTACGCGAGCCGGTGCATCGAAAACGAGATCCTGATGTATCTGCGCAAAAGCAGCAACCGCCGCCAGGACGCCAGCATCGACGAGCCGCTCAACACCGATTCGGACGGCAACGAGCTGCTGCTGGTGGATGTGCTGACCAGCGACGACGGCCAGGTGGGGGAAGCGCTGGAACGCAATGCCGAGCGGACAGCGCTGCGCCAGGCGGTGGGCCGGCTTTCCGCCCGGGAACGGAAAATCATGGAGATGCGTTTCGGGCTGAACGGAGAGCAGGAGCACACCCAGAAAGAGGTGGCGGATTCCATCGGAATCTCCCAGAGCTACATCTCCCGGCTGGAAAAGCGGATCATGAAGCGGCTGCGCCGGGAGATGGAGGCGGTGGTCTGAACCCTCAGGTCCAGCCGGCCGAACTCTGCTGCACAAAGTCGGTGGCGACGCCGCCCAGCAGGTTCATCTCCGGCTGATCGGCCAGCAGCACAAAGTCAAAGTCATCCCTGGTCCAGCGCAGCATCCCGTTGCGCCCGGGGGACTGGCTTTGGGTGACAAGGATCCCGTCAATGTCGTACTCTTCAATACTTTCGTACTCGTCATTCAGGAAATCGTCCGGCAAATCCAACGTACCGGAGGGGGCGGCGCGCAGCCGGGCAAAGTGGTTGGGGGTGATGACATATTCGATTTCCGCCGTTCCGTCATTGACGAGCCAGAAGCGGCGCGGGTGCAAAATCTCGCTGTCCGGATGAGTCTGGATGGCAAATCCGGCCGTGCGGGCATAGCTGGGGGCGGTATACTCCCGCTGCACATTGCCGGTATCCTCCTTGTCAACAGCCGGATGCAGCACAATGAACAGCGCTACGCCGGTGGCCCCGAACAGGGCGCAGGCAATCCAAAACAGGTAAAACCAGACATCGGTCGGCATCATGGCGATCCCTCCTTTCCCACATCCTATGCGGGGCGGCTTGGCCATGTGCAAAGATTGCCAGAAACCTGCCTGTCTGATGCGGCTGCCGCCTGCCTATACTGGAACAAACAGGATAGGGAGGACAGACCAGATGTACAGCGGGAAAGTAGAGATCTGCGGTGTGAACACCGCCCAGCTGCCGGTTTTGAGCGAGCGCCAGAAGACCGAACTGCTGACCAGGGCCCGGGCCGGTGACAAGGTGGCGCGCCAGAAGATGATCCAGGGGAACCTGCGGCTTGTTTTAAGCGTGGTGCAGAAGTTTTCCGGCCGGGGCGAAAACCTGGACGATCTGTTTCAGGTCGGCTGCATCGGGCTCATCAAGGCCATCGACCATTTTGACCCAAGCCTGAAAGTCCGTTTTTCCACCTACGGCGTACCGATGATCGTCGGGGAGATCCGCCGCTTCCTGCGGGACAACGCCCCGGTGCGGGTCAGCCGATCCATTCGGGACCTTGCCTACCATTCCATGCAGGCGCGGGAGGAACTGCAAAAACAGACCGGCCGGGAACCCCGCGTCTCGGAGATTGCCGCCCGGCTGGGTGCCACCCCGGAAAATGTGGCCATGGCGCTGGAATCGGTGGTGGAGCCGGTCAGCCTGTACGAGCCGGCCTACACCGACGGGGACGAGTCGGTCGCCCTGATGGACCGGGTGCCCGAGGCCGGCGGGGAGGAGAGCTGGGTCAGCAGCATCATGTTCAAGGATACCATGCGGACCCTGTCCCAGCGGGAGCGCCGGATCATTTCGCTGCGGTATCTGTCCGGCAAGACCCAGGTCCAGGTGGCCCGGGAAATCGGAATCAGCCAGGCGCAGGTCAGCCGGCTGGAAAAGAACGCGCTGTGCCGCATCCGGGAACAGATCTCCTGCTGCTGACGACAAAGAACGCCGGGTACAGGCGGACTGTACCCGGCGTTCTTTGCACGGTTGGGGGAAAACTGTTATGCCTGGGGCGCCTGGCTCTCGGCAGCTTTCTGCTCCTGTTCGCGCTTCATTTTGCGGATCAGGCTGCGCATGCCGCGGGCGTCGGGCAGCTCGACGCCGCAAACACCCAGAGCGCGGTCAAAAGAGCGATAGTTCTTGTAAAGGATGCCGGTGATGCCCAGGTTGTAGGCGGCCTGGGCGTTTTGCTTGTTGTCGTCAATGAAGATCGATTCATCATAGGCCAGGTGGTATTTCTGCATCAGCAGGGTGTAGATCCTCGGGTCGGGTTTGAGCAGGTGGACATCGCAGGAGGCGACGCCGCCGTCAAACAGCGGAAAGAAATCCCGCTGTTTGATCTGCTCCATGGTGTCCGAGGCAATGTTGGACAGGTAATACAGCCGATAGCCCGCCAGCTTCAGCTTGCACATCGTGTTGATGGTGTGCTGGTTGGTTTTGAGGATGACCTCCCACTCGTCGATCACGGCCTGTACCTCAAAAACGCGCCCGCAGGCGGCTGCGTTTTCCAGCATGATCCGGTTGGCGGTCCCGCGGGAAATATCCCCCCGGTCCAGGTCCTCCCATTCCTTGCTGCCAAAGGTCAGGGCGTACACGATCTCCTCCGCCTTTTTGTTCATAAAGCGGTCCATCAGGAAATCTTTGGGGGTGAAGTTGACAACCACGCCGCCCAGGTCAAAGATGATGTTTTTATACATAAACAGTCTCCTACGTTTCATCAGGGTCCGACACCCCGGCTGCGGACGCTTTTGACGGCCGGCCCCGCCGGGCTTTCTTTCCCTATTATACACGCAAACGGCGAAAGAAACAAATCCAACTGCCGCGCATAAGTATAAAAGAAGTGAGAAGGGAGGCGAACCGGCCATGACGTTGTACGAACTGCACGCGAAGGATGTGATCCAGAACAAGACCGGCGAGAAGCTGGGCCGCATCGACGACCTGGTCTTTTCGGCGGATACGGCGCAGATCGAAAAGGCTGTTCTGCGCGGAAGACCGCGCTGCTTCGGCCTTTTTGGCAGAGGCCCGGACCTGGAGATCCCCTGGGGGGACGTGAAGACCATTGGCACGGACGTGTTGATCGTGGATACCGAACTTCCTCCCGAAGAGAGGAGCCGCCCGCGCTGGTAAGGCGGGTGGAAAAATTATGTAAATTTCTGGAAAAAACTTTTTGCCGCAGGTGAAATTTTGTGTAAAGCGTGCTATAATAGGTAGGAAAATAGCCGTCTGCGGCCGAAATGAGGGTCTTGCATGAGTGGAAAGCGCCGGGATGCGTTCGGACTGCTGCTGGCGACCCTGCTGGCGCTGGGGCTCATCCTGTGGGGCGCTTGCTTCTGGATCGCGCCGGTCTGGCAATGGGGCTACCGTCCCGCTGCGTATGAGGCGCCGGCCGCACCCCGGCAGGAAAGCGAAGAAATCGTCCGCTGGCCGATCGACCTCAACCGGGCCGACGCCCAACAGTTGATGCAGCTGCCGGGCATCGGGGAGGTCAAAGCGGCGGCCATTCTTGCCTATCGGGCCGAGCACGGCGCGTTCCGCACGGTGGAAGAACTGGATGAGGTGCGCGGGATCTCGGCCCGGATGGTGGAAAGCTGGGACGGTTTGGTTGAAGTGGGCCCCGCCCGCTGAGTCGGCAACAAAACAGGGAGGATCGGATTTTGGAACAAGACAGCATCTTTATCAATCGGGAATTGAGCTGGCTGGACTTTGACAGCCGTGTGCTGGCGCTGGCAAAGGAGAAGAGCGTCCCGCTGGGGGAGCGCCTGAAGTTTGCCGCCATCTTTTCCAGCAATATGGATGAGTTTTTTATGGTCCGCGTGGGGTCGCTGTATGACCAGACCCTGCTGAAAAACAACAAGCTGGACATTGTCACCCACATGACGGCGTCGGAACAGATCGCCGCCATTACCCCGCGGGTGGCGGAACTGCAGGCCAAGTGTGACAAGTACTGGCAGCACCTGGTGGCGGCGCTGAGCGAGAAGGGCTACCAGAAAGTGGACTTTAGCAAGCTGGACAAACAGCAGGAACATTTCTGGAAAGCCTATTTCCAGCGGGAGATCTTCCCGATCCTGAGCCCGCAGATCGTGGACCAGCGCCATCCGTTCCCCTTCCTGCGCAACAAGGAGATCTACTTCGGCGTACAGCTGTACACCAAGGCCGACGGGATCCATTACGGCATCATCCCGATCAGCAACCAGTTCGAGCGGGTCCTGTTTACCAAGGACGGCAACGTGACCCGGTATGCCTTTGTGGAGGAGCTGATCGCCCACTATGCCTCGTCCATCTTCCGCAAGAACTCGGTGCAGAAATCCTGCCTGTTCCGCGTCACCCGCAATGCGGACATTACGGTGGATGAGGGGATGATGGACCATGACATCGACTTCCGCGATGTCATGAGCGAGCTGCTGAAAAAACGCCGCAAACTGGCGGCGGTCCGGCTGCAGTTCTGGCCGGAAGCGCCCCAGGAGATCGTGAAGTTCCTGCGGGAAAAACTGGTGGTGCCGGCGGACCGCTGCTTTGTGCAAACCTCGCCGCTGGATTCCGGCTGCCTGTTCCGCCTGTCCAGCCGCATCTCGTCGGACGGCAACGCCGGCTTGTTCTACCCGCCGGCCCGGCCGATCCAGGCGCCCAATGGCTATGATCTGTACCGGGAAGCCCATGAGCACGATGTGTTGATCGCCTATCCCTATCAGAGCATCCGTCCCTTTATCCGTATGCTGCTCAAGGCGGGGGCGGACCCCAACGTGGTGTCCATCAAGATGACCCTCTACCGCATGGCCAGCGACTCCCAGATCGTGCAGGCGTTGATAGCGGCGGCGGAAAACGGCAAAGAAGTGGTGGCGATGGTGGAGCTGCGCGCCCGCTTCGACGAACAGAACAACATCGACTGGTCCAAACAGCTGGAGGATGCCGGCTGCACGGTCTTCTATGGGTTCGATGATTACAAAGTTCACTCCAAGCTGACGCTGATCACCTCCAAGGTGGACGGCAAGTACCATTACCTGACCCAGATCGGCACCGGCAACTACAACGAAAAGACCAGTGAACAGTACACCGACCTGTCCTTCATCACCTCCCGCCAGGAAATCGGCGAGGAGGCCAGCGCCGTCTTCAACAACATGGCGCTGCAGCGCCTGACCAGTGAGGCGGATACCATGCTGGTGGCGCCGCTGCGGTTCAAGTCCGTCCTGCTGGACGAGATGGACCGCCAGATCGCCAAGGCGCGGCGGGGCGAGCGGGCGTCGATGATTTTGAAAAACAACTCCCTCAACGACCCGCAGATCATTGAAAAGCTCAGCGAAGCCAGCTGCGCGGGGGTGCGGGTGGATATGATCATCCGCGGCATCTGCTGCGTTCGGGCGGGCGTTCCCGGCAAGACCGAGAATATCCACATCCGCAGCATCGTGGGCCGCTATCTGGAGCATTCCCGCATCTATTCCTTCGGGGAAGGTGCGGATGCCCGCATCTATATCGCCTCCGGCGACTTCCTGACCCGCAACACCGAACGCC
This sequence comes from Candidatus Gemmiger stercoravium, assembly GCA_019119835.1. GTDB lineage: Bacteria > Bacillota > Clostridia > Oscillospirales > Ruminococcaceae > Gemmiger > Gemmiger stercoravium. The sequence continues at coordinate 59,731 of DWWE01000094.1, read as the reverse complement.
GGGTGGAAGTGGGCGTCCGGGTGGACGACCCGAGGATCGCCCGCCAGCTGCGGGACATCCTTGACCTGCAGCTCCGGGATACGGTCAACGCCCGGGTGATGCAGCCGGACGGCAGTTATACCAAGGTCAAACCGGCGGACGGTCAGCCCCCGGTGGACAGCCAGATGGCCATGTACGGGTATTTCCAGCACGCGTTTGAGCGGATCGACCCGCCTGGCATTGATCCCACGACCCCGGCCAGGGCGGTCGGATCGGTCACGGCGCCGCGGGCTGAACCGCGCCGCGATCGGGTGCGGCTGCGCGGACTGCTGGAAAGCCTGCGCGGCCTGGGCCAGAAATAAGGCCCGTCTGGTCAATCAATAGGAAAAAGGAGAATACCGACCATGAAGAACTGTGTAGTGACAGCGAGTTATTCCTGCCCGCCGCAAAAGGTGTGGCTGTATCTGACCAACCCCAACCTGAACCACTGGCGCACCGACCTGAGCGGGGCGGAAGTGGCCAGCGACGGCAGCTCGATCACCGAGCACACCAAGGACGGCGGTGTGATCGAGGTGAAGGTGTTGGAGTCGGAGAAGGCGCGGCGGCTGCGGTGCAGCTTCACCCATGGCCGGGTTCACGGCACCTTTATTGCCATCCTGCTGGGCGGCGGCGACGCGACCAGCCTGGAATGCACCCTGGAAGTGGAGGGGATGGGCCTGTTCGCCAAACCCCGCAAGGGCCTGGAAGAGCGCCTGGAAATGCTGCGTCGGGCCATGGGGGAATAAGCGTCTGACCGCCGGACCCCGCACAAGCGGCGGATTCCCTGACCCGAACGGGAACAGTCCGACAGAATAAGAAAGACAGGGCGTCCCTGGGGTAATCCCCCGGGGCGCTCTTTTTTTGCTCCTGCGGGGTGCGCTGCACCGGTGGGTGCTAAAGGCGAGCCTGTCTGCATACAGCTGTATGGTAGGCAAGGACCGGAAGCACAGGGAGGGAACAGATCATGTGGGAGGACGCCAGCAAAAAGGACGCGAAGGAGCCGAACCTGCCACCGAAGGACAGGGAAACGGTGCAGGCCCCCAAACGCAGAAAAGGCGGCGATACATTGCTGTGGACCCAACTGCTGCTCTGCACGGCGCTGATTGCGGCGGTGTTGGCGGCCAGGTTCTGCTATCGTCCGCTCTACCGCTCGATGCAGCGACTCTTTTATGAGGCATTGGAAGCCCCCGGCCTGGACCTGGACGGCGGACATGAACTGGCAAAGTTCACCCAGGAAGCGGCGGCAGAGCTGTGGACGGCGGCCCGGCAGGTGATGGCGGAGTGGCAGACGGCCGCGCAGCCGGCGGCGGCCCGGGTCGGTGTGCGGTCGGTGCGCAGGGTTCCGGACCGCCAGGCGCCTTCTGGCAGCCGTTTGGAAGGGTATGACCCGCCCTTCGACTTTGGGTACCCGCTGCCCTTTGTCGTGCAGAACGCGACATCCAGCTACGGATGGCGGACCGACCCTGTCACCGGGCAGGGGGAGGAGTTCCACACCGGGACCGACCTCCCGGTGGCGGAGGGCACACAGGTGCTGGCTGCGGCGGACGGCGTGGTGCGGGTGGCGGGTAGCCACAAAAGCTATGGCAATTACCTGCGGATCCTGCACCCCAACGGCGACGAGACACTGTATGCGCACATGCAGTACCTGTATGTGCGGCCCGGGCAGAAGGTCCAAAAGCAGCAGGTGCTGGGGACATCCGGCCAGACAGGCAACGTCACGGGACCGCATCTTCACTTTGAGCTGCTGCATGGAGGGATCCGGTATGATCCGACCGAAGCGCTGGAGCAGGCGGCCGGCTGACCGGCCGTTGCGTCTGCGCGCCCCGGTCCTGACCCTGTTCTTCTGGGTGATGGTACTGGCTTGGGACAGCACCGGCGTGGCAAGATGGGGGATGCTGGCGGCGATCCTTCACGAAAGCGGGCATCTGCTGGCCTGGGCCTTCCTGGTGCGGGAGCCCCCGCAGCTGGAACTGACGCTCTGGGGGATCTGTCTGCGGATGCGGGGGATCTGTCTGCCGGCCTGGCAGGAAAAGATCCTGGCCGCCGGCGGGCCGGTCATGAACTTCCTGGTCTGCCTGGGGCTGCTCGGCTGGATGGACCTGACCGGATATACCTATGCCGGCTGCTGGGCGGCTGCCGCCAACCTGCTGCTGGGGGCCTTCAACCTGCTGCCGGTCCCGGGGCTGGATGGGGCCCGTCTGCTGGAAAATTAGGCGGGGAAGGCGATGCCCGGGCGCCCTGCGTCCGGGCGCTTTTCCTGCGCCTTGCGGGAAAGGGAAAGTCCTGATATAATAAACGAAATGATCGGCCGACCGGGCTGACCTTTCCGCGGGCCCTGACCCTGCGGAAAAGCCGCGGTATGCCGGAGCCGGGGCTGAACCCCGGAACGACAGGAAACCAAGAGACAGGAAGAGGTCAAAGTTATGCCGAATATCAGCGAACTCAGACAGGCGCTTTTCCATGTGCAGAAACCCGGCCGCTATACGGGCGGTGAGCCCGGCAGCGTCATCAAGGAGAAGGACAAGGTGGATGTGCGGTTTGCCTTCTGCTTCCCGGATACGTATGAAGTGGGCATGTCCTTTCTGGGGGAGAAGATCCTGTACGAACTGCTCAATCGACATGAAAACTGGTGGTGCGAGCGGGCTTTCATGCCCTGGGTGGACATGAAGGAACAGATGGAGCAGCTGCAGATCCCGCTGTACTGCCTGGAAAGCAAGGACCCGCTGCGGGACTTCGATATTGTGGGGTTCACGCTGGAATACGAGCTTTGCTACACCAATATTCTGGCTATGCTGGACCTGGCCGGCATCCCGCTGCGGGCGGCCGACCGGGACGAAAGCTGGCCGCTGATCATCGCCGGCGGCCCCTGCGTCTGCAATGCCGAACCGATGGCGGACTTCTTTGACCTGATGCAGCTGGGGGAAGGGGAGCAGATGCTGCAGGACATCTGTGCCTGTGTGGAAGCCGGCAAAAAGAACGGCTGGAACAAAGAACAGCTGCTGCTGGAACTGGCCAGGATCCCCGGGGTGTACGTGCCCGCCTTTTACACGGTGGAGTACGAGCAGGACGGACGCATCCGGTCGGTCACGCCGAACCGGGAAGAGGTACCGCCGCAGGTGACCAAGGCCATCGTCCAGGATATGGACAGCTTCCCCCCGCCGGAAAACTTTGTCGTCCCCATCGTCGGCACGATCCAGGACCGGGCCAGCGTCGAGGTGCTGCGCGGCTGCGTGCGGGGGTGCCGGTTCTGCCAGGCCGGGCAGATCTATCGCCCCTTCCGGGAACGTTCCCCCAAACTCATCAGCGACTGCGCCCGGACCCTGTGCGCCAACACAGGCTACGACGAACTCAGCCTGATGAGCCTGTCCACCTCCGACCATTCCCGCCTGGAAGAGATCCTGGACCGGCTGAACGAGTGGGCGGAGGCCGACCATGTCAGTCTGTCGCTGCCTTCGCTGCGGGTGGACAACTTCTCCCAGTCGCTGGTGGAAAAGACCAGCCGGGTGCGCAAGAGCGGCCTGACCTTTGCGGCGGAGGCCGGCACCCAGCGCCTGCGGGATGTCATCAACAAAAATGTCACCTGGGAGCAGATCGAGCGGGGCTGCCGCATCGCCTTCAAGGAAGGCTACACCTCGGTCAAGCTGTACTTTATGATGGGCCTGCCCACCGAGACGATGGAGGACATCAAGGGCATTGCCGACACCGCCCAGCAGGTGGTCAACCTGTTCTATTCGATTCCCGACCGGCCCAAAGGCAAGGGGGTGCAGGTGACCATCAGCGTGGCATGTTTTGTGCCAAAGCCCTGGACACCCTTCCAGTTCTGTGCCCAGGACACCCGCGAGCGCTTGCGGGAAAAGCAGAAATACCTGCTTTCCTGCGTGCATTCCCGCAAGATCAAGGTCAATTATCACGACAGCGCCACCAGCGTGCTGGAGGGAATCTTTGCAAAAGGCGACCGGCGCCTGGGCGCGGTGATTGAAAAAGCCTACCGCATGGGCTCGGTTTTTGATACCTGGGAAGAATACTTTGATTACGACCGCTGGCTGGCTGCGTTCGCAGCCTGCGGGCTGGACCCGGACTTTTACAACTACCGCCCGCTGGGGCTGGAGGAACCCGCCCCCTGGGACCACCTGAACGTGGGGGTCAGCCGGGCGTTCCTGGCGCGGGAATACAACAAAGCGCTGCGCGCCGAGACCACGCCCCCCTGCAACCGTCAGTGCAGCGGCTGCGGCGCCAATAAACTGTTGGGAGGACCTTGCTTTGCTTACAATCAGGATCAGCTTTGAAAAACGCGGGGAGGCGGCGTACATCTCGCTGCTGGACCTGCAGCGGGTGTTCCACCGGATCTTGAAACGCAGCGGCCTGCCGGTGTACTATACCCAGGGGTTCAACCCACATATCTACCTTTCCTTCAACTGCCCGCTTTCGCTGGGGCAGGAGAGTCTGTGCGAAAGCTGCGACATCAAGACGGAGGAGGAAGCGCCCGACCTGCAGACCTGGCAGGAAACGCTGCAGCCCTATATGCCGCACGGCATCAGGATTTTGAAAATCGCCCGGGCGGTGCGCAAAAGCAGCGAGATCGCCACGGCCGAGTATGAGCTGACCCTCCCGGAAAATGGCCGGGCGGCGGTGGACGCATACAATGCAGCCCCCGGGGTGCCGGTGGCCAAAAAGACCAAACGGGGGCAGCGGGAGCTGGACCTGAAAGCCTTTGTGCCGTCCCTGCAGGCGCGGCCGGCGCCGGCCGGCGGCTGGAAGGTATCGCTGCGCCTGCCCTGCGCTTCGGGAGAAGGGGACAACCTGAACCCGGCGCTGCTGCTGGGCTATTTTGAGCAGCAGGGGGTGCAGCCGTGGCAGTGCGAGGTGCTGCGCACCGGATTGTTGACGGCAGAAGGGGAAGAATTTTCCTGAAACTTGAAAAAAAGCTTGCAAAATGACCTTTGGTATGGTATGATATTCGAGCGTTAGTACGCCGGGCCACCGGCGGGTAATGGCAAAAGCATTATACAGGCGGTCCTCTGCCCGTTTGTTTTGAGGCATGAACGTCGGAAAACATGGAGGAATTGATCAATGGACGCAATGAAGAAGATCACCGAGGGCATGATCAAAGAGAACCGCCCCCAGTTCGAAGTGGGCGACACCGTCCGGGTGTCCGTCCGCATCAAGGAAGGCGACAAGGAGCGCATCCAGGCTTTTGAAGGCACCGTCATCGCCAAGAAGCATGGCGGCGTCGCCGAGACCTTCACCGTCCGCCGTACCTCTTACGGCGTCGGTGTGGAGCGTGTGTTCCCCATCAACAGCCCGTTCGTGGAGAAGGTGGAGGTTGTCCGCCGCGGTAAGGTCCGCCGTGCCAAGCTGTTCTATCTGCGTGGCCGTACCGGCAAAGCCGCCAAAGTCAAAGCGCGCATCTGAGAAAATTCGAGCAGGCCATTTGGCTGCGAAGGGGGAGGACGGTTGGCGTTCTCCCTTTTTGCATTCACGGTATGTTTTATGGTAAGGGAGGGCGGTATATGGACACGGTGGCGTGCCGGGACCGCTTTAACAAAAAGTTCAAGCGCAACAAAAACAATCTGGAATGGTTCGAAGCGATGGTGATGGCCATGGTGGCCGTCGCGCTGGTGTTCACCTTTGCGGTGCGCATGATCCGGGTGGAAGGCGAATCCATGGTGCCGACCCTGCAGGACGGTCAGCGGCTTCTGATCTCCAGCCTGCCATATCAGCCGCAGTACGGCGACATCATCGTGACCGACGCCTACACCTCCTACGGCGAGCCGCTGGTCAAGCGGGTGATCGGCAAGGCGGGCGATGAGATCGACATTGATTTCCAGAACGGGATCGTGTACCGCAACGGGCAAGCCCTGGACGAACCCTACACGGCGGAGCCCACCTATCTGCAGGAGAGCGTGGAGTTCCCGGTGACGGTGCCGGAAGACTGCCTCTTTGTGATGGGAGACAACCGCAACCATTCCACCGACAGCCGGGACCAGCGGGTCGGCTTTATCCATGTGAACGATGTGCTGGGGCGGGTGCTGCGCTGACAGAAAGGAAGATCCATGAGCGAAACGATCATCAACCGCCGCCAGATCCACTGGTTCCCGGGGCACATGGCCAAGACGCTGCGCCTGATGGAGACCGAGATCCGCCATGTGGACTGCGTGCTGCAGGTGTTGGACGCCCGCATCCCGCTGTCCAGCCTGAATCCCGAGATCGAGCGGATCACCGCGGGCAAACCCCATCTGTATGTGCTCAATAAGGCGGACCTGGCCGACCCGGCCATCACCCGCCAGTGGCTGGAGTATTTCCGGTCGGCGGGGGAAGGCTGCCTGCCGATGGATTCCAAGCAGAAGGGGCGGGCCAACGCGGTCCGCGCCCCCATCGAGCAGGAACTGGCAGCCCTGATGGAACGGCGCCGTGCCAAGGGGATGGTGGGGGCCCGCATCCGGGTGATGGTGGTGGGCATCCCCAATGTGGGAAAATCCACTTTCATCAACTCCTTTGCCGGGACCACCCGGGCCAAGGCAGCCAACAAGCCCGGTGTGACCCGCGGCAAGCAGTGGATCACGGTGGGCAATTACGACCTGATGGATATGCCCGGCGTGCTCTGGAAGAAGTTTGACTCACTGGAAACGGCGGCCAATCTGGCCTTCATCGGTTCGATCCGGGATGACATCCTGGACGTGGAGGAGCTGGCCTGCGGTTTGCTGAGCAGTGTGCGTGGCATTTATCCCCAGCGGCTGCTGGAGCGTTACAAACTGCCGGCAGATGCGCTGGAACTGGCGCCCTACGACCTGCTTCTGGCAATCGGGGCCAAACGCGGGATGCTTGTCAGCGGCGGCGAAGTGGATGCCGAGCGGGCGGCCAGGACTGTGGTGGGGGAATTCCGCGCCAGCAAATGGGGACGGCTCTCGCTGGAGCGCCCGCCGCAGCTGCCGCAGCCGGAGGGGGACGAAGATGCCGAGAAAGACAGTTGACAGCGCACCGCTGTATGCCTTTGACGCGCAGCTGCGCGCCGCCCACGGGCGGCTGTGCGGGGTGGATGAAGCCGGCCGCGGGCCGCTGTGCGGTCCGGTGTGCTGCGCGGCGGTGATCCTTGACCCCGAGGACCCGATCCCCGGGGTGACCGATTCCAAAAAGCTCTCCGCCCAGCGCCGGGAAGCGCTGTATCAGGAGATCGTCCGCCGCGCACTGGCCTACTGCGTGGAATTTGTCTCCCCCCAGGAGATCGACGAGAAAAACATCCTCTGGGCCACGATGGCGGGCATGACCCGGGCAGTGACCGGGCTGGCAGCATCCCCGGACTATGTGCTCGTGGACGGTAACCGCTGCCCGCCGGATCTTCCGGTGCCGGCGCAGGCGGTCATCAAGGGGGACGCCAACAGCGCCTCGATCGCGGCGGCTTCCATCCTGGCCAAGGTCAGCCGGGATCACTACATGCTGGAATTGGACGCACAATACCCCCAGTATGAGCTGGCCAAGCACAAGGGGTACCCCACGGCCCGGCATTACGAGCTGATCGCGCAGTATGGCATCCAGCCGTTTTACCGCCGCAGCTTTTTGAAAAAGCAGGGGTACTGGCCGTGAACCGGGATGCGCAGAAAAAGGAACTGGGCCATACCGGGGAGGCCGTTGCCGCCAAATACTACCGGCAGCGGGGGTATCTGCTGCTGAACCACAACTACCGCACCCGCATGGGGGAACTGGACCTGATCCTCTATAAGGACGGCGGTCTTGTCTTTGCCGAGGTAAAGACAAGGACCTCAGCCGTCAAGGCGAGGCCGGCCGATTCGGTCGATTCCCGCAAACAGCGGCGGCTGATTGCCGCGGCGCAGTTTTATCTGCAGCGCAGTCCCTATGCCGACGCCCCCGTCCGCTTTGACGTGGTCGAGGTGATGCCGGTGGACGGCGGCTGGCAGGTCCATTGTATCCAGAACGCCTTCCAACTGTGAGTTTGGGGTGTGCCGGAGCAATCAAAAGTGCTGGAAAACCCGCCGACGCAGTGGACGCCGGGCGTGAGACCGCAGGAATGCCGTATGGATTGCAAGCCCCTGCAGCGTGGCAACGCAGCCTTCCGGCAGAAGCGGACAGAGCAGAGATTTTTTCGGATACACCAAAGGAAAGGGGAAAGATATGCAGTATCAAAGCACACGCGACCGCAACACCGTTGTTTCTTCCTCCGAAGCCATTGTTCGGGGCCTGGCGCCGGACGGCGGGCTGTTTGTGCCGCAGGCCTTCCCTGCGGCGAAGCTGGATGCCTGGCGGCATCTTTCCTATCCGCAGCTGGCGGCCGCGGTGCTGGGCAGCTTTTTGACAGAGTACGACCCCGCCTTTTTGGAGCAGGCGGCAAAGGAGACCTACGGCGCGGCGTTTTCCGGCAAGGCCGGCCAGGTCGAACCGGTGGCCGACGGGCTCTTTGCGCTGGAACTCTGGCATGGCCCTACCTGCGCCTTCAAGGACTATGCGCTGCAGATCATGCCGAAGCTGCTGGTCCAGGCCAAAAAGAACCTGGGCCGCACCGAGCGGACCCGGATTCTGGTGGCCACCTCGGGCGACACCGGCAAGGCGGCGCTGGCCGGGTATGCCGGCCTCGATGGGGTGGAGATCGAGGTGTTCTACCCCAACGACGGTACCAGCGAGATCCAGCGGCTGCAGATGGTCACCCAGACCGGGGACAATGTGGCGGTGTACGCCGTCAACGGCAACTTTGACGACGCCCAGAGCGGCGTGAAGCGCGTGTTCGGCGACGAAACCGTGGCCAGGGAACTGGCCGGGCGCGGTATCCGGCTGTCCAGCGCCAACTCCATCAACTGGGGGCGGTTGGCCCCGCAGATCGTCTACTACTTCTACGCATATTTTCGCCTGGCGGAAACCGGCGGCGTCGCCTGGGGCGACGTGGTGGACTTCTGCGTGCCCACCGGAAATTTCGGGGATATTCTGGCCGGTTACTATGCCAAGCGGATGGGGCTGCCGGTTGGCCGGCTGGTGTGCGCTTCCAACAAAAACAATGTGCTGTCGGACTTTATCCGTACCGGCACCTACGACAGGCGCCGCACCTTCTATAAGACCACCTCACCCTCAATGGACATTCTGATCTCCAGCAACCTGGAACGCCTTTTGTACCATCTGACCGAAGACGAGACAAAGGTGGCCGGTTGGATGGCCCAGCTGGCCGAGACCGGCTGCTACACGGTGGATGCCCGGACCCTGGCCCGCCTGCAGGAAACCTTCCGCTGCGGCTGGGCGGATGATGCAGCGGCGGCCCGGACGCTTCATGACTTGTGGGCGCAGGACCGGTATCTGTGTGACCCCCACACGGCGGTGGCCTTCCATGCGGCGGCCCGGCAGCGCACCGCGGCGCCGATGGTGGTGCTGTCCACCGCCAGTCCCTTCAAGTTCCCGCGGGATGTGCTGGCGGCGCTGGGGCTGGAGGTCCCGGCCAGCGACTTTGACGCGATGGACGCGCTGACCCGGGCCACCGGAAGCCCGGCGCCGGCACAGCTCAGCGGTCTGAAGGCGCTGCCGGTCCGGTTCGACCGGACGCTGGACCCGGCGCAGATCCGCACGGCGGCCCTGGCTGCGCGGGTAAGCGAAGGATAACGGGATGGCGATTTTTGCGATTGGAGACCTGCACCTGTCCCTGGGCGCGGACAAGCCGATGGATGTTTTCCCGGGGTGGGAGGGATACCTGCCCAGACTGGAACGGAACTGGCGCACGCTGATCGGACCGGAGGACACGGTGATCCTGGCCGGGGATACCTCCTGGGCGATGAAGCTGGAGGATACCCGGGAGGATTTCGCCTTCCTCCAGGCCCTCCCCGGCCGGAAATGGCTGCTGAAGGGCAACCATGATTACTGGTGGACCACCACCCGGAAGATGGAGACCTATTTTGCCGAAAGCGGTTTCGATACTTTGCACATCCTGCACAACAACTGCTGTCGTGTGGGCGGCAAGGCGCTGTGCGGTACCAGGGGCTGGCCTTTTGACGACACCGAAGCGCAGAGCGCCAAAATCATGGCGCGGGAAGCCGGCCGGCTGCGTCTGTCGCTGGCTTCGGCCGGGGATGACTGCGAGGAGATCATCGCCTTCCTGCATTACCCGCCGGTCTTCGGCAGCACCGGCGCGCCCGAGCTCACCGACCTGCTCAAGCAGTACGGCGTGCGGCGGTGCTATTACGGCCACCTGCATGGCAAGGCGATCCGCTACGCCGTCCAGGGGGAGCAGGATGGCATCCGGTACCGGCTGATCTCGGCGGACGGGCTGGGGTTTTGCCCCCAGCCGATCATTCCGTAGGCATTTTTCTTGCGCACGGCAGCAAAAAAGTCAAAAATACACTGGTATTCTTGCGCAAGGCATGATATAATAAACTGTATTTCTATGTTTGGAGGACTACAAATGAACCTGATCTCTTGTGAAAAACTTGAAAAAAGTATGGTCGAGATTCAGTTTTCGATCGACGCCGATACCTTCAAAAAGGCTGTCAACAACGCCTTTAAGCGCGAAAGCAAAAAGTATGCCATCCCGGGTTTCCGCAAGGGCAAGGCCCCGCGCAGCATGATCGAAAAGATGTACGGCGCTGACATCTTCCATTACGACGCCGTCAACGATCTGTTCCCCGAAGCCTATGAGGCTGCCGTCAAGGAAGCCAAGGTGGATGTGGTCGGCCGCCCGGAGCCGGAGGTCGTCTCCATGTCCGAGGCGGACGGCGCGGTCCTCAAGGTGAAGGTCGCGGTCAAGCCGGAGGTCACCCTGGGTGAGTATGCCGGTTTAAATGTGACCAAGAAGGTCAAGACTGTGGAAGAGTCTCAGGTCGAAGCCGAGCTCAAGCGGATGCAGGACCGCAACGGCCGCATGCTGACCCGTGAGGGCGCGGCGGAGGACGGCGACACCGTCGATATCGACTTTGAAGGCTTTGTGGACGGCACCGCTTTTGAGGGCGGCAAGGCCGAGCATTACTCTCTGGTGCTGGGCAGCCATTCCTTCATTCCCGGCTTTGAGGAGCAGGTCGTGGGTCACGCCGCCGGCGAAGAGTTCGATGTCAACGTGAAGTTCCCCGAAGAGTACCAGGCCAGCGAGCTGGCGGGCAAGGACGCCACCTTCAAGATCAAGCTGCATGAAGTGAAGTACAAGGAACTGCCGAATCTGGACGACGACTTCGCCATGGATGTCAGCGAGTATGACACCCTGGAAGAGCTCAAGAACTCCATCCGCAAGGGCATCGAGGACAACAACGAGAAGATGGCCGACCAGCAGGTGGAAAACGACCTGATCGAGATGGTCGTCAACAACATGACGGCGGAGATTCCCCAGGCGATGTACGATGAGCGCATCGAGGAGCTGGTGCAGGACTTCCAGTACCGCATTTCCCAGCAGGGCCTGAAGCTGGAGCAGTACCTGCAGTACATGGGCATGAACATGGATCAGTTCAAGGCCCAGTTTGCCGAGCAGGCGGAAAAGCAGGTCAAGATGCGCCTGGCGATGGAAGCCATCGTGGCGAAGGAAGGGATCACCGCCAGCGACGAGGAATTCGACAAGGAAGTTCAGCGGATCGCGGACGCCTACAAGATGGAAGCGGACAAGGTTCGCTCCATCGTCAACGAGGAGGCTGTGAAGGCTGACCTTGCGGTGAACAAAGCCATCGACTTCGTCAAGGAGAAGGCCAACGTGACCACCGAAACCGTCTCGGACGAAACTGCCGGGCAGGAATAAAAAATCTTGCGACCGATACGGTGCCGCTGCCGCCGTATCGGTCGGTTTATCAAACGGGCGGTTTTCGCCCGCGGGCAGCCATCAAATTTATACCATGGGAGGGAACTTGCATGAGTTTGGTACCTTACGTTGTCGAACAGACCGCACGCGGTGAGCGCAGCTATGATATTTTCTCGCGGCTGCTCAATGACCGCATCATCGTTTTGAGCGAGGATGTGAACGCGACCTCGGCCAGTGTGGTCGTGGCGCAGCTGCTGTACCTGGAGGGGCAGGACCCGGAAAAGGACATCAGCTTCTACATCAACAGCCCGGGCGGATCCATCACCGATGGAATGGCCATTCATGATACGATGCAGTACATCAAGTGCGATGTCTCGACCATCTGCGTGGGGATGGCGGCCTCCATGGGCGCGTTCCTGCTGGCCAGCGGCACCAAGGGCAAGCGCTATGCGCTGCCCAATTCCGAGATCCTCATCCACCAGCCGCTGATCGGCGGCGGCGGGCTCTCCGGCCAGGCCACCGACATCAAGATCCATTCGGACCACCTCGTGTATGTGCGCTCCAAGCTCAACCGTCTGCTCAGCGAGTATACGGGTCAGCAGCTGGAGACCATCGAGCGGGATACCGAGCGCGACAATTATATGACCGCCCAGCAGGCCAAAGAGTATGGCCTGATCGACGAGATCATCACCAAACACTGAACCACGGGGGAAGGAAATGGCAAATACGATTTCCGGCAAGGACGGAAAGGAACGTGAACTGGTCTGCAATTTCTGTGGCCGGTCCCAAAAACAGGTGGATCAGCTGATCCTCGGCCCCGGTGTCAACATCTGCAACGAGTGCATCGACATGTGCTACAATGCGCTGTACCGGGATGAGGGCACCCCTCCGCCGCCGCGTGCCACAGCCCAGCGCCGCGCCGCCACGGCCCGGCCCCGGCGTTCCTTCGATCCGCTGCAGGATATCCATATCCTGACGCCGGCGGAGATCAAGGCGGGGCTGGACCAGTATGTCATCGGGCAGGATGACGCAAAAAAAGTGCTGGCGGTCTCTGTGTACAACCACTACAAACGGATCCTGTCCGGCCGGGAAAGCGAAGTGGAGCTGCAAAAGTCCAACGTTCTGATGCTGGGGCCTTCCGGCACCGGCAAGACGCTGCTGGCGCAGACACTGGCCAAGATGCTGGGGGTTCCGTTTGCAATCGCCGACGCCACGACCCTTACCGAGGCCGGCTATGTGGGCGAGGATGTGGAGAACATCCTGCTCAAGCTCATCCAGGCGGCGGACTTTGACATCCAGAAGGCGGAGGTCGGCATCATCTATATTGATGAGATCGACAAGATCACCCGCAAGAGCGAAAACCCCTCCATCACCCGCGACGTGGGCGGCGAAGGGGTCCAGCAGGCGCTGCTGAAGATCCTGGAAGGCACGGTCAGCAATGTGCCGCCCCAGGGCGGGCGCAAGCATCCCCAGCAGGAGTTTATCCAGATCAACACCAAAAACATCCTGTTCATCTGCGGCGGCGCCTTCGACGGGCTGGAGAAGTATATCCAGAAACGGACCGACCGCTCCACCCTCGGTTTCGGCAGCCAGCTGCGGACCAGCCTGGACAAGGACGAGACCCGCCAGAAGCTGCTGCGCCGGGTGGAACCGGATGACCTGGTCAAATTCGGTCTGATCCCGGAACTGATCGGCCGTCTGCCGGTGGTCACGGTGCTGGACCCGCTGGACGAGGAAGCTCTGGTCCGGGTGCTGACCGAGCCGAAGAACAGCATCGTGCGCCAGTACAAGGAGCTGTTCAACCTGGACGACGCGGAGCTGGTCTTTACCGACGCTGCCCTGCATTCCATCGCCAAAAAGACGATCGAGCGCAAAAGCGGTGCCCGCGGCCTGCGCAGCGTCGTGGAGGATCTGCTGATTCCGGTCATGTACGACATCCCCTCCGATCCGACGATCATCCGTGTCACGATCGACGAGGACACCGTGCAGGGCGGCAAGCCGCACCTGGAATACGGTGCCGTCCGCAAGCGGTATAAAACACAGCCGCCGGCGCTCACCTGATCGTACCTCAAGCGTAAACTGTGTGATCCCCCGAGCCTTTGGCCCGGGGGATTTTTGCATTGTATCCGCCGGGAGGGAGCGGCCGGATCACCCCAACGCCGCCGGCGCAGCCGCCTCCGCCTGTGTCACGGCGCACGGGAGGGGAGAGAGGCAGGACCTTCATCTGCAGTCAAAGGCAGGGCGGCTTTCCGCCCGGCAGGGACGGCGCCTGTTGTCAAAAGTGTGAAATCAGGTGCTTGGGTTTGCTAATTTTCCTCCCTGGAGGGAAAACAGCCGGGGCCGCGGCCTGGCAGAGAGGGCAAAACAGCGAATGCAAGATGGGAAAGAGAGGAGGAACAAGAGCATAAACAAGCGATGGTGCGACAAAAACAAGGGCGTTCACAAAAATATTACACTTTTTGGCGTGCAGGGGCTTGATTTTTGTGACGCATGTGCTAAAATATGTTTAGCACTCAGGGAAACAGAGTGCTAAAGCGAACTTGTTATAAATATATTTTTCGATAGGGAGGACATTCACTATGAGAATCAAACCTCTGGCTGACCGTGTTGTGATCAAACTGGTCGAAGAAGAAGAGACGACGAAGGGCGGCCTGATCCTGACCGGCTCCGCCAAGGAAAAGCCGCAGATCGCGGAAGTCCTGGCTGTCGGCCCCGGCGGCAATGTGGATGGCAAGGACGTGGAGATGATCGTCAAGGTGGGCGACAAGGTCCTGACCAGCAAATATGCCGGCACCGAGGTCAAGGTGGATGGCGAGGAATGCACCATCGTCCGCCAGAGCGACATCCTGGCCGTTGTGGAATGACCTCGTGACCGAAACCAATGATTCTTTGACAGTACAGCAAAACAGGTAAGGAGAGACAGATATGGCTAAACAGATTATGCAGGGCGAAGAAGCCCGCAAAGCTCTTTGCGCCGGCATCGACCAGCTGGCGGACACCGTCAAGATCACTCTGGGCCCTAAGGGCCGCAACGTGGTGCTGGGCAAGAAGTTCGGCAGCCCCCTCATCACCAACGACGGTGTCACCATCGCCAAGGAGATCGAGCTGAAGGACGCCTTTGAAAACATGGGCGCTCAGCTGGTCCGCGAAGTGGCGACCAAGACCAACGACGCGGCCGGCGACGGCACCACCACCGCCACCGTGCTGGCGCAGGCCATGGTCACCGAAGGCATGAAGAATGTCACGGCCGGCGCCAACCCGATGGATGTCAAGCGCGGCATCCAGAAGGCTGTGAATGTGGCTGTGGAGGCCGTGAAGGCGCACAGCCAGAAGGTCAACGGCACCAAGGACATTGCCCGTGTCGGCACCGTCTCTGCCGGCGACGCCGAGATCGGCCAGCTGATTGCCGACGCCATGGAGAAGGTCTCTGCGGACGGCGTCATCACCATCGAGGAGAACAAGACCACGGCCGAGACCTACACCGAAGTGGTGGAAGGCATGCAGTTTGACCGCGGTTATGTGACCCCCTATATGGTCACCGATACCGAGAAGATGGAAGCTGTCTTTGAGGATTGCAGCGTGCTGATCACCGACAAGAAGATCAGCGCCTTCCAGGATATGGTTCCCCTGCTGGAGCAGATCGTCCAGTCCGGCCGCAAGCTGCTCATCATCGCGGAAGATGTGGAGGGCGACGCGCTGTCCAACCTGATCATCAACCGTCTGCGCGGCGGCCTGAATGTGGTGGCTGTCAAGGCCCCCGGCTTCGGCGATCGCCGCAAGGAGATGCTGCAGGACATCGCCACCCTGACCGGCGGCACCGTCATCAGCAGCGACCTGGGCTATGAGCTGAAGGACGCCACCCTGGATCTGCTGGGCAGCGCCCGTCAGGTCAAGGTTACCAAGGAACTGACTACCATCGTGGGCGGCAACGGCGACAAGCAGGCCATCGCGGACCGTGTCGCCCAGATCCGCAGCCAGATCTCCACCGCCACCTCCGACTTCGACCGTGAGAAGCTGCAGGAACGCCTGGCCAAGCTGGCCGGCGGCGTGGCCGTCATCAAGGTCGGCGCCTCCACCGAAGTGGAGATGAAGGACAAGAAGCTCCGCATTGAGGACGCCCTGAACGCCACCAAGGCGGCTGTGGAAGAGGGCATCGTGGCCGGCGGCGGCACCGCTACCCTGAACGCCATCCCCGCCGTGGACAATCTGGTGGCTGAGCTGGAAGGCGACGAGCGCACCGGCGCCCGCATCGTCCGCAAGGCCCTGGAGGCCCCCCTGCGTCAGATCGCCGCGAACGCCGGGCTGGAAGGCAGCGTGATCATCAACGAGATCCTGCAGGCCGGCAAGCCCAACTACGGCTATGACGCGCAGAACGAGTCCTATGTGGACGACATGATCGAGGCCGGCATCGTGGATCCGACCAAGGTCACCCGTTCGGCGCTGGAAAATGCCGCCAGCGTGGCTTCGATGGTCCTGACCACCGAGAGCCTGGTGGCCGATCTGCCCGAACCGCCGGCTCCGGCGGCTCCCGCGGGCGGCGACATGGGCGGCATGTATTGATCCCGCTCAGCGCCCGCTGAAATGATGTAGGAAAAGCTCCGACCCCGCTGCGGGTCGGAGCTTTTCTTGCAAAATGGGGCCAAAACTGGTATCCTAAAGGCAAAACGAAACTGTCATGGGGAAATAACGCTATGAAAAAATGGATCGCTTTGGCCGTCACCCTGGCGCTGGCCGTTATCATCTTCTGCCTGTCCGCACAGCCCGGGGCTCAGTCCGGCGCCTTGAGCGAACAGGTGGCCCAACAGATGCAGAACAGCGGCACGGCGGATGTGCTGATTCCGGCCTGGTTCAGCGCCAACGCCTATGCCAACGTGCGCAAGTGGGCGCATGTCTATATCTATCTGCTGCTGGGGGCCAGCATGGCCGCCATGGTCCATAGTTGGAACATCGGGCGCACACTGCCCCGCCAGGGGGCGTGGGCGGTCGTGTTCTGCACCCTGTACGCCGTGACCGACGAGATCCATCAGTTCTTTGTGCCGGGCCGCGCCATGCTGGCCAGTGATGTGGGGGTGGATGCCCTGGGCTTTGTACCGGGGGCGGCCCTTCTGCTGCTGGCTGTATTTTTGTGGCGGCGCCGGGCGCTGCACCGAAACGGCCGCAGCGGACCCGACCGGGCCGGGGAATGACCAAGAACTTCCACCCTTTGCCGCGCCGTATGCGGCGCCTGGTTCTGCCCCATACTAAGCCCAGGCAGGGGGGCGGTATGGATGAGTCTGCGTCGGATGGCGGCTTTGTGCTGCACGTTTGCGGTGCTGGCGGCGGTGGCGCTGTGCCGGGTCTACTGGATCGGCACCGACACCCTGTATGCGGCCAGCGCCGGGGGGCAGAGCGCCAGTGTGACGGCACTGCCTCAGCAGCGGGGAAATTTCTACGACAACACCGGGCAGCCCCTTACCGGGACGGTGCCGCGCTGGTATGCGCTGTGCATCCCGGGGGATGCCAGCTATGCCCGACTTTTCCCCTATGTGCCCTTTGCGGCGCAGGCGGAACTGTATGAATACCGCAACAGCGTCACCCCGTTCCTTATCGAGGTGGAACAGGATCTGACCCCGCAGGGGATCTACACCTACCGGGGCGCCGAAAGAACACTGCCGGTCCCGATCGCCACCCACCTGCTGGGGTATCTCAACGGGGACGGGGTGGGGGTCTCCGGGCTGGAACTGGCCTATGAGGAGGTCCTGGCCCGGTCGGGGGACCGGCTGGCGGTCGCCTGCACCACCACGGCCCAAGGGTCCCTGATGACGGGAACCGAGCCGGCCCTGCAGACCGACGCCGCCGGCACCGCCCAGGGGGTGCAGCTGACCTTGAACGCTGATATACAGCGGGCCTGCGAGGCGATCGCGGACCTGTACCTGCCGCGGGGCTGTATCCTTGTGATGGATACCGCCACCGGCGAACTGCTGGCCAGCGTAAGCCGCCCGGACTTTGACCCGGACGATCTGCTCCGCAGCATGGAGGCCGACGACACCTCGCTGATCAACCGGCCGCTGGCCGCCTTCAGCGCCGGGTCCGTTTTCAAGGTGGTGCTGGCGGTGGCGGCCTATGAGGCGGGGCTGGACTGGTTTACCCACGACTGCGAGGGCTGGGTGAAGGTGGGGGATCAGGTGTTCCGCTGCGCCGAAGGCCGTGTTCATGGCAGGGTGAACCTGCGCAGTGCGCTGGAACAGAGCTGCAACTGCTATTTCATCGAGCTGGGGCAGCACCTGGGCGGGGCGCAGATCCTGGCGGCGGCCCGTCGGCTGGGCTTTGGCAGCCCGACGGCGCTGGCGCCCGGGATGAAGAGCGAGGAGGGCACCCTGCCGGACCTTGCCACCCTGGGCGGGGCGCAGAACGGCCAGCTGGCCATGCTGTCCTTCGGCCAGGGCGCATTGACGGTGACCCCGCTGCAGATCACCGCCATGATGAATGCGGTGGCGGACGGCGGGATCCTGCGCGCACCCCGGGTGGTGCGCGGGATCGTGGACAGCGAAACCGGACAATGCGTCGAGCCGTTTGTGACGGCGGAAGACAGCACCGCCTGTTCCCCGGACATCGCCCGGGTGCTGCGCAGTATGCTGATCGACGTGGTGGAGGAAGGCATCGGCCAGGAGGCAAAGCCGGCCAGCGGCGGCGGCGCCGGCGGCAAAACGGGCACGGCCCAGACCGGCCAGTTCGATGCGGCCGGGGTCGAGCGGCTCAACTACTGGTTCAGCGGTTTCTGGCCGGCCGAGGACCCGGCCTATACGATCACCGTGCTGCAGGATGCGACGCTGGAGCCCGAAACCTCCAGCGCGGCGATCTTTGCCCGGGTGGCGGACGCCCTCTGCGCATTTGACGGAAATTTTACCCGGGAAACGACCATGGCAACGCCGGAAACCAGTTGACAAGACAAAAAAGCTGGCGTATACTATCAAAAGATACAAAAAGCGATGAAAGGGCCAATGCCCGCAGCACGGCTGAAGAGAGGGGACCGGATGGTGCAAGGTCCTTGCCTGCGCGGCGCAGCGCCACCCCCGAGCTCCCGGAAAAAGCGGGCGTAAAGCGGCGTTAACGCTGACAAAGCGGCAGAGGTCGGATCCCTCTGCAACTTGGGTGGTACCACGGAAGCCGACAGCTTTCGTCCCTTGTCTGGGGCGGAAGCTGTTTTCTTTTGCGGGCCGTATCGCTGTGCTTGTACCAAACGATGAAATGAGAGGATCAGGAAACATGCAATGGACCGGACTGAATGAACTGCGGGAGAGGTATCTCCACTTTTTCGAGACCAAAGACCATCTGCGCCTGGGCAGCTTCCCGCTGGTGCCGAAGGATGACCCCAGTCTGCTGCTGATCAACAGCGGCATGGCGCCGATGAAAAAGTGGTTCCTCGGGCAGGAGGAACCGCCCCGCCACCGTGTGACCACCTGCCAGAAGTGCATCCGCACGCCGGACATCGAGCGCGTCGGCATCACGGCCCGGCACGGGACCTTCTTTGAGATGCTGGGCAACTTCAGCTTCCAGGACTATTTCAAGGAAGAAGTTATTCCCTGGGCGTGGGAATTCCTGACCCAGGACCTGG
Source organism: Candidatus Gemmiger stercoravium (assembly GCA_019119835.1). Lineage (GTDB taxonomy): Bacteria > Bacillota > Clostridia > Oscillospirales > Ruminococcaceae > Gemmiger > Gemmiger stercoravium. Next base: position 40,415 of record DWWE01000094.1, on the reverse strand, counting down.
AGATCCCGGCCGAAAAACTGTACATCTCGGTCTATACCGACGATGACGAGGCCTACGACATCTGGACCAAGAAGGTCGGCATCCCCGAGGATCACATGGTCCGTTTCGGCAAGGAGGACAACTTCTGGGAGCATGGCTCCGGCCCCTGCGGCCCCTGCTCCGAGATCTACTACGACCGCGGCCCCGAGCATGGCTGTGGCAAGCCTGACTGCAAGGTGGGCTGCGACTGCGACCGCTATATGGAGATCTGGAACCTTGTGTTCAGCCAGTATGACTCGGACGGCAAGGGCCATTACGAACGGCTGCCCAAGCCGAACATCGACACCGGCATGGGGCTGGAGCGCCTGGCCTGCGTGATGCAGGACGTGGGCAACCTGTTTGAGGTGGACACGGTGGCCGCTGTGCTGCACCATGTGGAGCATATCTCGGGCAAGCGTTACGGCGCCGACGAGAAGGACGACATCTCCATCCGCGTGATCACCGACCACATCCGTTCCACCGTCTTCATGGTGTCGGACGGCATCCTGCCCTCCAACGAAGGCCGCGGCTATGTGCTGCGCCGTCTGCTGCGCCGGGCGGCCCGCCACGGCCGGATGCTCGGGATCGATCGCCCCTTCCTGACCGAGCTGGTGGATACGGTCATCGAGTCCAGCGAAGCCGGCTATCCGGAACTGCGGGAGCACGAGCAGTATATCAAAAAGGTGATCGGCACCGAGGAGGAGCGCTTCTCCCGCACCATCGATGCCGGGCTGAGCATCCTCAACGCCATGATCGACAAGGTGCAGACCGAACAGATCAAGAGCGAGGGACGGCTGGTCCTTTCGGGTGCCGACGTTTTCAAGCTCAACGATACCTTTGGGTTCCCCCTCGATCTCACCAAGGAGATCGCGGCCGAAGCTGGCGTGGCGGTGGATGAGGACGCTTTCCATGTGGAGATGACCAAACAGCGGGAACGCGCCCGTGCCGAGCGGCTGGCCAAGGACATCTCCGGCTGGACGGCCGACCTGTTCGGCGAGCTGACCGCCGAGCCGACGGTGTTTGACGGCTACGACACCCTGCAGGAGCAGGCTACGGTGGTCGCCCTGTCCGATGGGGAGGAGATCGTTGACGCCATCGCCACCGACAGCAACGACGCCCGGGAGGGCGTGCTGGTCGTGCTGGACCATACCCCCTTCTATGCCGAGATGGGCGGCCAGGTTGCCGATATGGGTACCCTGCGCAGCCAGGACGCTATGCTGAAGGTGGAGGCGGTCAAAAAGACCCCGAGGGGCTACTTTGTCCACACCTGCACCCTGCTGGAAGGCACGCTGCATGTGGGGGATACGGTGGACGCTGCCGTGGATGCGGGCCGCCGCATGGCGATCTGCCGCAATCACACCGCCACCCACCTGATGCAGAAAGCGCTGCGGGAGGTCCTGGGCGAACATGTCCATCAGGCCGGCAGCTATCAGGACGACCGGATCACCCGGTTCGACTTCACCCACTTCAGCGCCGTCACGCCGGAAGAGCTGGCCCGTGTGGAGCAGCTCGTCAATGAAAAGATCTACGAGTCCATCCCGGTGGCGGTGCAGAACCTGCCCATCGAAGAAGCGAAGAAGATGGGGGCGATGGCCCTGTTCGGTGAGAAGTACGGTGATGTGGTCCGGGTGGTGGATGCCGGCGGCTGGAGCGTCGAGTTCTGCGGCGGCACTCATGTGAAGAACACGGCCCAGATCGGCTGCTTCAAGATCCTGTCCGAAAGCAGCGTGGCGGCCGGCATCCGCCGTATCGAGGCGACCACGGCCTTCGGCGTGCTGGGCCTGCTCAATGAGCGCACCGAGGAACTGACCCGCACGGCGGCCGCCCTGAAGGCGAACAACCTCAAGGACGTGCCTGCCCGCGCCGAGGCGATGGCGGCGGAACTCAAGGAGACCGGCAAGCAGCTGGAGGCTGCCAAGAGCCAGCTGGCTGCCAGCCAGATCGACGGCATGTTCGATTCCGCCGCCGTTGTGGAAGGGGTGCGCATCGTCACGATGTACCTCAATGGCACCGCACCCGAGACGCTGCGCAGCATGATGGACAAGCTGCGGGACAAGGCCCCCGATGCAGTGGGCGCCCTGATCGGCACCACCGGCGAAAAGACAACGCTGGCGGTGGGCGTCGGCAAGCAGGCCCAGGCCAAGGGGCTGAAGGCCGGCGTGCTGGTCAAGCAGATTGCGGCCATTGCCGGCGGCAACGGCGGCGGCAAGCCGGACTTTGCCATGGCCGGTATCAAGGATGTGAGCAAGGTGGACACCGCCCTGCAGGCGGTGGCGCAGATCGTGAAATCCGAACTGGAAAAGAACGCCTGATTCTGGTATAATAAAACTATCATCGGGAAAGGAGGCTTTTCCATGCAAGACTGTCTGTTCTGCAAGATCGCCGCAGGCGACATCCCCTCCAACAAGCTGTATGAGGATGAAACGCTGCTGGCCTTCTATGACATCGACCCGCAGGCGCCGGTGCATTTTCTCGTGATCCCCAAACGGCACATTTCGTCGGCGGCTGCGCTGACGGAGGAGGACGCCGCCCTGCTGGGCCATGTCTTCGCCGTGATCGCCAAGCTCTGCAAGGAGCTGGGGGTGGATCAGAGCGGGTACCGGGTTGTCACCAATGTGGGGCAGGACGGCGGCCAGAGCGTACCGCACCTGCACTTCCACGTTCTGGCCAAACGCAGCCTGGCCTGGCCGCCGGGCTGATGCCCCGACTGGCAGAGGGATACAAAGAAAGAGGAGAACAAGATGGCTGAAACGTATACGCTGCATGTGGCGGGGCTGACCCGTGAACTGCCGATCTGCAAGGTCAATGACCACATGGACATTGCCGCTTTCATCATGTTCAGCGATGTGGAGCTGACGGTGGCCTGCGCCAAGGCGCTGCTGGAAAAGTGCCCGGAATTTGACGTGATCCTCACCGCCGAGGCAAAGGGCATCCCGCTGGCGTATGAGATGTCCCGTCAGAGCGGCAAACAGTGGATCCCTGCGCGCAAGGGCGCCAAGCTGTATATGCAGGATCCTGTCGTGATCGAGGATGAATCCATTACGACGGCCGGCAAACAGGTGCTGGTGCTGGACCGCAAGGACATCGAATACATGGATGGCAAGCGGATCCTGATTGTGGATGACGTGATCTCCACCGGCGGCAGCCTCCATGCGCTGGAGACGCTGGCGGCGCGGAGCACCGGCACGGTGGTCGGCTGCTGTGCTGCACTGGCGGAAGGCGATGCGGCCAAACGCACCGACATCACCTTCCTGGCGCCTCTGCCGCTGTTTATCCACTGACCATGAAACGCGCTCTGGCTGGTTTCGGTCTTGCTTTCGCGGCGGCGGAGCTGGCTGGGGCGTATCTGCCGCTGTCGGCTTTGCTGCTGACAGCGGCTTTTTTGCTGCTGGCCGCCCTTGTCTGGCGTGTGCGCCGCGCCGTTTATCCGGCCTGTTTGCCGGTGGTGCTGGGGTTGGCTGCGGGTGCGGTCTGGGCGGCAGGGTATCAGGGCCTTGTTGCGGCGCCCCAGCGCGCACTGGCCGGGCAGACGGTCACGGTCACCGCCGTGGTGCAGACGGATGCGGAGCCCTCCTTCCAGGAAGGGCGCCTGCGTGGGACGCTGGTTCTGCAGGGCGTTCCTGGCTGTTCGGCCGGGGTGCGGGCGTACTGCTCCAGTTTTCCCGGCGCCGAGCCGGGCGAGCAGTTCCGGGCGGTCATCCGCCTGGAGGAGCTGGAGCAGGACGCCTACCGTCTGGGCCGCTATGCGGACGGCACCTTCCTTTCGGCTGTCTATCAGGACGGCTACGAACCGCTGGAACCCAGCCGGTCACCGGTGTTTGCGCTTTACGAACTGCGCATGGGGCTTTCCCGCCGGCTGCGCCTGTACCTGCCCCGCCCGCTGGGCGGGGTGGAAGCCGCCATGCTGTTGGGGGACCGCACCCAGCTGACCGATACGCTGGAGGAATCCTTCCGGGCGGCCGGGGTGTCCCATCTTCTGTCCATTTCGGGGCTGCATTTCTCCCTGCTTTGTGGGCTGTTCCTGATCGGTCCGCTGGCCGGGACGCTTCGGTTCAACCGGTTGTACATTCTCTTCGAAGCGGCGGTGCTGCTGTTTTACATGGCTCTCACCGGCTTCCCGGTCTCGGTGGTGCGGGCCGGCGTGATTTATTTCATCATGCTGCTTGGCTATGCACTGGTGCAGCCGCCGGATACCCTGACCTCCCTGGGGGTCGCCGCCCTGTTCCTGGGGCTGCAGAACGCCTATGCGGCCTGTGACCTGGGTTGTCAGCTCTCCTTCTGCGGTGTGCTGGGCGTCCAGCTGGGGGCGGCGGTCGGCCGCTGGCAGCGGCAGCGCTGGCTGCCGGAGGAAGAGGAGGAAGACCCGGACGTTCCCGGCTGGCGCAGACGGCTGCTCCGGGCAGGGCTGCAGCTGTTGGAAACCTTAGAGACGGCGGCCCTGGCCACGGTGGCTACGCTGCCGTCGCTGCTGGCGCACGGGATGTCCACCAGCGGCGTTTCGGTGCTGACCAACCTGCTGGTAGTGTGGATGCTCTGCCCGGCGCTGGTGCTGGGGATCCTGGTTTTGCTGTTTGGTGCCGTGCCGCTCCTTTTGCCCTGTATGCGGATGGCCAGCCTGCTGTTGTCCCTGTGGCTGCACTGGATGGTCGGCATCATCGGCTGGTGCGCCGCGCTGCCGGCTGCATATTTGTATCTGCCAAGGCGGTACACCTTGCTGGTCCTGACTGTACTGATCCTGCTGGGGGTGCTGTTCTGGCGTCGGGGCCGGGTGCTGTGGTTCCTGCCGGCGGCTGCGCTCTGCCTGGCGGTCAGTGTCGGACTGGGGGTCCGGCTGCAGCGGGACGTGGTCCGCGTCGCCCTGGTGGGTACTTCGGGCAACGCCTGCGCCGTTGTCAGCCAGAACGGGCATGCCGTTGTGTTTTTCCGCGGCGGCGCTTCCAACCTGAACGCGGTGCAGACCTATCTGGACGAAAACGGCCGGCTGCAGTGGGACGCGGTGATCGACCTGCGCCAGGACCCGGTCGAGCAGGACTTCCCGCAGCAGACGGCGCACATCACGCTGGATACACTGCCCCGGGGGCCTGCACAGCCGTCTCTGCCCGGTGGCTGGGAACTGGACTGCTGGCATGATGGCGGCGGCAACCTGGCTGTGCTCGGGATCGACGGGTACCACATTGCCTTTACGGCTGGCCAGCCGGACCCGGGGCAGCCTGTCACGGTAGATCTGCTCTGTGCGGCAGCCAGTCTGCCGGAGTGTGTGCAGCCCCGGACCATCCTGACCAACGCATCCGAACCACGCCTGCAGGACTGGGACACGCAGGCGAAGGTGTACCGCGGCGACACGCCGACGGCGGTGCTGCGCCCGGGGCGCAGCGCAACATTTGAGGAGGTGAAGCCCATTGCTGTACAGTGAAGCCGAACTGAAAAAGCGGCTGAAGACGGATTGCCCGGTGTTCTACTTTTATGCCGGGGATGAGGCGCTGGTTCGCAGCGCGGCGGCCAAGGTGGAGAAGGCTCTTTCCCGGGACGACCCGGAAAAGACGGTGCTGGAAGGTCCGACCCCGACGGTGGAAGAGATCGTACTGGCGGCGGGGACCATCTCCTTTTTCGGGGGACGGCGCCTGGTCCTGATGCCGATGATCCGCCCTTCGGCCTATTCGGACAAGGACCTGCAGGAGCTCTGCGACACCCTGGCCGATACCGAAAACGCCGTGTTTATCATGACCAGCGTCATGGAGGAGCGGTACGGCAAACTGCGGCCGGGCAAACGGGAACAAAAGCTCATCACCGCCTGTGAAAAGATCGGATACAGCGTTCAGATCGCCAAACCGAACCGGGCGGCGCTGCAGGCCATGGCCCGGGAGTGGGCCGGGCAAAGTGGTGCCAGCTTCGCCCCCGGTGCCGAGGCGATGCTGCTGGACCGCTGCGGCGAAGACCAGTTCCTGCTCCACAGCGAGATCGAAAAACTGGCCGCACTTGCCGACTACGGCACCATCACCCCCGCCATGATCCAGCAGCTGGGCACGGTCACGCTGGACGCGGACACCTTTGATATGGTCCGCCTGGTGTCGGAAGGCCGGACCCGACAGGCGCTGGACAAGCTCGGGACGCTGCTGGAACTGCAGAACGACCCCATCCTGATCACGGGCGCGCTGATCTCCAACTATCTGGATGTGTACCGCGCCTTTCTGGCCCGGAAAAGCCGCCGCCCGCTGGCTGAGCTGGCCAAGGATTTCGGCTACACCGGCAAATGGAACTATCGCCTGAACAATGCCGATCAGGCTGCGGCCCGGTATGACCGCCGGCGGATCGAGCGGAGTCTCCAGGTGCTGCAGCAGCTGGATCTGGACCTGAAGGGAAGCCGCCTGCCGGCGGATCTGCTTTTGCAGAAAGCGCTGTGTGAGCTGGGCCTGCAGACAGGCGGGAGGCACAGATGAAGCGGACGATCCGACAGGCGCTGGTGGTGGAGGGCTGCTATGACGCGGCCCGGCTTGCCAATCTGGTGGAGGGAACCATCCTGACCACCGACGGCTTCGCGGTGTTCAAGGACAATCGGATGCAGAGCCTGCTCAAGCGGACGGCCCGGGCCCAGGGGCTGATCCTCCTCACCGATTCGGATGCGGCCGGCTTCCAGATCCGCCATTTCATCACCGGCCTTGTGGGGGCACGCTATGTCCGCCAGGCCTATATCCCGGCGCTCGCCGGCAAGGAACGCCGCAAACGGATCCCCGGCAAGGAAGGTCTGCTGGGGGTGGAAGGGGTGCCGGATGCCGTGATCCTGCAGGCGCTGGAACAGGCGCTGCAGGGCGCCCCCGAAGGGAAAGCTGAGCCGACCGGCCAGCGCCCCATTACCTACACCGACCTGTATGAATGGGGGATTTCCGGCACGCCGGACAGCGCCAACCGGCGCCGTGCAGTGCTGAAACAGCTGGATCTGCCGCCGCGGCTCAGCAAAAAAGAACTGCTGCAGGTGCTGAACACCCTGTATACCTACGAATCCCTGCAGCGTCTTCTGCAGGGGGAGAAGGAGGAAGGACGCCCATGAAAAATACCGCCATGCTGCGCCTGGCGCTGCTGCAGATCGCACCGGGCAATACGCTGCAGGAAAACCTCGAAAAAGGGGAGAGGGCCTGCCGTGCCGCCAAGGCCCGGGGGGCCGACCTGGCTCTTTTTCCCGAAATGTGGAGCAACGGATACCGGCTGATGGACCGGCCGGTGCCGCAATGGCAGCAGGAGGCCGTGCCGCCCCGGGGGGAGTTTGTGCAGGCGTTCGGACGTTTGGCGGCCGAACTGGAAATGGCGATCGGCCTGACAATGCTGGAATCCTATCCGGGTGCGCCCCGCAACACGCTGATGCTGTTCGACCGCTTCGGCCGGGAAAAGCTCCGCTATGCCAAGGTCCACACCTGCGATTTTGATGTGGAACGGTTCCTGACGCCGGGGGACGACTTTTATGTGACCGACCTGGACACGGCCTGCGGCCCGGTCCGGGTGGGGGCGATGATCTGTTATGACCGCGAGTTCCCCGAAAGCGCCCGCATCCTGATGCTGGAGGGGGCGGAGCTGATCCTGGTGCCCAACGCCTGCCCTATGGAGATCAACCGCCTTGCCCAGCTGCGCAGCCGGGCGTTTGAAAACATGCTGGCCATTGCCACCTGCAACTACCCGGCTTCGGTCCCCGACTGCAACGGCGGCTCCACAGTGTTTGACGGCATGGCTTATCTGCCCGAGGTGGAGGGCTCCCGGGATACCTGTCTGCTCCAGGCCGGGGAGGCGGAGGAGATCTGCCTGGCGGACCTGGACCTGGCGAAGCTGCGCCGCTATCGGGAAACCGAGATGATGGGCGATGCCTACCGCCGTCCGCAGAAGTACGGGCGGCTGGTCGAAGATGAGTGTCGGCCGCCCTTTGTCCGGCAGCCGCCCCGCCGGTAAGTCCCCCGGCAAACGGGCGCGATGAGCAGCCTTGCCGCCGGCTTTGCGCAATCCGGCCTTCAGGCCGGGTCCAAAACAACAGAAACCGCTCTGTTCTCCGGGTTCCGTGTCCTGCACGGCTTCCCGGGGAAGGGAGCGGTTCCTTTTTGCAATGGATTTTTCCTTTGGCCGCAGCCTTTTCGGCAGCCTGGCCAACGGCGGCGGCTCAGTGCAGGGTCCCGTCCAGTACCTGCTGGTAGTACCAGGGGCGCGGGGCGTGAAAGGATTTCCCGGCCAGATGGGAAAAGCGCGGGTCGGAGATCGAGGCGGGGAAGGCGAGCTCCCAGGCGCACAGGGCCTGGTATTTCAGGCGCAGCTCCCGGTTGGCGGCGTGGTTGCCGTATTTGCTGTCCCCCAGGATCGGGCAGCCGATGCTGGCCAGGTGGGCGCGGATCTGATGAGTGCGCCCGGTGACCAGGTCCACCTTCAGCAGGGCAAGGCGGCCGCTGACCGCCACCGTCTCGTACGCGGTAATGATCTCCCGTGCGCCCGGCCGGGGCGAGGGATACACGCGGACCAGCCCCTTTTCGGCATCCTTGCAAAGATAATCCCGGAGGGTGGCTGCCGGCGGCTCGGGCCGCCCGAAGGTGACGCAGAGATAGGTCTTGCGCAGGCGACGTTCCCGGATCAGTCCGGTCAGGAACCGCTCGGTCTCGGCGTTTTTGGCCAGCAGCACAAGGCCGCTGGTGCCGGTGTCCAGCCGGTGGCAAAGGCGGGGATACCCGTCCGCCGGCAGCCGGCCTTCCTCATACAGCCGGCGCATCACCCGGTTGCAAAGGGTGTCGGGGCCGTCGCCGTCCACCGGCACGCCGGCCGGCTTGTTGGCAATCAGCAGGTCATCGGTCTCATAGACAAGGTCGGCCGGGGCGCGGGCCGAGAGAAACTCCGGCCCGGCCGGGGCGGTCAGGCCCAGCTGCTCATCGGTGAGGAACAAACGGATGGTATCCCCGTTCTGCACCCGGGTGGAAAGCGGTTGCTTTTTGCCGTTGAGTTTGATCTTATTTTCCCGCAGCGCCTTGTTGAGCCGCCCGAGACCGAGGGCGGGGAACTGCTGCTGCAGATACTTGTCCAGCCGGACGGGCAGCAGGCTTTTTACCTTCAATTCTTGCATGGTTTTGTCTCCAATTCTTGGCCCCACAAAACGGTGGCGTCGGGAATGTCCAGGGTGATCATCAGCCAGCCGGGGTCACTGTCATCCACCTGCAGGATCTCGTACTCCTGCCCACCGGCGCAAAGGTAACAGGCGCCCTCCAGCTTTGCGCGGGCAAAGGGGGAATCCGCCATGCAGACCACCCGCCGGTCGCTGTCCAGCACACCGCGGTTCCACAGGCCGTCTGTGTAGTCTGCGATGCGCAGCGGATACTCCAGCCCGTAGGGGGTGCAGCTCTCGTCCAGGGCGGTCCCGGCCATGCCGGGGGCGATCACATACCAGCTGCCGCCCTCCGTCTCGATACGCCCGCACCAGGCGCCGCTGTCCTTGACCGGCTCCACCGCCTGCAGGAAGTTGCCCTCCACGGCAAACAGGTAGAGCGTATCCTCCCGCAGAATGCCCTGGGCCAGTTCTTCCAGCAGTTGCTGCTGCTGGGCGGCCAGGGCTTCGGCGTCATACCGGGCAGCAAAGGGGTCGCTGGTGGTCATGCCGTTGTCGGCGGCATACAGGGCGAGGTGAAGCCCGTCATACTGCAGGGTATCCAGCGAGACCAAATGCTCGTACCGGCCCGCAGCCTCCTGCCAGAAGGTGCTGGTAAGCGCCGAGGGGAAAGCCGGCTGCTGTTCGGCTTGCCGGAACGCCTGGCCGCGCTGAAGTAAGCCGGGGCTCAGGTCCAGCAGCTGCAGGGCGGCCATCGCCCCCACAAGGGTCAGCAAAAGCGCTTTCCGGGCGCGGCCCAGACGGCACAGCCAGACAAAGGCGAGAAGCAGCAACAGATAATAGGCAGGCCAGAACATCCGTCCGCTGGAACGAAAGACCGAAAACAGCCGGATCAGCTGCCCCGGCAGGGGAAGCACCGCCAGCGTGGCGCCGTTGGCCGTAATGGTATGGCTGACGGCGAACAGAGTGAGCAGCAGGCAGACGGCGGCCAGTGCCCCGTGGCGGCGCAGCAGGGCAAACGGATGGAGCTGCCGCAGCAGGGCCAGACCGCCCCCGCCTGCGGCCAGGCCGGCCAGCACCCCCAGCCCGAGATAGGCGAACGCGTCGTAGTTGCCGCCCACCTGGTTCTGGGTGGGCAGGAACAGGCTCCAGTCCACCCCGTTGACCCCGGCCGGGTTCCACAGGCTGTTGAGGTTCATGCCGAAGTAACCGTACAGGGCGTCGCTGCCGCCGGTGGCGGTGCCGTAAAACAGGCCGAACGCCCACCCGGCCGCCACCGTGGCGGCCAGATTGCAGGCCAGCCAGCCCAGGGGCCGCAGCGGCCGCCGGCTGCGCCAGGAATGCCGCAACACCATGGCCAGCGTGACGGCGTAGGTCATGGGCACGAAATACGGGTGGATGGTGATGGTCAGCACGTTGAGCAGGAACAACCCGCCGTAGGCAAAGCGGCCCTCCCGCCCGCTGCGGAAATAGTAGTACAGCGCCCCCAGCAGCAAGAACTGGGCGGCCAGCGAGGTGTGGCGCAGCGCCCGTTCCCACAGAACCGGGCTGAAAACAAAGACCAGATCGCCGACCAGCGGCAGGACCTTCCCCTTGGCAAACAAACCCAGCAGCAGGGCGCCGAACCCGCCCTGCAGGAACAGACAGAGCAGGGTGAACCAGCCGAAATACTGGAAGGTCCCGGGCAGCAGGGGGGAGAGCAGCCGGAAAAAGGCCGCGAACAGCGGGATGGAGTCGGTGTAGGCCACGCTGAGCCCTGCGGGCCAGTTGACCGACTCGGCAATGCACATGGGGAACCGGAGCGGGCTTTGGCGGTAGAACAGCCAGCCGGCATAGTGCTGCTGGATGTCCTTTTCAATATAGCCGCCGCGGCAGAAGGCGTCGTTGGTGAAATCCAGCGGTGCCGGGCCGAAGACCAGCAGAAAGGCAGCGATTCCGAGAAGACCGCCGCAGACAAACAAAAGGGTGTTGCGCCGGGATTCGCTTCGGCTCGGCATACAGGGTCCTCCTTTGCACAAAATTCAGCGGTCTTATTGTAACACACTTTGCGGGGCTTGACCAGCCAAAGCGGCGCTTTCCTTTCCGGCAAAAATGTGCTATGCTGTTGGAAGCAGATAAGGAAAGGAGTTCTGTTTGCATGAAATTTTCTGAAATGCCCTATGTTCGGCCGGACCTTGCGCAGGTGCTGGCGGACTGTGCGGCCTATGCCGAAAAGATCCGCAAGGCAGACAGCGGGGAAGCGCTGGTCCGCCTGTACCGGGAGGAAAACGCCTGCCTGGCCCATTACCGCACGGCGCAGGTGCTGGCCAACATCCACTATACCCAGGACACCCGCGACGCCCGCTGGACGGCGGAACAGGACTGGTTTGATGAAAACGGACCTTCGGTGGCCAACGCGGAGGTGGAGATCGCCAGGGCGCTGCTGGCCAACCCCCACAGTCGGGCGCTGGAAGCTGCGTTCGGTTCCATCATTCTGCCGACGCTGGAAAACCGGGTCCGCTCCATGGATGAGCGGGTCATCGACCTGCAGAAAGAGGAAAACGCCCTGGTCAGCGCCTACCAGAAGCTGTACGGCGGCGCGCTGGTGGAACTGGACGGCAAGCAGCTGACCATTCCGCAGCTGATGCTGTACAAGCAGAGCCTGGACCGCTCGATCCGCCGGGCTGCCTATGAGGCGGAAGCCTCCTACTTTGACGCCCACCGGGAGGAGTTCGACTCCATCTACGACAAACTGGTCAAAAACCGCAACGAGCAGGCCCGCATCCTGGGGTACCGGGATTACAGCGAGCTGAGCTACATCCGGATGAATCGCATCGGCTACGGCCCCCGGGAAGTGGCCGCGTTCCGGCAGGAGGTGGCGGACCATGTGGTGCCGATGCTGCGGGACGTGATGGCAATGCGGGCCAAACGGGTCGGCCTGGAGCATCCGATGTTCTGGGACGGAGAACTGACCTTTGCCGACGGCAGCCCCGTGCCCCATGGCAGCTATGAGGAGCTGATGGAGCGGGCGCGGACGATGTACCATGAACTGAGCCCCGAGACCGGCGAATTCATCGACTTCATGCAGGACAACGAGATGTTTGATGTGATGAGCCGGCCGGGCAAGATGAGCGGCGGGTATGAGGAGATCATCCCGGACCACAAAACCCCCTTTATCTTTGCCAACTGGAACGGGACAGCCGGGGATGTGGACGTGCTGACCCATGAATGCGGCCACGCCTTTGAGGCATACCTGGCCGCCCGCACCGATCTGCCGGAGGAACTGCAGTGCCCCGGCATGGAGAGCGCCGAGATTCATTCCATGTCGATGGAGTTCCTGACCGCCCCCTGGCACGGGCTGTTCTTTGGCCCGGACACGGACAAGTACGAACTGTTCCACACCGAGGACAGCTTCCTCTTCCTGCCCTACGGGTGCATGGTGGATGAGTTCCAGCATATTGCCTACCAGCAGCCGGACCTGAGCCCCGAACAGCGCAATGAAGTCTGGCGCAAGCTGGAGGAAAAGTACCGCCCCTGGAACGATTTCGGGGACCTGCCGTTCTACGGCCGCGGCGCCGGCTGGCAGCGCCAGCTGCATATCTACGAATGTCCGTTCTATTACATTGATTACTGCCTGGCCACGGTGATCGCCCTGCAGTTCTTCACCGCCAGCCTGCAGGATCACGCCGACGCCTGGCAGCGGTACCTGAAACTGACCCGCCTGGCCGGCACCGCCACCTATGCCCAGCTGGCGCAGAGCGCCGGCATGAAGGTGCCCTTCACCCCGGGCAGTCTGACGGCGCTTTCCGCCACCATCCACGACTGGATCGCAAACCATCAGGTCTGATCCGGCCTGATACAAGCAAAAAAGCAAGACCGCTTTTGCCGCTGCGTGCGCAAAAACGGTCTTGCTTTTTCAGTGCAGATACCGGCCGGTCAGGCTGTCCGCACAAGCCGCCACCTCGTCCGGGGTGCCGGCGGCCACCACCCGCCCGCCGGACTCGCCGCCGCCGGGGCCCATGTCGATCAGGTAATCGGCGTTGCGGATCACGTCCAGGTCGTGTTCGATCACCAGCACGGTGGCGCCGGCGTCGATCAGGGTCTGGAACACCCGCAGCAGGGTCTGCACGTCCAGCGGGTGCAGGCCGATGGTCGGCTCGTCGAACACGAAAACGCTGTCCGCCTGGCTGCGGCCCATCTCGCTGGCCAGTTTCAGCCGCTGGGCCTCCCCGCCCGAAAGGCTGGGGGTGGCTTCTCCCAACGTCAGGTAGCCGAGCCCCAGGTCCTGCAGGACCTGCAGCCGCTGGGTCACGACCTTCCAGTCGGAACAGGCTTCCAGGGCGGTGTGTATGTCCATCTCCATAAGCTGCGGCAGCGTAAACGACGCCCCCGAACGGCTTTCGTACCGGATGCGGGCGGCCGGCTTGTCGTAGCGGGAACCGCGGCATTCCGGGCAGGGAATGTCCACATCGGGCAGGAACTGCACATCCAGGCTGATGGCGCCGGTCCCGTCACAGACCGGGCAGCGCAGCCGGCCGGTGTTGTAGGAAAAATCCCCGGCCTTGTAGCCGGCCGCCCTGGCTGCCGGCGTCCGGGCAAACACCTTGCGCAGTTCGTCGTGTACGTTGGCATAGGTGGCCACGGTGGAGCGGATGTTGATGCCGATGGGGGTGGCGTCGATCAGCTTGACATGCTGGATGCCCGGCGCATCCAAGCCGCGCAGATGTCCCGGCAGCGGACGCCCGTCGATGCGGGCCTGCAGCCCGGGGACCAGGCTTTCCAGCACCAGCGTCGTCTTGCCCGACCCGGACACACCGGTCACGACGGTCAAGGCCCCCTTGGGGATCTCCACCGTCAGGGGCTTTACGGTGTGGATGGCGTCGGTGGCCATCCGGATGCACCCGTCTGCAAACAGCGCTTGGCGCGGGCGGGCAGGGCGCAGGCGGGGCGGATTTTGTCCGGTGCGCAGGAAGGGCCCGATCAGCGACTGCGGGTCCTGAGCCAGCGCCGGTACCGTTCCCTGGGCGACCACTCGGCCGCCGTCGGCCCCGGCTTTCGGGCCCATTTCGATCACCCAGTCCGCCTGGCGGAGCACCTGGGTGTCATGGTCCACCAGCAGCACGGTGTTGCCGTCCGCCACCAGATCCCGCATCACGGCGTTCAGCCCTTCGATGTTGGAAGGGTGCAGCCCGATGGAGGGCTCGTCCAGCACATACAGCACCCCGGTGGTGCGGTTGCGCACCGCCCGTGCCAGCTGCATCCGCTGGCGCTCCCCGGTGGAGAGGGTGGAGGCGGCCCGGTCCAGCGTCAGGTAACCGAGCCCCAGATCCATCAGGCGGCGGGCGACGGTCTGGAAAGAATCGCAGATGCTCCGGGCCATGGGCTGCATCGCAGCCGGCAGGGAAGCCGGCACCCCGGCGACCCATACGGTCAGCGCCTCCAGCGTCATCCGGCAGGCTTCATCCAGGCTGATTCCCCGCAGCCTGGGGGCTCGGGCCTGCGCCGAAAGCCGGGTGCCGCCGCAGTCAGGGCATACATCTTCCCGCAGGAATTTTTCCACCCGTTTCATGCCCTTCTCGTCCTTGACCTTCGCCAGGGCGTTTTCCACCGTGTAGACGGCGTTGTAATAGGTGAAATCCAGTTCGGTGGCCTGCTCGGAATTCTTGGCCCGGTACAGGATGTGCTTTTTCACGGCCGGTCCGTTATAGACGATGTCCTTTTCCTTGTCGCTCAGTTCCCGGAAGGGCAGGTCGGTCCGGACCCCCATTGCCCGACATACGTCGGTCATCAGCGACCACATCAGGGAATTCCAGGGCGCCACGGCGCCCTCGTCGATGCTCAGGGATTCGTCCGGCACCAGGGTGGATCGGTCCACGGTGCGGACCACGCCGGTCCCGCCGCAGCGGCGGCAGGCTCCCTGGCTGTTGAAGGCCAGTGCCTCGGCGCCGGGCGCATAAAAGCGGGCCCCGCAGGTGGGGCAGACCAGTTCCTGCTCGGCGGCCACCGCCAGCGAGGGCGCCACATAATGCCCGTTGGGGCAGCGATGGCTGGCCAGGCGGGAAAACATCAGCCGCAGATTGTTCAGCAGCTCGGTGCCGGTGCCAAAGGTGCTGCGGATGCCGGGCACCCCCGGGCGCTGATGCAGGGCCAGAGCCGCCGGCACATAGAGCACCTCGTCCACATCGGCCTTGGCAGCCTGGGTCATCCGCCGTCTTGTGTAGGTGGACAGGGCGTCCAGATACCGCCGTGACCCTTCGGCGTACACGACCCCCAGCGCCAGGGAGGATTTGCCTGAACCGGATACCCCGGCAATGCCGACGATCCGGTTCAGCGGAATGTCCACACTGATATTTTTCAGATTGTGTACCCGTGCCCCGCGGATGCGGATGGCGCGGGGGGAACGATCATACTCCATGTACAGTCCATCTCCTTGCCCCGGTGGGGGAAAACCTGTCCTTATCATAGCACACAACCGGACCTGCGTCTACCGGACCGGCGCGGACAGGCTTGACAAACCGGGCGGCGGGCTGTCATAATACAAGGGAAGGAAGGCTTTTGCGTCCGTTTTGTGCGCATGGCGCAGAATATTTCAAAAAAACCGGCAAATTGCTGCGCTTTTTCAAATATTTTTGTTGACAAGCCAGGGCATCTTGTGTATACTAGATAGGCAACCTTTTGAGGTGAAGTATGCAATTTGATCTGAAAAACTTCCTGCAAAACGCAAAAACAGCCTATAAGACGCAGTTTTCTGTGACTTTTTCGGAAGATGAGTTTGGCGATTTCCGCGTTTTGCAGCCTGCAGAATGCACATTCACCGCCGAACCGACCGAGGAAGGCGCGGCGATGTCTTTGCATGTTCAGGCCCAGGTGGAAGGGGAATGCGCCCGCTGCCTCGCCCCGGTGACGGAATCCTATGATTTTACCCGGGAGTATCTGGTGCGGATGCGGGACCTGGACGACCCGGATTTTGAATTGCCTATGGATGCCGAAGGATGCCTGGATGTACGGGAACTTGTGTATCAGGAACTGATCTTTGAAGTTCCCCGGGTGCTGTTGTGCAGCCCCGATTGCCTTGGCCTATGCCCCATCTGCGGGAAAAAGAAGGCGGACGGATGTACTTGCCGCCCTGCGGAGAATTCCGCGCCTGTGGACGCGAGGCTTAGCATATTAAAACAACTGCTTAGTTGAAATTTCACCAAGGAGGTGCTATAAAATGGCAGTACCCAAGAGAAAACAGTCCAAAGCCCGTCGTGACAAGCGCCGCTCCAATGTCTGGAAGCTGGAAGCCCCTACGCTGGTGAAATGTCCTCAGTGCGGCGAGCTGAAGGTGCCCCATCAGGTTTGTGGCAAATGCGGCTATTACAAGGGCCGCGAAGTCGTGAAGGTCAGCAAGGAAGCCTGAGCGGAGTTTTCAATCAAAGAAAGGGAGGGGGCCGCTGTGCCCTCTCTTTTTTCTTTGCCCCCAAGGCGGCCGGGCCGGGCTTTTGTGCGGGCCGGGGTACCATTTTTTCCGGCTTCATGGTATACTATCCATAGGAATGCCCCGGCAGAATACCGAAAGGAGAAAACGCTATGGCGCTTACCGTGCAGACTGTCGAGCCGGGTTCCGTGGCCCAGCGCCTGGGGCTGGAACCCGGCTGTCGGCTGCTTTCCATCGACGGCAACCCGCTGGGGGATGCGCTGGACTATCAGTTTTATACGGCTGCGGCCAGCTTTTCCCTGACGATCTGCCAGCAGGGGACCCAGCGCACACTGCAGGTGGAAAAGGCCGAGTACGAGCCCTTCGGCTGCGATTTCAAGACCTATCTGGCGGACGAAAAGCACAGCTGTGACAACCACTGCATGTTCTGCTTCATCGATCAGCTTCCCCCGGGCATGCGGGACCCGCTGTATTTCAAGGATGATGATGAGCGGCTGTCCTTCCTGTACGGCAACTACATCACGATGACCAACCTCAGCGACCGGGAGGTGGAGCGCATCGTCAAGATGCACATCAGCCCGATCTTCATTTCGGTCCACACCACCAACCCGGAACTCCGGGTCCGGATGATGGCCAACAAGCGGGCGGCCGAAACGCTGCGCTATCTGGATGTGTTCGCCAAAGGCGGCATCGAAATGAACTGCCAGCTGGTGCTGTGCCGCGGCGTCAACGACGGGGCGGAACTGCGCCGGACGTTGGACGATCTGCTGGCGCTGAGCCCGCAGGTCGGCAGCATCGCCGTGGTGCCCGCCGGCCTGACCGACTATCGGGACAAGCTGTTCAAGCTGACCGCCTACGACGCGCAGAGCGCGGCGCAGACGCTGGACATCCTTGAATCCTACAGCCGCCGCTGCCGCGAGCAGTACGGGCGCAGCATCGTCTACCCCAGCGACGAATGGTATCTGACGGCAGGGCGGCCGATCCCGCCGGCCGATTTTTATGACGACTTTGCCCAGCTGGAGGACGGCGTCGGGATGTGGCGGCGCTACCATGACACTTTTCTGGAGGAACTGCAGCGGCCGCGTCAGCTGGTTATTCCCCGCAAGCTGGATGTTGTCACCGGCACGCTGGCCGCCCCGCTCATCGAGGCGATGGCCCGGCGCGCCACCGAACGCTTCCCCCAGGTCAAGATCACCGTACATCCGATCGAGAACCGCTTCTTTGGCGGAAATGTGAGCGTGGCAGGCCTTGTGACCGGCACCGACATCATCGACCAGTGCCGGGACAAGCTGCAAAGCCGACTGCTGGCGGTGCCCCAGGTGATGCTGCAGGACGAGGAAGACCGCTTCCTTGACGATGTGACCCTGCCCCAGCTGGGACAGGCGCTGGGCTGCCGTGTGGTCGTGATCCCTTCGGACGGCGCCGGCTGCTGCCGCGCTTATCTGGGGACCCGGATCTTGAAGACACACGCACCGGGGGCGCCCCGGTAACACTCTCTGTACCAGGAAAGGAGGACCTGACCACATGGCAAAACCGATCGTGGCCATTGTCGGCCGGCCCAACGTGGGTAAATCCACCATCTTCAACAAGCTGACGGGGCAGCGCATTGCGATCGTGGAGGACACCCCTGGCGTTACCCGCGACCGCATTTTCAGCGACTGCGAGTGGAGCGGGCATAAGTTTCTTCTGGTGGATACCGGCGGCATTGAACCGCATATTGACGACGGCCTGCTTTTGCACATGCGCCAGCAGGCGCAAATCGCCATCGACTCGGCCGACTGCATCATCATGGTGGCCGACCTGCGGGCCGGCGTGACGCCCCAGGACCGGGAGATCGCCGGTATGCTGATGCGCAGCGGCAAGCCGGTGGTGCTGGCGGTCAACAAATGCGACGCCGTCGGCGAACCGCCCATGGAACTCTATGATTTTTATGCCCTGGGGCTGGGGGATCTGGTCCCGGTGTCCGGCGTACACGGGCACGGAACCGGCGACCTGCTGGATGCCGTATGCGCCCACCTGCAGTTTGAAGAGGAAGACGAGGAAGAGGACGACCGCATCCCGGTGGCGGTGATCGGCCGGCCCAATGTGGGCAAATCCAGCCTGATCAACCGCATCCTCGGGGAAGAGCGGCTGATTGTGGCCAACGAGGCCGGCACCACGCGGGACGCCATCGACACCGAGGTGGAGAACCAGTACGGCAAGTTCATCTTTACCGACACCGCCGGCCTGCGCAAAAAGGGCAAGGTGGAAAGCGGGGTCGAGCGGTTCAGCGTTCTGCGCAGCCTGGCTGCGGTGGAGCGCAGCCGGGTGTGCGTGATCATGATCGACGCAACCGTCGGCTTTACCGAGCAGGATTCCAAAGTGGCCGGCTACGCCCACGAACAGGGGAAAGCCTGCATCATTGCGGTCAACAAGTGGGACGCCGTCGAAAAGGACAGCTATACCATGGACCGGATGCGCAAGGAACTGGAAGAATCCTTCAGCTTCATGTCCTATGCGCCCATCCTTTTCATCAGCGCCAAAACCGGTCAGCGGCTTGATAAACTGTTCGAGACGATCCATTATGTGGATGTCCAGAACGGCACCCGCATCCCCACCGGCGCCCTGAACGAGATGCTGGCCCGCGCCACGGCCCGGGTGCAGCCGCCCTCCGACAAGGGCAAGCGGCTGAAGATCTTCTACATCACCCAGAGTTCCACCCGGCCGCCGACATTCGTGTGCTTTGTGAACCAGCGGGCGCTGTTCCATTTCTCGTATCAGCGGTACATCGAAAATCAGATCCGGGAGAATTTCGGCCTGACAGGCACCCCCATCCGGATGCTGGTGCGGGAACACGGGGACGGCTCCGCACGCTGACACAACAAGGGAGGAATCATCATGTCGATCCAACTGGTATTGGCCAGCCTGCTTGCCGCTCTGGAAGGGTATCTGTGCGGCAGTGTGGTTTTTGGTATCCTGATCTCGAAGCTGTTCTTTCACGATGATGTGCGCACCCACGGCAGCGGCAGCGCCGGCATGACCAACATGCTGCGTACTTACGGCAAGGTGGCCGGGGCGGCCACCGCCATCGGCGATGTGGCAAAAGGTGCGGCGGCGGTTTTGATCGGGGAATGGGTGTTCGGTCTGCTGGCCCCCGGGTGGGACCCGGCCTGCGGTGCGTATCTGGCGGCGATCTTTGCGGCGATCGGCCATACAAAGCCCATCTGGTTCCACTTCAAGGGCGGCAAGGGGGTTCTTGTGTGCGGCGGCGCTATCCTGGCGCTGCAGCCGCTGGTCTTTCTGGCCCTGCTCGTGATTTTCCTGATCGAGTTTGCCTTCACCCGCATCGTGTCGCTGGGCAGCATCATCATTGCGGCGGTCTATCCGGTGCTGACCATCTGCTACTGGGTCTGGCGGGGGGCCAACGCGCCCACCGTCATCTACATCGCCGTGTGCAGCGTCATCATGGCGGCCATGGTCATCTACATGCACCGCTCCAACATCCAGCGCCTGCGCGAAGGAACGGAGTATCGCTTCGGCGAGAAAAAGTGAGCGTCCGACCTTCGGTCGGCGCAGCCGGAAACAGATAAAGCGGGACGGCATAGCGTTGCTATGCCGTCCCGCTTTATGTATGCGATTATGAAGGGGGCAGGGGTTACAGCCGCACCATATCCCGGCTGATGTCCGCCAGGCTGCGGGCGCCGCACATGGACATCGCATCCGCAAGCTCGGCCTGCAGCTGCGCCACATAGGCGCGAACGCCGTCGGCGCCTGCACCGTAGACGGCGGTGACGAAAGGCCGGGCGATCAGCACAGCGTCGGCCCCCAGCGCCAGCGCACGGAACACATCCAGGCCGGTGCGGATGCCCCCGTCCACCAGTACAAGGGCGCGCCCGCCCACCGCCGCCGCGATCTCGGGCAGCACTTCGGCCGTGGCGGGGGTGCCGTCCAGCACACGGCCGCCGTGGTTGGACACCACGATCCCGGCCGCGCCGGCTTCCAGCGCCTTTTGCGCACCGCGCACCGTCATGATCCCCTTGATCAGGAAGGGAACGCCCGCCGCGGCGATGATCTCCCTCAGTTCGGCCACCGTCTTGCTGCCGGCAGGGGGGACGTGGCTTTTCAGGAAAGGCAGTCCGGCCGCATCAATGTCCATCGCCACAGCCAGGGCCCGGGCATCTCGCACCAGGGCCATCTTCTCGGCGATGGTGGCGGCGTCCCAAGGCTTGACGGTGGGAATGCCGAACCCGCCGCACTGTTTCACCGCACCGCAGGCGGCCACCATGACCGCAGGGTCGGCGCCGTCGCCGGTGAACGCCAGGATGCCGGCTTCCCGGCAGGCGGGAACCAGAATGTCATTGTAGTCGATGTCGTTGTATTTCTGGCCGTAATGCAGCTGTACCGCCCCCACCGGGCCGGCAAAAACGGGCAGGGAAAACTGCTGCCCGAGCAGGCTGCAGCGGGTATCGGGCTGTCCGGATGCGCAGATGGTGTCCATGTTCAGGCGGACCGCCTGCCAGGCATTGTAGTTGCGGATGGCGGTGTCGCCGATGCCCTTGGCCCCGGGACCGGGGATGGTGCCCCGGCAGCCCTTGCCGTCACAGACCGGGCAGGCCTTGCAGGGGCCCATCTGGCCGCGTGCCTGCTGGATCACTTGCTGATACGTCATGTGTCTCTCTCCTTTTTGTTGGCAGCTCCGCGTGCCTCCCCCGGGCGGGCCGGTTCGTTTGCAGGAAGGCTCTCCGGCTGCGGGCCGGGGGCTTTCTGCGCCGGTTCCACGGCATCCAGCACGGTGGGGATAAAACGCCGGGCAAACTTGTTCTGCCCGCGGCTGCGAACATAAAAATAGCCGATGATGGAAAAGACGAACGCCCCCACAAAGTTGACGAACAGATCTTCCATGGTATCCAGCAGGCCGATGTCCAGATAACCGCCCAGCCCCAGCGAAGTCTGGGCGCCGGACCCCTGCACCACGATCACATCGGTGATGTCCCTTAGCCGGATCGGCGTGTTGCCGCCGGTGGGGTCCAGGTTGATGCTGCCGATTTCGCGGATGATGGTGTCCTTTTGCATATCCAGGTAAAAGAGCTGGTCCATCACACATTCAAAAAATTCCCACAGCACGCCGATGGTCATGGAAAAGCAGAAGGCGACCACCGCCAGATACAGCGGAGACAGGCTGAAGGTGACGCGCTCCTCCCGGTTGAGCAGGTCCAGCAGCGAGAAGCCGACCGCCGCGCAGAGAAACCCGTTCAGCGTGTGGAGAATGGTGTCCCAGTAGGGGAAGGTGACATAGAAGGCGCGGATCTCCCCCAGGATCTCGGCGGCATAGATGAACAGCAGAATGATGATCTCCAGGGTGTTGGGCAGATCTATGGACAGGCGCTGCTCCAGAAAGGTCGGGATGGTGAAGAGGATCAGCACCAAAACACAGAGGAAGACGTTTTCGAAGTTTCCATTGAACGCCTGGGCCACCATGACCAGCAGCACCGACAGGCGCAGGATGAAATAGACGATCATCACGCTGCGCTTGCTGCGCCATGCTTCCTGCAAAGGCTTGCGGATGATCGGGGGATGGGGACGCTTTGGCATGTTCTCTCTCCTGTCTGTTGGGAAGTGCGGGGGCGGTTCAGTCTTCCAGGCTGAAGTCGCCGGGGTCGAAGTGGGGCAGCTCCTGGCGCCGCGGTGTGCGCATCAGCGGGTCATAGACAAACTTTTTGCAGCAATAGTAGGGGGAAACAACGCCCCGCTGCTTGCACAGGACCATGCGGTTGTCCGCCGCCGGGCTCCCGTGGGCGCAGTAGGCGCAGGCCGGGCTGATTTTGCTGCCGTACATCGGCTTTTTGAACATTAGCATTCCCTCCTGCACCCGTTTCCATGCCGGGGCGCGCTGCGTATCGGTCATTTCGGGGCCTGGGTGGGCGGCCGTTTGCCCTTTGCCCTTTGAAAGAAGTGGGCCTGCCGAGGCAAAGCCGCGCAAACTCCTTTTTTACTTCGGCAGATTTCGCCCCACAAAAAAGTGTGCCTGTCGATGCAGGCATTTCTGCCTTTTATTATAGAGTTTTTCCCGACCTTTGTAAAGAACGGCACAGAAAAACAGAAAGATGAGGACCGCCGTGTCCGGCGGCAGTCGGTTCATCGGGATGACCCGCGGCGCCAGGCTGGAATAGACGGCGGCGCTGCCCGGCAAAAAGGGAACCAGAAGGCGGACCGTACCCAGAAAGATCCCCGCATGCAGCAGCCGGGTCAGGACAAAGCAGTCCCAGCGAATGGCATCACCCAAAAAGGTGTGCAGCTGCACAAAGACCGAAAGCCCCAGAACGCTCAAACACAGGCAGCAGCCGTACAACGCCGCCGCGCCGCCGCGGGCGGCGAAATCAGTGCAGCCGGCGCTGATCTCCAGCAAGGCGCTGACGAAGGGCCGCAGCCCGGCCGGCAGCAGCGGGGCGAGGGTACAGTACACAATGCGAAAGAAAAGAACGCAGCCGCACACAGCCAGGCAGCTGTTCACCGCCTGGTCCAGCGCTGCCGAAAAGCTGCCGCCCCCGGCCCGAGGCGGCGTCATCGCCGGGGGGACCTGACGGGGCGGGGCTTTTTCCGGACGCAGCCACAGTGCGACCGCGGCGGCGCACAGCAGGTTGGCGGCCAGCTGCAGGCCGTACAGGAACACCCCCAGCCGAACCGACCCCAGCAGCTGCCCGCCGACACAGCCGATGACGAAGCCGGGACTGGAACAGCACCCGGCCGTGAGCAGCAGCTGGGCCTGCCTGGGGGTGAGAGCCTGCCGTTTTTGCAGGGCAGCAAGGTTTTGCGCACAGACCGCATACCCGCCCAGCCAGGCTGTGCCCAGCGCCGCGGCGAAACCGCGGGCGGACAGATTCGCCGTCAGCCAACCGCAGAGGACAAAAAAGGGGAAGAGGGCCGGCAGAACCGTCTGCAGGCAGACGGCAAGACCCTGGCGGGCTCCTTCGGCGGCGCTTTCGGGGTCGGTCAGCACCAAAAGGCCCAGACACAGGGCGACGGCGGCCCGGAAATGGCGGGGCTGAATCATAACCATGCCTTCTTTGCTATATATTTGGGGTGACGCAGCCAGAGAGGGGGGATGGGGATGAAGAGAACATCCAGGCGGAAAACCGAAAAGCAGGCCCCGGTCCGGCTGTTCGGCCAGCCGGCACCCGGATTTTACCGGCTGCCGGACCTGGTGGTGCGGGGCGGCCGGGTTGTTACCGACGGCTGCCGGCGGGTCCTGGACTTTACCCCCCAGAAGCTGTGCCTGGATATGGGGTCTGCGATCATTACATTGTATGGGGATGCCCTGCAAATAGAATCCCTGAGCAATCGCCGGCTGATCGCATCCGGTCAGATCCAGCGCATCGAGTTTGCCGGAAAATGGAAGGGGATGGAGGTATGCGGCACAAAAACATAATGGCAGCCGACCGGCTGGATGTCCGAATCCGCGGCCCCCGCGCCCGCGGCCTGTTGTCGGCCTCGGTACGCGCCGGCATCCATCTTTCCCGCGTCCACTGCACCGGGGACGGCTATCAGGCCCGGATCAGCGGCCATGAGTGGGCCCGATTCCAGGGCCTGGCCCGGCAGGGCGGATGGACCCCGGAACTGGTGGATCGGGCGGGGCCCGGCCGCCGGCTGGAGGGCGTTGCCCGCCGCCCCGGGCTGATCGCCGGGCTGGTCTTGTTCCTTGTGCTGCAGCTGGTTTTGACGCGATATGTATGGAGCATTGACTTTTCCGCCCTGGAACCGGAGGAGGCGCAGGCTTTCCGCCTGGCGTTGGCGGAACAGGGGATCTGGGAAGGCGCACGGCTGAGCGAGGCGCAGCTGCGCACCGCCCAACAGGCGCTGACCCGCCAGCTGGATACCCAGGGCTGGATCAGCCTGAATTTCCTGGACGGGCGGTTGGTGCTGGAGCACACCCGCAGCGAGATCCAAACGGTGCAGCAGCCGGCCGAGCCCGGGGCGCTGTACGCCGCCGCGGGAGGGCAGGTGGTCGCCGTTGAACTGGAGGGCGGCTTCACGGCGGTCCAGCCGGGGCAGTATGTGGCGGTCGGGCAGCTCCTTGTCAACGGGCAGAAGGCGGACCGGTCGGGGGACCCGGTGGTACAGGGAGCGGCCGGGCGGGTGGTGGCCCGGGTCGAAAAGACCTACACCGCCCGGTGGCGTCTGCGGCAGACCGTCCGGATGCTTACGGGGGCGCACAGCCAACAGACGGAGTGGTACCTGCTGGGACAGACGCTGGCCGCCGGGACGCAGGAGCCCGCTGCCGATAATCTGCAAACGGTGGACTGGCAGCCGCTTCGGCTGGGGCAGATCGCCCTTCCGGCCTGTGCCAGACGGACTGAGACCTGGGAAAAGGCAGAGCGCGAGCTGGTCTATTCGGAAAAGGCGGCTGCGGCGCTGGCGCGCCGCAGCTGTCGCCAACAGCTGCTGGCGGAGTTCCCGGACGCCCGGCTGGAAGAGGAGGACTGCCATACGCAGAGCGACGGAGAGGCTGTGAGATGCACGGTGCGCTATGTGTTCCTGGCCGATATCACAACACCCGGCCCGCTGGCGCCGCTGCCGGAAGGCCGGGGAGACGGCCAGACATGAGGAAACCTATATCCTATAGCGTGTCGAGTTCCTTGCCCCTCGTGTATCTCCTTCGACTAAATTTTACGGCAAATCGCGCACTCGCCACTTCGTTCCTCGCACACAATTTGCCATAAAATTTCCTGGTGGCGTCACCGTCTTCGGCGCACTGCGCCCGCAGCTGCGTTTCGGAGGCCAACCGGGCCGCAGGCCCGGCTCTTAGGCCGGAGATTGTCCGCCGACGGCGACGGTTTTGGACTTTTTCGACGGCCTAATATCCTATTATTTTCGTCGGATATTTGAAAAAGGGGGTTGACAAAGCAGGATGGCTGTGGTATAGTGAGCTCATCGAGGTTAGCAATAACTAACCGACACGCTCTCCCTTCCGCCGAAAGAGCGGTTCCGTACAGGCAAAGGTCCGCCGCGCGGTCCGGCTGTCCTGTTCGGCTTTGTGCCTTGCAGGGCAGGGGGGCGGCGGACTGGCAGGCAGCCTTTGACATGGTCAAAACCTCGCCGGCAGTTCCGCTGCGGCTGGCCTTTTTTCCCGCTTGTATCGCCCGGCAGTGCGGATATTTTTTACTCCCAGGAAGTTAGCGATAACTAACTATGCAAACGATTCATTCCCAAAGATACAACAACGCAAAGAGAGAAAGGAGCTCTACCCATGCAGCGTGATTTCGGGATCTCGTTCGTTACCCAGTGTGCCCCGGTCATGGCAGGGCTGAAACCGGCCAATCTGTTCCGCTGGGTGGAGCCTGACGGCGCCGCCCTGCGCCGGACCCTCGCCGCCTGGCAGGACGCACTCCGTCCGCGCGGGGTGGAGATCGCGGTCCTCAAAAGCTGCACCCGGACGAAAGCACACCTGATCTATGTGTACCGTGCGCCGCGCCTGCAAAAGATCCTGCAGGACCCTGAGGTCCTGCGGTTCCTGCAGGGCAGCGGCTACCCGGAAGGGGAGGATCTGGCCGCTCATCTGAGCCATCTGTCAAAGCGGCTCTGCTGTGAGGAGACCTTCCCCCACGAGATCGGCGTCTTCCTCGGTTATCCGCTGGAGGATGTGGTCGGCTTTATGGTGAACAAGGGCAAGAACTATACCTGCAAAGGGTATTGGAAGGTGTACGGCGACCCCATACAGGCCGAAGCCCGCTTCGCCAGCTTCCGAAAATGTACGGAAGTGTATCTGCGCTGTTACCGCAGCGGAACGCCGGTCACCCGGCTGACCATTGCGGTTTGAAGAACCATTCTGAACCACAGAAAGGATGCGTATACTTATGAATAAGGTAGCGATCGTGTATTGGAGCGGCACCGGCAACACCGAGGCGATGGCCCGGGCCATCGCAGAAGGGGTCGGCGGTTCCGCCGTTTTGCTGGCACCGGCCGATTTCGGCGCGGCGGATGTGGCCGCCTATGATGTCATCGCCTTCGGCTGCCCGGCCATGGGGGCCGAACAGCTGGAGGAAGGCGAGTTTGAGCCGATGTTCTCGGCCGTGGAAGGCAGTCTGAACGGCAAAAAGATCGCCCTGTTCGGCTCCTACGGCTGGGGGTCCGGCGAATGGATGGAACAGTGGGTGGCCCGCTGCCAGGAAGCCGGCGCCGTGCTGCAGAGTGACGAAGGTCTGATCGTCAACGAAGTGCCCGATGATCAGGCGCTGGATCGCTGCCGCGACCTGGGGCGGGCGCTGGCAAGCTGGTGATCGCCCGAACAAAATTAGCTATTTCCTTGCCTGAAAGAACGTCACAGCCATTTGCGGTCTTTTGAAAAGGCATTCCGAATCCACAAAACCGGCGCCTGTGTTCTCTCCGTGCAGGCGCCGGTTTTGTGTTGGATTATTCTGATGACAGGGGGATTATTCCTCCGGGAAATGCTGCAGGACGTATGCCTGCAGTTTTTCAAAGGTCTCCACGCTCAGGTCGTGCTCGATCCGGCAGGCGTCCTGGGCGGCCGTCTCGGCGCTGACCCCCAGCGAGATCAGCAGGCGGGTCAGCAGCTTGTGGCGCTGGTAGATCCGGTTGGCGATCTCGTACCCTGGGGGTTCCAGGGTGATCGCGCCGTTGCCGTCCATCGAAATATACCCGGCCTGGCGAAGGTTCTTCATGGCCACGCTCACGCTCGGCTTCGAAAACCCCAATTCGTTGGCGATGTCGATGGAATGAACTTCGCCTTTCTTTTCCCGGATCATCAAAATTTTTTCCAGATAATCTTCGGCGGATTGGTGAATCCTCATAAAAAAACCTCGCTTTGTTTGACTATACATAAAGATTAGCACAAACTAACCAAAAAAGCAAGGAAAACTCTTGACATTCCTCGCTCGTGGTGTTAAACTTCAAGTGTTCAAGCGGTTAGGTCTTTCTAACCGCCTGCTTTACGCCCGAAAGTTAGACGAGACTAACATTCAGAAGAAGGTGACGATGTATGATGCCGCTCACGTTGGCCAAATCCGGCGTTCCCTGCGTGATCCAGAAGATCACCGGCAAAGACGAAGTCCGCCAGCACCTGGCAGAACTCGGGTTTGTGATGGATGCCCAGGTCACGGTGGTCAGCGAGATCGCCGGCAACCTGATCGTACAGGTCAAGGACAGCCGGATCGCGCTGGACCGGGTGATGGCAAACCGGATCATGGTTGGCTGAAACAGGTGCGAAAGCATTTGTCTGCATATTCACACATAGAGGAGGAATTCAGCAATGAAGACTTTGAAAGAGGCCAAGGTCGGGCAGACAGTCACCGTGGCGAAGATCCATGGGGAAGGCCCGGTGCGGCGCCGTATCATGGATATGGGGCTGACCAAGGGCGTGGAGGTGTTTGTCCGCAAGGTGGCGCCGCTGGGCGACCCGATGGAACTGAACATCCGCGGCTATGAGCTCAGCATCCGCAAAGCCGATGCCGAGATGGTGGAACTGGTATAAGGGCGGTTGCAAAACCGCCTGATTTCAGGCCGATAAGTTAGCGGATGCTAACTTTTGACCTGCCGATATAGCACAAAGAAAAGGGGTATATGTGTATGGCTATCAAGATCGCTCTGGCCGGCAACCCGAACAGCGGCAAAACCACCCTGTTTAACGCGCTGACCGGCTCCAGCCAGTATGTCGGCAACTGGCCCGGCGTTACGGTGGAAAAGAAGGAAGGCCGGCTGAAAGGCAACAAGGACGTGGTGATCCAGGACCTTCCGGGCATTTATTCGCTCTCTCCCTATACGCTGGAAGAGGTGGTTTCCCGGGAATATCTGGTCACGGAAAAGCCGGACGCCATCCTGAATATCATCGACGGCACCAACATTGAGCGCAACCTCTACCTGACCACCCAGCTTATCGAACTGGGCATCCCGGTCGTGATGGCGGTCAACATGATCGATCTGGTGCGCAAAAACGGCGACAAGATCGACCTGCACAAGCTCAGCCAGCAACTGGGCTGTCAGGCGGTGGAGATCAGCGCCCTGAAGGGCGAAGGGTCCGACAAGGCGGCCCAGTTGGCGGTTGCTGCCGCCCGGAAAGGAACGAGCGGGGAACTGCCGCATGTGTTCACCGGCAGTGTGGAACATGCCATCGCTCACATCGAGGAGAGCATCCAGGGGCAGGTGGACGCCCGCTTCCTGCGCTGGTACGCCGTCAAGCTGTTTGAGCGGGATGAGAAAGTGCAGCAGGAACTGCATCTGGACAAGGCGCTTCTGGACCACATCGAGACCCATATCGTGGACTGCGAGAAGGAGATGGAGGATGACGCCGAGAGCATCATCACCAACCAGCGCTACGCCTACATCAACAAGGTGGTGAACGCGGCGGTCCACAAAAAGCCCCGCACCAGCAACTTGACGGTTTCCGACCACATCGACCGGGTGGTCACCAACCGCATTGCGGCGCTGCCCATTTTTGTGCTGGTTATGGCGGCGGTTTATGCCATTGCCATGGGCGGCACCCCGGTCTCCATCGGCACCATGGCCACCGACTGGACCAACGATGTGCTGTTTGGTGAGATCGTTCCCCCCGCGATCCAGGGCTTTATGGAGAGCGTCGGCTGCGCCCCCTGGCTGACCAGCCTGGTGGTGGACGGCATTGTGGCCGGCGTCGGCGCCGTGCTGGGCTTTGTGCCCCAGATGCTCGTGCTGTTCTTCCTGCTCTCCATTCTGGAGGATGTGGGGTATATGTCCCGCATCGCCTTCATCATGGACCGGATCTTCCGCAAGTTCGGCCTGTCCGGCAAGAGCTTCATCCCCATGCTGGTGGGCACCGGCTGCGGCGTGCCCGGCGTCATGGCGTCCCGCACCATCGAGAATGACCGCGACCGCAAAATGACCATCATGACCACCTGCTTCATTCCCTGCGGCGCAAAAATGCCCATCATCGGCCTGTTTGCCGGCGCTATCTTCGGCGGCAGCACGCTGGTGGCGGTATCCGCCTACTTCATCGGGGTGGCGGCCATCGTCATCTCCGGCATCATGCTGAAAAAGACCAAGATGTTCGCCGGCGACCCCGCGCCCTTTGTCATGGAGCTGCCCGCCTACCATGTGCCTGCCTGGGGCAATGTGCTGCGCGCCACCTGGGAGCGCGGCTGGTCCTTCATCAAGCGGGCCGGCACCGTTATTCTGGCTTCCACCGTCATCCTGTGGTTCCTGCAGGGCTTCGGCTTTACCGACGGCGCCTTCGGCATGGTGGAGGATAACAACACCAGCCTGCTGGCTTCCGTCGGCGGTGTTGTCGCCTTCATCTTCGCGCCTCTCGGCTTCGGCAACTGGCAGGCCACGGTGGCCACGGTCACCGGCCTGATCGCCAAGGAAAACGTCGTCGCCACCTTTGCCCAGCTGTTCAACTATGCGGGCGAGATCTCGGAGAACGGCGAGGAGATCTGGGGCATGGTGCCCAACTACTTCACCGGCCTGACCGCCTACAGTTTCATGGTGTTCAACCTGCTCTGCGCCCCCTGCTTTGCGGCCATGGGCGCCATCAAGCGGGAGATGAACAACGGCAAGTGGACCGCCTTTGCCATCGGGTATATGTGCGTGTTTGCCTACTGCGTCTCGCTCATCATCTATCAGATCGGCGGTCTCATCACCGGCGAAGTTCCCTTCGGGGCCGGCACCGTGGCGGCTGTTGCCGTCCTTGCCGTCGGGCTGTTCCTGCTGTTCCGCCCCAACAAAAACGGTGATGACGCCGTAAAGATCGACGCCCGCAAGCTGGTCGCCTCCCGCTGAGGGGGATACGGCAACCCCATCACCAGATCAAGGAGATTGGTGTATATGCTGACAATGCTTTGGAACAATCTGCCGACCATCATCGGCTCGCTGATCGTGTTCGGTGCGGTCGGGGCCATCCTGTACAATGGCTGCAGGAACCGCAGGTCCGGCAAGCACTCCTGCTCCTGCGGCGGCAGCTGCAGCGGCTGTGCCAACAGCTCGCTGTGCCATCCGTCCGCCGGCAAGAAATCATAACAGGCCGGAAACCGGCCGAGCCGGACGGCGGGGTCCCGGGTATGTGCCGGCCCTGCCGTTTGCCGGCTGCGGTCATGGCTGGAAAGGGTGGGAATCATGTTATCCGATACCAACCTGCGCTATCTTTTTGCAATCTATTCGATCTCCCAGACCAAAACGGTGGTGTCTTCGATGGAAGTGGCCCGGACACTGGATGTGACCAAACCCTCTGTGGTGCGGGTGCTGGAATCGCTGATGCGCCGGGGGCTGGTGGTCAAGGAGCGGTACGGGAAGATCTACCTGACCGACCGAGGCGCTTTCACCGTACATTATTACCGGAAGATCCTGGACCGGATTCTCGAAAATTTTCCGGAACTTCCGTTCCCGGTGGACCGGGCCCAGCGCGAGGCAGCGGCCTTCGCCATGGCGGCTGCCCTGCCGGACGAGGACTTCCGGCAAAAATATGCCGACGTATTCGAGCAAACCGTCTGTGAGACAGACTGAAACCGGAAGGGGGTAGGGCGCATGATCGCAGCCGGAATTTTGGTTTTGGCCGTGGCGGGCATTGTGCTGGTCGTCAAGGCATGGGCGCGGCGCCGCGCCCGCCGGCCGGGACCCCGCCGGTCAGACAACTCATAAGTGAAAACCGCGGCGGCAGGCCAATGAACGGCTTGCCGCCGCGGTTTTCTTGACACCTGCCAAGGGCCGTGGTACAATGCCAAAAGATTCAATACAGGAAAGGTAGGATACGATGGTCGATCAATTTGCGCGTACCCAGGTGCAGTTTGGCCCGGACGGCATGCAGCGCTTGTACCAGGCCCGGGTGGCCGTGTTCGGCGTGGGCGGCGTGGGCGGCTATGCGGTGGAGGCCCTGGCACGCAGCGGGGTGGGCACGCTGGATCTGATCGATGACGACAAGGTCTGCCTGACCAACCTGAACCGGCAGATCATTGCCACCTACGAAACGATGGGCGAATATAAGGTGGACGCCTTTGCCCTCCGGATCGCTTCCATCAATCCGGAGGCCGTCGTACACCCCCGCAGGATCTTTTTTGGCCCCCAGACGGCCGATCAGTTTGATTTTCGCCAGTATGATTATGTGATCGACGCCATCGATACGGTCAGCGCCAAGGTGGAACTGGCGGTCCGGGCCCAGGAGGCCGGCGTGCCGATCATCAGTTCGATGGGGGCGGGCAACAAGCTGGACCCCACCGCCTTTGAGGTGACCGATCTGTACAAGACTTCGGTGTGCCCGCTGGCGCGGGCCATGCGGACGCTGTGCCGCAAACGCGGCATCCGGCAGCTGAAGGTCGTCTATTCCCGGGAACAGCCGACCACCGGGGCCGCCCTTGCCGCCGGGCGGCTGGATACCGACCGGGAAGGCCCCGGCAAGCGGCAGAGCCCCGGCTCCAACGCCTTTGTGCCCTCGGTGGCAGGGCTGATTTTGGCCGGGGAGGTCATCCGCGACCTGGCCGGCTGCCCCCGCATCCTGTAAGCGTGAGACAGAGGAGATTTCATGACAAAAGAACTGCAGCCCTATGAGCTGATTGAGCGCAGCCTGATCAAAAAGTACCGCAAACAGCTGTGGAACCCATTTGTGGCCGCTGTCAAACGGTATGAGCTGGTGGGGGAGGGCGACCGGATCGCCGTGTGCATTTCGGGCGGCAAGGATTCGATGGTGCTGGCCAAGCTCATGCAGGAACTGCACCGCCACAGCGAGGTGCCGTTTTCCCTTGTCTTTCTGGTCATGGACCCCGGCTACGCCCCGGAAAACCGGCAGCAGATCCTGGACAATGCCGCCCTGCTGCACATACCGGTGACGGTGTTCGACACTGACATTTTTACCGCCACCTGCAACACCGACCGCAACCCCTGTTATCTCTGCGCCCGTATGCGGCGCGGGCATCTGTACAAAAAAGCTCAGCAGCTGGGCTGCAACAAGATCGCTCTGGGGCACCACCTGAACGATGTGATCGAGACAGCCGTGATGAGCATGTTTTACGGGGCGCAGTTTCAGGGAATGATCCCCAAACTTCACAGCAAGAATTTCCCCGGCATGGAACTGATCCGGCCGCTGTACTGCGTGAAGGAGCAGGACATCATCGCCTGGGCGCGGTATCATGACCTGCATTTCCTGCAGTGCGCCTGCCGCCTGACGGCGCGCAGCGACGAGCCCGGGGCCTCCAAACGGCAGGAGGTCAAGGAGCTGATCCGGACGCTGAAAAAAACGAACCCCAACATCGAAAACAACATCTTCAGCAGTTTGCATTCGGTCTGCCTCGACACTCTGCCCGGCTACAAGTCGCGGGGCGTGGCCCACACCTTTCTCGAAACCTATGATCGGGCTGAGGCCCCCGAATCCGACTGATCCTTTTGCCATGGCACGCCGCCCTGCAGGGCGGTGTTTTTTTACCAAGAAGGGGCGGGGCGAGTTAGTCTTCGGAAACTTTTTTGCCCGAAGATATTGACACACAAAAGATCGGGTTGTAGTCTTTATTATGGAAAGTATCGAGATGACAAGGAAGTGGAGGGTTACTATGACACTGGCTGACTTAAAGATCGGGCAGGACGCCCTGATCCGGACGGTGGGCGGCAGCGGTGCCCTGCGCCGCCACCTGCTGGATATGGGGCTGACGCCGGGCACCGAGGTCACCTTGCGGAAGGTGGCGCCGATGGGGGACCCCGTCGAGCTGGAACTGCGCGGGTATGAACTGACGCTGCGCCTGGACGACGCCCGTCAGATCACGATTGAAGGCGTTCACACCAGCGACCGCACAGCCCCCGCGCAGCAGCGGCATGCGGCGGTACCCCATCCGGGCCGCGGGGAACTTCACGATGCGGCCAGCTACCACCAGCACAAAGCGGGGGACGCTATCCCCAAAGGCCAGCCGCTGACCTTCGCTCTGGCGGGCAACCAGAACTGCGGCAAAACGACCCTGTTCAACCAGCTGACCGGCTCCAACCAGCATGTAGGCAATTTCCCCGGTGTCACGGTGGACCGCAAGGACGGCGTGATCCGGGGTCACGCGGAGGCGACGGTCACCGATCTGCCGGGCATCTATTCACTCTCTCCCTATTCGGGGGAGGAGCTGGTCACCCGGGATTTCCTTTTGCAGCAAAAACCCAGTGGAATCATCAACATTGTGGACGCCACCAACATCGAGCGCAACCTCTATCTGACCATGCAGCTGATGGAACTGGGAATCCCGATGGTGCTGGCCCTCAATATGATGGACGAGATCCGGGCCAACGGCGGCACGATCCTGGTCAACCGGCTGGAAGAACTGCTGGGGATCCCGGTGGTGCCGATCTCAGCCGCCAAAAACGAGGGCATCGACGAGCTGATCGACCACGCCGTTCATGTGGCGCGTTACCGGGAGACGCCGGGCCGCATTGATTTCTGTGAGGCCGGCGACCGGGACCAGACCCGGGGCGGGGCGGTCCACCGCTGCATCCATGCGGTGGTCCACCTGATCGAGGACCACGCCAAGCGAGCGGGGCTGCCGCCGCGCTTCGCCGCCACCAAACTGGTGGAAGGGGACCCGCTGATCCTGGAAGCGCTGAGCCTGGACCAGAACGAAAAGGATCTGCTGGAACATGCCGTCACCCAGATGGAGACTGAGGGCGGCCTGGACCGGGAGGCCGCGCTGGCGGACATGCGCTTTACCTTCATCGAAAAGCTGTGCGCCGAAACGGTGGTGCACCCGGCCGAAAGCCGGGAACACAAGCGCAGTGTGGCCATCGACAAGATCCTGACCGGCAAATATACGGCGCTGCCCTGCTTCATCGGCATCCTGGCGCTGGTCTTCT
Source organism: Candidatus Gemmiger stercoravium (assembly GCA_019119835.1). GTDB lineage: Bacteria > Bacillota > Clostridia > Oscillospirales > Ruminococcaceae > Gemmiger > Gemmiger stercoravium. Next base: position 6,168 of record DWWE01000094.1, on the reverse strand, counting down.
GGATGACCTTCGGGGCCATCGGTGCCTTTTTGTCCGACCTGCTCACGCTGGGGATCGACGCGCTGACCCGGCTGGTGGATCAGGCCCTGACCAGCTATGCCATCAACCCGGTGGTCCACTCGCTGGTCATCGACGGAATCTTTGCCGGCGTCGGCAGTGTTCTGAGCTTTCTGCCCACCATCGTCACCTTGTTCTTCTTCTTGTCCATCCTGGAAGACACCGGCTACATGGCGCGGGTGGCCTTTGTCATGGACAAGCTGCTGCGGCGGATCGGCCTGTCAGGCCGCAGCTTTGTGCCTATGCTGATCGGGTTCGGCTGTTCTGTACCGGCCATCATGGCCACCCGCACTCTCTCCAGTGAGCGGGACCGCCGCATGACCATCCTGCTCACCCCCTTCATGTCCTGCTCGGCCAAGCTGCCCATCTATGGGCTGTTCACCGCGGCCTTTTTCCCGCGGGCACTGCGGGCGCCGGTCATGGTGGGGCTTTACCTCTTCGGAATCCTGTGCGGGGTCCTGTTCGCGCTGGTGCTCAAGCACACGGCCTTCCGCGGGGAGCCGGTCCCCTTTGTTATGGAGCTGCCCAACTATCGGCTGCCCAGCGCCCGCAATGTGGCCCAGCTGATCTGGGAGAAGGCACGGGACTTCATTCAGCGCGCTTTCACGATCATCTTTGTGGCCACCGTGATCATCTGGTTTTTGCAGACCTTTGATCTGCGGCTCAACGTGGCGGCCGCGACGGATTCCAGCCTGCTGGCCATGATTGGCAGCTGGATTGCCCCGATCTTTGCCCCGCTGGGCTTCGGGGATTGGCGTGCTTCAACAGCGCTGATCACCGGCTTCACCGCCAAGGAGAGCGTGGTCTCCACCCTGACCGTTCTGCTGGGCGGGGATACCGCCGCCCTCAGCACCCTCTTCACCCCCTTCACCGCGGTGGTGTTCCTGGTATTCACACTGCTCTACACCCCCTGCGTGGCCGCCATCGCGGCGGTCAAGCGGGAACTGGGCGGGGCGCGTGCCGCCTTTGGCGTGGCGGTCCAGCAATGCCTGATCGCCTGGGTCGTGGCCTTCCTGGTCCGCCTGGTGGGGTTGGCGCTCGGATTTGTGTGACGCCGTCCGGATCATCCCATTCAAACGCCCCGCCGTTTCTCTCTGCTTTGGCAGGGGAGAGCGGCGGGGCGTTTTTTCTGTTTATCGCAAACCGGCGGTTACGGCTCGGTCTTTGTCTCGTGTTCCTGCTTCCAGGTTCGGATCTGCTCCAGGCGGGCCTTGTAGCGGGCTTCCAGCCCCTCTTCGGTGGGCTCGTAGTAGCGGCGCCCCAGCAGCGAATCGGGCAGGCACTGGATCGTTGTCAGCTTGTCGGCGGCGTCATGGGCGTACTGGTATCCTTTTCCGTACTCCAGCTCCTTCATGAGCCGGGTGGGGGCGTTGCGGATCACCAGCGGCACCGGTTCGGCCAGCTGCCGGACCGCATCGGTCTTGGCGTGTTCGTAGGCTTTGTAAAGCGCGTTCGATTTCGGCGCCAGCGACAGATAGACCACCGCCTGGGTCAGATGGACCGTGCATTCGGGCATTCCGAGAAAGTGGCATGCCTGGTAGGCGGCAACGGCCTGCTCCAGCGCCCGCGGGTCGGCCAGCCCCACGTCTTCGCTGGCAAACCGGATCACGCGGCGGGCTACATACAGCGGGTCCTCGCCGGCTTCCAGCATCCGGGCCAGCCAGTACACGGCGGCGTCCGGGTCCGAATTGCGCATGGATTTGTGCAGCGCCGAGATCAGGTTGTAGTGTTCCTCCCCCTGCTTGTCATAGAGCAGGGACTTTTTGGAGGTACACTGTTCCACCGTTTCCTCGGTTACGGTAATGCTGCCGTCCTGCGCCACATCTCCGTTGAGTACGACCATCTCCAGGGTGGACAGGGCCGTGCGGGCGTCCCCGTTGGCGAACACTGCCAACGCCTGCAGCAGCTCTTCCGGGATGTGGATGGTCTGGCCGCCAAAGCCCCGCGGGTCCTGCAGGGCACGGCGCAGAAGTCCGGCCACCTCATCCGGTTTGAGGGCCTGCAGCACAAAGACCTTGCAGCGGGAAAGCAGCGCCCCGTTGATCTCGAAGGACGGGTTTTCGGTGGTGGCGCCGATCAGGATGATGCTGCCCTTCTCCACAAAGGGAAGGAAGGCGTCCTGCTGCGCCTTGTTGAACCGGTGGATCTCGTCCACAAACACGATGGTGCGCTCACCGAAACGGCGGTTTTCCTCCGCCTGCTGCATCACGGCCCGGATCTCCTTGATGCCGCTGGTCACGGCCGAAAAATCAATGAAGGAAGCCTTGGTTTTGTGTGCGATGATCCTCGCCAGGGTGGTTTTGCCGACCCCGGGCGGGCCCCAGAAGATCATGGAGGAGATCTGATCCGTCTCGATCAATCGGCGCAGCACCTTGCCGGGGCCCAACAGATGGGTTTGCCCCACATACTCGTCCAGGGTGGCGGGCCGCAGGCGGGCGGCCAGCGGCTGCGAGACCTTGCGCTCAAACAATGTGGTTTGTTCCATGGATCTCCACCTTCCCCCCGCGTGAATCTGAAAAGATACCGCTGCGGAAATTTCGTGAACGGCGGCGCCCGCTATCCCCGGCGCTGCCGACGCCGGCTGTTCGGATTTTTGTCCGCCATCCTTCTTTCATTATACCGCAGGAAACCGGGCAATCAAGTGCCCGCGCCATTTGACTTTTGCCCGGCTGTGCGATACAATAGAGAAACAGCGAGCCGCTGTGGCGGAACTGGCAGACGCAAGGGACTTAAAATCCCTCGCTGGCAACAGCGTACGGGTTCGATCCCCGTTGGCGGCACTGAGTCAAAAAGGAACGCGAGAACGCTTGTTTTTGTGTTCCTTTTTGCTTTTTATGTCTGCCAAGTTGTCTGCCAAAAATGCTTGAAATGGCAGACAAAGGGATCAAAATATCCCTCGTTTTAATCATAATTTATTGGCTTTTTTCGCATGAACAACGGGTGTGTATGGAGAATACTCGGACGCAGACATCTTACTGATGCATTACTCACTGCAAGCAGTAAACAATGGTGATGCGGTGTGGCTAATTGAATGAATAGGAGATGAGTACGATTCAACGAAAATCAAAGCTCGCAATACTTGTCCCGACAATATGTTTGGTACTGGTACTTATATGCTATCTATGGTTTTCGCATTCACATTCGGCAGTACTTGTTGGTATGCCAAACGAGACAGTCGCATTTGATATGACTGTAAGTGAAACTATAGCTGAAGCGGGAGCACCAGATGAAAAGTATGACGAGGCAGGAATCAATCGATGTACTTATGTATATCACAACAAAGAGTGTTTTGGGCAAAACGCAACAATAACATATGTCTTTGATGGAAATGAAGCAGACAATGACGCACGCGTATTTGAAGCGTACTTGGGTATCGACTTTCAGTCTCAAAATGAATGCGAAAGAATAACTGAAGAATTGCGGAAATACTTTGAAAGTATGCTGAAGGATGATAGAGCCTTCGATATAAAGATATCAGAAGGGCCCACTAGAGCTTGGGATGCTGAAAATCTTGAACAAGAGTGCGTCATCACATCTTCCCAAAAATGCGTTGTCATTCGTAGTTACACTAATAAGGTGTTAACGCATATTTATTTGGCGCAATAATAACTTGGTCGATTTAAGATGAATATTGTGGTTTGAGGACATTTTTTGAATCGATCGTTCCTTGTTGCGGTTGGTGAGGCGAGGCTAATGCAAGGATATGGTCGGCGGTGGCGGTGTACAGATCGAACTGTACCCGCGGGTACCGGGCGTGAAAGCTGCGAAACAGTTCGGGCAGCAGCCGCACGCCGTCCAGATCACCGCAGCCCACGGCCACGGTGCCCTCCACATCGGCAGCCTGCTCGCGCAGTTCCCGCTCGGTCTTGCTAGCCAGCTCCAGGATCTCCTTGGCACGGCGGCGCAGCAGAACGCCCTCGGCGGTCAGGGTGATCTTGCGCTTGCCTCGCTCGAACAGCCTGACCCCCAGTTCTTCCTCCATCTGTGCCAGCTGGCGGCTCAGTGTCGGCTGGGAAAGGTGCAGTGCCTGTGCGGCGTGGGTGACGTTTTCCTCCCGGGCGACCGCCAAAAAATAGTGCAAAACACGCAGTTCCATACAATACCTCCCGGCGTTCCTTATAGCCTTATAGAAGGAAAGAAGAATTTGTTGTTCTCATTGTCATTGTATGCCGAATTGTTTTGCATGTCCAATACCTGGTTTTTATGCTGCATAATGCCTGCCGGCTATGGTGGAAGGCCCCGCCAGTGCACAGGAACCGGCAGCGCAGGGCCGTGTCCGGGTGGGATCTTTGCTATTCAAAAAATGCATCGAGCACGATAAAACATAAGTATTTTACACCGGCGGATTCGGCCTCTATGATGAAACCATACCGACAGAAAACCAAGAAAGGACGATGACACGCCGTGAAAAAGCAACTATCCCTCCTGTTGGCCGCCCTGACCCTGAGCCTTTCCGCCTGCGGTGGTGCGGCCTCTTCGGCAGTGGAACCCACCGCCGCCCCCACCGAGACCCCGACCGCGACCGAAACGCCCGCGCCGACCGAGACGCCCGCCGAATCCGAGACCGCGGCCACAGAGGCAGCCGGCGAAACGGCTGAAGAGACCGATGCGGCAGGGGAGAGCGGAGTTCTGGTGGCCTACTTCTCCTGGTCAGGCAATACCGAGGCGATGGCAAACCTGATCGCCGAGCAGACCGGCGGCACACTGTTTGAGATTGCCCCCGCCACCCCCTACACCGATGATTACGACGCCCTGCTGGACGTGGCCCAGCAGGAACAGGCCGAGGATGCCCGCCCCGAGTTGGCCGCGAGCGTCGAAAATTGGGACAGCTGCGACGTGATCTTCGTCGGCTACCCCGACTGGTGGAGCGATGCGCCGATGGTGATTTACTCCTTCCTCGAAAGCTATGACTGGACCGGCAAGATGCTGGTACCCTTCTGCACCTCCGGCGGCAGCGGGTTTGGCCGCAGCCTGGACCGTCTGTCCGATTCCGCCCCCGGCGCGACGATCCTGGAAGGACTGCATGTCTCGGGCAGCAGCGCCGCCGGTTCCGGCGACCAGGTTGCTGAATGGATCGCGGGCCTGGGGCTGTAAAGCGACCGTCCCGCTTCCCGGAGCTGCTCGCGCAGGTGCGGCGGGAGGTACGCAGCCATCACTGCCCGCGGCTGCTGCCGGTCGGCGAATCGCCCACCGGCTATGGTGTCGTTTTTGTAGAGACCCCAGCTGGTGCGGTACTGTCGCTCCGCCGCTGGCAGCCGGGCTGCGACAGCACGGTGGGCTGGCCGCAAGACTGTGCTGCCCTTTCGCTTCGCTCGATACTTGAAGGGAAAACTTATTTACTCTCCCCGGCAGGGCTGGGGGGCAGACTTTACTAAAGCATGCAACAGAAAAACGCCTGTCTGCAGCCGTCACAGGGCTGCGGGCAGGCGTTCTTGAGTTCCCGAACAACAGGACCGCCATCTCGTGGAAATGTCGAAAAGGGAACACCTTTGAGTATATACTTATGAACCAAATGGAACTTCCCGCCGCCCTGCCGTCATGGTAGGATACAGGCAGAACGCAAAACGAAAGGAAGCATACACAATGAAAGTCCTGCTTGTCAACGGCAGTCCGCACAAAAACGGCTGTGCCTGCTCGGGGCTGCGGCGGCCGGTTACGGCGCCGTTGCCTTTGTGCGCCGCGGCCGGCCGGATTATTTTCTTTACCGTACCCAGTTCGGCTTTTTTGACGATTCGGAACCGCTCGTCTTTTTCTTTGCCGATTCCCTTGCGATCCTGGCGCCGTTCGTTTTTGCCGGCTACTGGCTGGCCCGTCTGGCGCAAAGCGCGGGGAAGGTGCGGAAAATGTGAAAATTTTGCGCAGGGACGCAGCTTCATGCCAAGCGGGACGAGATGCGCTACAATATACCTGTAAGTTTATACTCACAGGGAGGGCGCGGACCATGATGTACAATCCGCAGCTGGAAACTTTTTTGTGTGTGGCGGACGCCGGCAGCTTCAACAAAGCCGCGGCCACGCTGTACATTACCCCCACGGCGGTGGTCAAGCAGGTGAACCTGCTGGAAAGCTCGCTGGGGCTGACGCTGTTCACCCGCACCCACCGCGGCCTGGT
>DWWE01000093.1 GCA_019119835.1 Candidatus Gemmiger stercoravium | reverse complement strand
GACCGAGGCCCCCGCGCCGGACGGTGAGGCCCCCGACACGACCCCCGCGCCGGACAGCGAGGTCACCGCCCCCGATGAAGCCGCCGCCCCCGACGAAGTCCCCGCGCCGGACAGCGAAGTCACCACCGAGGCAGAGAGCCGGGACGAAGCAGCGGACCAGCCGGCCGCCGAGGCAGAGAGCCGGGGCGAAGCGGCGGATCAGCCGGCCGCCGAGGCCGCGGCCACCGTGTATGCCGAGGAAGAGCTGTCGGCCTTCACCCGGGACTGGTACGACGAAGTGCCGGCCGGCAGCGGCAACTGGGTACACCGGGCCGCCGACCCCGAAGCACAGCCCGACGTGTACTATGAGGAAGTCCCCAAAGGCAGCGGCAACTGGGTGCCCCGGACAGTCGAGTAAGGCATCCGACAGAAAAACCCCCGCAGCGCTCCGCCCAAAAAGCGGAGCGCTGCGGGGATTTTTTATAGGGGGCTTATGGCAAGGGTGCGTCCATCAGGACAGCGAACCGTTGGGGGAACAATACAGGGTGACGCTGGGGTAAATCACAAAATTGTCTGTACCGCGACGCATTGTGCCGCTGGCAGATGCCGAGTTTCCGTCAGGCCAAGCGCGTCCCGAAACGCAGTACCAGACGTTGTTATGGACTGTGACTCCATAAGAAGCAGCCGTACATTTGCCATTACTGGTAAAAGTGCCATAGACTGTGAAATTCCATGCGAGACCGCCATCATAATAGGAATAATCTTTGTGCCCGCTTATGGTTCCATTCCTCATTTGGTTGGCATCCTGGTACACAGTAACAACGGCATAGCTACCATTATCAAAAGTTTCCAGATACTGGTCTACCAGAATTTCTTTTTTCTCTAAGGCAAACGTATTGGTAGCACAAAGCGATACAAGAGCACAAACCGCTATCAGTACAGCAATCCATTTTTGTTTCGTTAATTTCACCATATCAGTGGTGCCTCCTCAGGATAAGGTGGGCTTGTTGGAATAGGCCCCTCCATTTCCACGGCAGGGCCGATTACAACATAATCCGGTGTCATCAAGTGATTAATAGCCAGTCTGCCACAGAGAAACAATGCATACGCCAGCCCCAGCCCCACTATTGCAAGAACCGCTACCCGCCGCCAGCGGAAATGCCTTGCCTCCCGCTTGATCTGTTCAGCATCCAGGCTGTTCAGGATGTGGTCTGCGGCTTGACGCGGGCTGCCGAATTCTCCTTCCAGGTCGGCCCAGGTCGCCGCCGGGTTTTGCTCCAGATATTCGTCCAGGCTGCGGCGCATATCCTGCAAGGCTCGGCGGCGCAGCTGGGGTACCGAAGCCAGTTCTTTGCGCAGCGCCGCGCAGTACCGCTTCCGCAGCCGGGCGGCGGATCTGGTTTGCGCTTCGGTCATTCCCCGGTTCCCCCTTCCAGCCGCAAAATGGCGCGGACACCCTCCTGCACGCCGAGATACTCTGCCAGGCTCTGGCGGAAGTAGGCTTCCCCGGCCGGTTCCAGGTGGTAATAGGTGCGCTTGCGGCGCTTGCCCACCAACTCCTCCCGGGCAGAGATGTAACCGCCATCCTGTAAGCGATAGAGCGTCGGGTACATAGATGTTTCCTGTAATACAAATTTTCCGTGGCTGCGTTCCCGCAAAGCCTGCGCCATCTCATAGCCATACATGTCCTGTTCGGACAGCAGGCTGAGCAGCACCAGCTCGGTCACGCCGCGCTTGAGATTGTCAGAGATTCCCATGGGTTCCTCGGTCGTTCGTATACTTTATTGCTAGCAAATAAAATATAGCAGATTTAACAAATGGCGTCAATACTTGTTGTTGAATAGTAATATTGAAAAATACTTTCGTTTGTCTTATGATATAAGCAAGTCGATCGTTTCAACAAAAAGGAGGGGTTTCCATGAAGCCGAGCATCCAACGCCGCGTTCTCCCTGTTTTGCTGGCCGCGGCCCTTCTGGGCGGCTGCGGGCCGCAGGGCGGGGACCCGGACCTGGAATTTCCGCAGACCGGCTGGGAGATGAACGCCGAGCAGGTCATGGAAGCCTGGGGCGCCACCCCCGAGGAGGTCGGGAGCCGGACGGCCGCCGGGCGGGGCACCACCTTCACCCTGACCGACCGGGTGGTGTTCGGCGCACAGGCCGAGCAGATCACCTTCTCCTTCCTTAATCTGAAGCCGGGCGAAACAGGGGACCTGCAGCAGTTTGACGCCGAGGCCCTGGCCGGCCAGGAGGTGCTGGTGGGCGTTTGGGTGCAGTATCCGGCCGGGACCGATGCACAGGCGGTCACCGATGCGCTGGACACCCGGTACGGCGACGCCGCCCTGACGGAATTGACGGTGTATCCTCTCTTTTCCGCCCTGGACACCGGCGCGGCTGCCGAGACGCTGAAGGCGGACGATACCCGGAAACTGTGGGGCAGCGCCCCCGTCGCCAGCCGGCTGACCGACGCCAACACCGAGTTCTGCCGGGAAAACTGGCCGCTGTACCGCACGGAACTCAAAACCGACGCCGACTGGGACGCCTTTGCCAGCCAGGGGCGCCTGGTCACGATCGTCTGCGAACAGCAGCAGGAAGGGCTTTCGGTCTGGTTCAACGCCTACGATCTGGCCGTCTGCAATGAACTGACCGCCCGCCAGGACGCCTGACCCCGGCGGACACCGCCCCCGTTCCGGTCCGCCGTTCGGTAAAATGGACATACCGCGGCCGTATTTGTCGGCGGATCGCCGCCTTGACTTCGCCTTTGCCCGATGCTACCATAAACGTATAGACTCTTCCCGTTCCGCTGCTTGGCCCGATGCACTGAAAAGAGGAGGCGAACGCCATGAAAAAAAGATCCGTTTTCCGCCGGCTGTGGGTGATCCCGCTGGCGGCGGCCCTTCTGGCCGGCTGCGCCGCCGGCGGACAAGACGAGGCGGCGCAGGAGAGATCCTCCGCCGCCACCGCCGAGACCGTGGCCGTCGCCCTGGAGGCCCCGCTCCCCGCCGCCGAGGAGGAGGCGCAGGAGGATGTAATCCTGATCCACCCGCAGCCTGTGCCGGAGGATTTGCCCGAGAGCTGCCCGCTCTGCGGCGGAATGATGGAAGACCGCCGCCTGGACACGCGGGAGGGCGGCCTGGCGGTGCGGGACTGCATCCATGAAGCATACGGGGAGGATTACCACTTCCCCAACTACGCCGTGTACCAGCGGATCTGCACCGAATGCGGCGAATGGCAGAGCGATACCTGGCAGACCTACACCGGCGCCGACCGGGTGGAATGCCACGGATACCAGTAAAAGACGCCGCCCGGGCCCGGACCTGCCGGGCGCGGTGTATGCGCCGCTGCACAGCCGCGGGGCTCTGGACCTGTTCGCCAGGGCCTGACCCCCGCGGGCGCAGCGGCCGGCCCATGACGGAACAGATGCAGACAGCGAACGGCCCTGCTGCCAAACGGAACCGCCGTGGCGCTTGCACAAAAAACAGCGTGAACAAGACAAAAGTCCCCGACGGGGAAGCCGAAACGGCTTGCCTGGCGGGGACTTTTTGTGCAATATTTTGGAAACAGGCGGTCTGGCAGCGAGCCTGTTTGCGGGGGCGGCGGGTCACACGCCGGCCGGCAGTTTTGTTTCCAGTTTGGGGGCGCCGCCGGCCAGCTCCTCGGCGGTGAGGGCGGCGGGGGCGGCGGGCTTTTTGGTCAGGTTCTCCTTGCCCACGGCCAGCATCAGTTTGATGCGGTTTTCCTGGTTGACCCGGGTGGCGCTGGGGTCGTAGTCCACCGGGGTGATGTTGGCTTCGGGGTGCAGGGCGCGGATCTTGTTGATCATCCCCTTGCCCACGATGTGGTTGGGCAGGCAGCCGAAGGGCTGGGCGCAGACGATGTTGGGGTAGCCGCCCTCCACCAGCTCGATCATTTCGGCGGTGAGCAGCCAGCCCTCCCCCATCTTGGCCCCCAGCGAGATGATGCCCTCGGGCTTTTTCATCAGTTCCCGGAAGGACCCCGGCGCATAGAAGCCGTTTTTGCGCATGGCCTCGTTGCAGCTTTCCCCGATGGAATCCAGCCAGGACAGCAGCATATCCGCCCCGCCGGCCACCAGCTTGCTGCCGCCGTACAGCTCCACGTCCAGCGTCTGGTTGGCGATGCAGTACTCCACAAAGCCCATCAGGCCGGGCAGGTTGACCTCGCAGTCCTGGCTTTCCAGGAACTTTTCCAGGTCGTTGTTGCCAAGGGGGGAGTATTTCACATAGATCTCGCCCACGACCCCCACCTTGACCTTGGGGGTCACGGTGCGGGGGATCCTGGCATAGTCCGCCGCGATCACCGGGAACTGGCGCTTCATATCGTGGGCGCTGAAGTTGCGGTTTTCCCGCATCCAGGACTGGATCTCGGCGACCCAGCGCTCGGTGGCGGCGTCGGCGGCGCCGGGGTGGTCCTCATAGGGTTTGACCTGGCTGCGCAGCGCGCAGAGCATGTCGCCATAAAAGATGCTGGCAATGACCTTGCGCAGCAGCGGCAGGGTGATGGGCAGGCCGCTGCCCTTTTCCAGCCCCGAGAAGTTCAGCGAGGCCACCGGGATGTTGCCGTAGCCGGACTTGACCAGCGCCTTGCGCAGCAGCTTGATGTAGTTGGAAGCCCGGCAGCCGCCGCCGGTCTGGGTGATGAGCAGGGCGGTGTGGTCCAGGTCATACTTGCCGCTGTTCAGCGCGTCGATAAACTGGCCGATGACCAGCAGCGCCGGGTAGCAGGTGTCGTTGTGAACGTATTTCAGCCCCAGCTGGGCCACCTCGCTGCCGCAGTTGCCCAGCACCTCCACATTGTAGCCCTCGCACTCCAGCGCGGCGGCCATCAGGCGGAACTGGGTCACGGCCATGTTGGGGATCAGGATCTTGTGGGTCTTGATCATGTCTTTGGTGAAATTGGGGGTCATGTATTCCATAGGGGTCAGTTCCTCCGTTTTTCGGCCTCTTCCCTGCGCTCCTCCAGCGCGGCAAAGAGGCTGCGCAGCCGGATGTTCACGGCGCCCAGGTTGGTGATCTCGTCGATCTTCAGCTGGGTGTACAGCTTATTGCCTGCCTGCAGAATCTCCCGGGTCTCATCGGTGGTGATGGCGTCCAGCCCGCAGCCGAAGGAAACCAGCTGCACCAGGTCCATATCCGGCTGGGTGGTGCAGTATTTGGCCGCCGCATACAGCCGGCTGTGGTAGGTCCACTGGTTGAGCACCGAGGTGGGGAATCGCTCCACCAGATGGCTGACCGCGTCCTCGGTGACGACGGCCGCCCCCTGGCGGACGATGAGCTTGTCAATGCCGTGGTTGACCTCCGGGTCCACATGGTAGGGCCGGCCGGCCAGCACGATGATGTGCCGCCCTTCGGCCCGGGCCCGGGCGATGATCTCGGCGCCCTTGGCGCGCACCTGCTCCATGTGGCGGGCGTACTCGGCATAGGCGGCGTCGATGGCCGCCGCCACCGCCTTGCGGGGCAGACCGGGGAAGTATTTGTCCAGCACCGCCGGGAAACGCCTGGTAAAGTCCTTGCGGCGGGCCAGGTTCAGGTAGTCGTAGATGAAGGTGGTGCCGGCGAGTTCGTGGCAGTTGCCCGCGAGCACCTCGGGGTAGTAGGCCACCACCGGGCAGTTGTAATGGTTGTCGCCCAGGTGTTCGTCCACGTTGTAGCTCATGCAGGGGTAGAAGACTGCGTCCACCCCCATCTTGACCAGCTCGGCGATGTGCCCGTGGGCCAGCTTGGCCGGGAAGCAGGCGGTGTCGCTGGGGATGGTGGCCTGGCCTTCCTGGTAGAGGGCCCGGCTGGACACCGGGCTGGTTTTGACCGTAAAGCCCAGCCTGGTAAACAGCGTATGCCAGAACGGCAGCAGTTCATACATGTTCAGGCACAGCGGCAGGCCGATGGTGCCGCGGCTGTTTTCCAGGTTCTGGGGCTTGTAGTCCAGCAGCAGGCCCAGCTTGTAGGCGTAGAGGTCCAGGTCCTCGTCGGTGGCCTTGCCGGTGACCGGCTTGTCGCACCGGTTGCCCGAGATAAACCGCTTGCCGTCGGCAAAGATGTTGACGGTGAGCTGGCAGTGGTTGCCGCAGCCCTGGCACTGGACGGTGTTGACCTTCTGGGTGAAGGCTTCCAGCTCGGGCAGGGTGAGCACGGTGCTGCGGGCGCCGGGCCGGGCGTGGGCCTTGCCGAAGAGCGCGGCGCCGTAGGCGCCCATCAGGCCGGCGATGTCGGGGCGGATGACCTCCACCCCCATCTCCTTTTCAAAGGCGCGGAGCACCGCTTCGTTGTAGAAGGTGCCGCCCTGCACCACGATGTTGCGGCCCAGCTCCTCGGGGCTGGAAGCGCGGATGACCTTGTACAGCGCGTTCTTGACCACCGAGATGGACAGCCCGGCGCTGATGTTCTCGATGGTGGCGCCGTCCTTCTGGGCCTGCTTGACGCTGGAGTTCATGAAGACCGTGCAGCGGCTGCCCAGGTCCACCGGGCGGTCGGCAAACAGGCCCAGGGCCGCGAACTTCTTCACATCATACCCCAGCGCCTGGGCGAAGGTCTGCAGGAAGGACCCGCAGCCGGAGGAGCAGGCTTCGTTCAAAAAGATGTTGCTGATGGCGCCGTCCTCGATCTTGAAGCACTTCATGTCCTGGCCGCCGATATCGATGATGAAGTCCACGTTGGGCATAAAGTGCTTGGCGGCGGTAAAGTGGGCCACCGTCTCCACCAGGCCCCGGTCGCAGTGGAAGGCGTTTTTCACCAGTTCCTCGCCGTAGCCGGTGGTGGTGACGCTGGCGATCTCCAGGTTGGGGTGGTTTTTGTACAGGTCGGTGAGCACCTTGCGCACCAGCGGGATCGGGTTGCCCAGGTTGGGCTGGTAGCTGGTGAAAAGGATGTTGTCGTTCTGGTCGATGACCGCCAGCTTGATGGTGGTGGAGCCGGAGTCGATGCCGATGTGGACGGGGCCGCACTCGGCGCCGAAGGGCACGCAGGGCACCGCCGCCTTCATGTGGCGGGCGTGGAACTCCTCATACTCCTGCTTGGTGGCGAACAGCGGCGGCAGGCTGACATAGGTGGCGGTGGCGCTGTAGCGGCCCAGCCGGTCGATGACCGCGTTCAGGTCGCATTCCTGGTCGGCGTAGAAGGCCGCGCCCAGCGCCACATACAGCAGGCTGTTTTCGGGGCAGGTGCCTTTCAGGTGCAGGGTGTTGTCAAAGCTCTGGCGCAGCACGGAGGAGAAGGTCAGCGGCCCGCCCAGGTAGAGCACCTTCCCCTCGATCGGCCGGCCCTGGGCCAGCCCGGCGATGGTCTGGTTGACCACCGCCTGATAGATGGAAGCCGCGATGTCCCCGGCCTGGGCGCCCTGGTTGATCAGCGGCTGGATGTCACTTTTGGCGAAGACGCCGCAGCGGGACGCGATGGTGTAGGTGCGCTGGGCGCCCTGGGCGGCCTTGTCCATCTCATCGGCGGACATCTTGAGCAGGGTGGCCATCTGGTCGATGAAGGCACCGGTGCCGCCGGCGCAGGACCCGTTCATCCGCACTTCGGTGCCGTGGGTCAGGAAGAGGATCTTGGCGTCCTCGCCGCCCAGCTCGATGATGCAGTCGGTGCCGGGGGCCAGCCGGTTGGCCGCCACGCGGGTGGCGAAGACCTCCTGCACAAAGGGGACCTGGCAGCTGTCCGCCAGGCCCATGCCGGCCGAGCCGGAGATGGCCAGCAGCGCACGGCCGCCGGGCAGATACTGCTCGGCCACCCGGCGCAGCAGTTCCTGGCCTTTTTCCAGGATGTGGCTGTAGTGGCGCTCGTAGGTGGAATATACGATCTTGTCGGCGTCGTCCAGCACGACGCATTTAATGGTAGTGGAACCGATGTCCAGGCCAACTCTCATTCGGAAACCTCCCGGTCATGGGGTAAGGGGCGCGCCCCGGCGGACCCGCCGGCGTTCGTGCGGCGGGCAATCAGTTTATTTTAGCGCAGGTTGGCGAATTTTGCAAGACCTGCCCCGCGCCAGCAAAAAAGCGCACGGCACTGCCCTGCGCTCAGGGTGTATCCGGGAAAGTCCCGGCACGCCGGCACGCCGGACGGGCCCGATACACCTTATTATTATAGACCCGATTTTTGAACGTTTTTTGAACACTTGGCCGGTCTGCAAACTCACGGCCGGCCGGCGCTGCGGCGCAGCGCGGCCAGCTCGGCGTCGGTCAGCGGCCGCCACTGGCCGGGGGCCAGGGCCGGGTCCAGCGCCACCGGGCCGATGGCCAGCCGGTGCAGCTCGTTCACCCCGGCCCCGTATACCCCGAACATCCGCTTGATCTGGTGGTAGACCCCCTGGTGCAGCACCACCTGCACCCGGCAGGGGTCGGGGCCGTCGGGGCGGACTTCGGCGGGGTCCAGGCGGGTGCCGTCGGCCAGGGTGACCCCTGCCGCAAAGCCCGCGGTCATGGCCGGGGTCAGCGGGGTGTCCAGCAGCACCCGGTAGGTCTTGGCCACATGGCGGGCGGGGGCCAGGATGTCGTGGGCAAAGGCCCCGTCGTCGGTGAGCAGCACAAACCCGGTGCTGGACTTGTCCAGCCGCCCGGCCGGGAAGAGCTGCCGCCGGGGGTAGGCCCCGGCCGCCAGGTCCGCCACCGTCCTGTCCCGTGCATCCCGGGCGGCGCTGACCACCCCGGCGGGCTTGTTGAGCATCAGGTAGACATACTTTTCATACCGGCCCGCCAGCGGGCGGCCGTCCACCGCCACCTCGGCCGTCTGCTCGTCCAGCCTGGCGTCGGCCTGCCGGCAGACGGCGCCCGCCACCGTCACCCGGCCGGCGGCGATCCGCTTGCGGCTTTCGCTGCGGGTCAGCCCCAGCCGCTCGGACAGGTACCGGTCCAGCCGGATCATGGGGCGGCCTCCGCCGTGACGGCCGCGGTGTGCCCCCGGGTGACCCGGAGCAGGTCGGCGGGGGCGGCTTCGATCTGGGTGCCGATGCGCCCGGCGGACACCAGGATGGTGGGCTTGTCCCGGCAGCTCTCGTCAAAGAAGGTGGCGAAGAGCTTTTTCATCCCCACCGGGCTGCAGCCGCCCCGCACATAGCCGGTGACTTTGAGCAGGTCGGCCACATGCAGCATGGCCAGGCTTTTGACGCCGGCGGCCCGGGCGGCTTTTTTCAGGTCCAGCTCGGCCTCCACCGGGATGACGAAGACATAGAAGTTCCGGTCGGCCCCCTGGGTAACGAGGGTCTTGAACACCCGGGCCGGGTCCTGGCCGGTGAGCCGGGCGACGGTGGCGCCATCCACCGGGGTGCCCTCCTCGTGGGGGTATTCGTGGGCGGTGTAGGCGATCTTGCTGCGCTCCAGCATCCGCATCGCGTTGGTTTTGGCTTCCTTGGCCATGGGCAGACCCCTCCTTCGGGCATCGTTCGGTCCGCCGCCCGCCCGGGGCAAACGAACCGCTTGACTTTAGCGTGTTAAAGTGCTAAACTACCTCCATACCGAAACTCGGAGATTTTGGAGGAGCCGCAGATGATTATTGTACTGAAGGACAACGCCGCCCCCGCCGCCGTGCAGCAGTTCTGCCGCGAGCTGGAGGGGATGGGCTTTTCGATCAACGATTCGATGGGCCGGGACACCCACATCCTCGGCCTGATCGGGGATACCAAGTCCCTGAGCGAGAGCTGGGTGCTGGCCAACCCGGTGGTCAAGACCTGCCGCCGGGTGTCGGAGCCCTACAAGAAGGCCAACCGCAAGTTCCACCCGGACGACACCGTGGTGGAGGTGGCCGGGCACAAGATCGGCGGCGGGCAGTTTGTGGTGATGGCCGGCCCCTGCAGCGTGGAGAGTGAGGAGCAGATCACGCTGGTGGCCCGCCGGGTGCAGGCGGCCGGGGCGTCGGTGCTGCGGGGCGGGGCGTTCAAGCCCCGCACCAGTCCCTACAGCTTCCAGGGGCTGCGGGCCGAAGGGCTGGACCTGCTGGCCCAGGCCCGGGCCGCCACCGGCCAGCCCATTGTGACCGAGCTGATGGACGCCGGGCACATCCCGCTGTTTCTGGAGCGCGGGGTGGACATGATCCAGATCGGCGCACGGAACATGCAGAACTTTGAGCTGCTGAAGGCGGTGGGCCGCACCCAGGTCCCGGTGCTGCTCAAGCGCGGGCTGGCCAGCACGCTGGAGGAACTGGTGATGAGCGCCGAGTACATCATGGCCGAGGGCAACCCCAACGTGGTGCTGTGCGAGCGGGGCATCCGCACCTTTGAGCCCAGCATGCGCAACACCCTGGACCTGGCGGCGGTGCCGATGCTCAAGCGGATGACCCACCTGCCGGTGGTCATCGACCCCAGCCACGCCGCGGGCATCGCCTTCATGGTGCCGGCGCTGGCCAAGGCCGCCGTGGCCGTGGGGGCCGACGGGCTGATGATCGAGGTCCACAACGACCCGGCCCGCGCCAGGAGCGACGGCGCCCAGAGCCTGACCCCCGACCAGTTCGACGAACTGATGGGGGTGATCCGCCCCGAGCTGGAATTCTTCGGCAAGACGCTGAACTGAGCGCCCCGCCCTTCCCCGAAGCCGCCTCTGCTAAGGCAGGGGCGGCTTTCTCTTTCTCAGTCAAAGCGGTAGGTCCGCAGTTCGCAGTTGTGGATGCCGAAGGCCGCGTACTCCTCGTTGGTGAGCTCGCAAAAGTAGGAGTGGACCACCCGGGCGATGCCGTTGTGGGCCACCAGCAGGCAGGTATCCCCCCGGGCGGCCAGCTCGTCCAGCAGGCTGTAGACCCTGGCCGCCACCTGGAGCATGGACTCCCCGCCGCCGAACCGCTCGACAAAATGGCCCTTGGCGGCCTTGAAGGCCAGCCCGTCCCGGGGGGTGCCCTCGAACCGGCCGAAATTCTGTTCCCGCAGGCGGGGTTCCACCTGCAGCGGCCAGCCGGTGGCCGCCGCGATGTGGCGGGCGGTGTCGTGGGCACGGCTCAGAGGCGAACAGAGGATGCGGTCCACCGCCAGGCCCTGCCGGGCCAGCTCGGCCCCCAGCGCCCGGGCCTGGTCATGGCCGCGGGGGGTCAGGGCGATGTCGGTGGCGCCGCAGATCTTGTTTTCCACATTCCAGAAGGTCTCGCCGTGGCGGGTGAAATACAGGGTATGGGCCATGGGTCTCCTCCTTACAGTTCCAGGCCGCGGCGGCGGTCGGCGGTGCGGCGGTGCAGGCTTTCGGCCATCACCACCATCAGCACCAGGATCACCGCCAGGAAATACGGGTAGAGCGCCGCCGTGATGTGCTGGGCCAGCAAGCCGAAGACCGGCGGCATCAGGCAGCTGCCCACATAGGCGCAGGCCATCTGCAGGCCGGTCATGGACATGCTCACGTCCCGGCCGAAGTTGGCGGGGGTCTCGTGGATGATGCTGGGGTAGATGGGCGCACAGCCCAGCCCCACCGTGACGAGCCCCGCAAACAGCGTGCCCTGCCCGCCGGGCAGCAGGATCAGCACCACGCCGGCGGCGATGAGCGCCTGGCCCAGCCGGATCATGTTCTGGTCGGTGATCTTCATGGTCAAAAAGCCGCTGACCCCCCGGCCGATGGTGATGCCCACATAGAACAGGCTGGCCCAGCGGGCCGCGGTTTCGGCGTCGATGCCCCGCACCAGCGTGCAGTAGCTGGCCGCCCACATGCCGGCGGTGGCCTCCAGCGCACAGTAACACCAGAAGCAGATCAGCACCTGGGGCACGCCGGGGCGGCGGAGCAGTTCGGGGATGGAGTGGTGGGCCGGGGCGGCGCC
>DWWE01000092.1 GCA_019119835.1 Candidatus Gemmiger stercoravium | reverse complement strand
CACAGAAGTTAAGCTCACTTGTGCCGAAGATAGTTGGCTGGAGACGGCCTGTGAAAATAGGTAGATGCCGGCTTCTCAAAAAGCAGCCTCCGGGCCGAGCGATATAGGCCCGGCCCGGAGGTTGTTCATATGCGCCATTAGCTCAGCTGGTAGAGCAACTGACTCTTAATCAGTGGGTCCTGGGTTCGAGTCCCCGATGGCGCACCAAAAAAGTCCCGGTCGAAAGACCGGGATTTTTTGCTGCGCCATCCCCCTGGCGGGGGCGGCTTCGGCGTTCGCGCAAGCGCTCCGCCTCAGCTCGCGGGGAAGTCGCTAAAAACGCTCCGCAGGAGCGTTTTCTATACGCGCCCGCTGATGGCGCACCGGGTTTCTCACGGGAGGGGAAGCGGCGGCGGAGGAGCGCAAGGGGTGAAAGCGGCGGCGGAACGCAAGGGTGACGGAGGAGGAACGCAAGAGGTGGCGGCGGAACGAGCGGAACGAAAGGGGCGGTTTGACAGGGTGGCGGGGGGCGTGATAAGATAGACAGAGTATAGGCCGGCGGCGGGAACCGGCAGCACAGCGCCGGCAGCGCGGCAAGGGAAAACCGACAGATTGCCGGCAGAACGGCGGCCAAGTGACAGCCTGACAGGCGCCGGCAGAGAAAAGGCTGGCAGCCGAATGACAGCCTGACGGGCGACAGACAAAACAACGGCATGGCAAAGGCCGGCGGATGAGCGCCGGCAGGGCAGAAAGAGACAGAGCGCAAGCGGCGGACGGATCCGGGAGGGAAGGGCATGACAAAGGTAGGCATCCTGTATATCTGCACCGGGCAGTATGTGGTGTTCTGGCCGGAGTTTTACCGGACCTTCCGGGAAAAGTTCCTGCCCGGGTGTGAGAAGACCTTTTTCGTCTTCACCGACGCCCCGGCCATCGAGGGGGAAAACGCCGGCGACGTGCGGCGCATCCCCCAAAAGGCGCTGGACTGGCCCTACAGCTCGCTGCTCCGGTTCCGGATGTTCTGCAGCCAGAAAGAAGCCCTTTCCCGGATGGACTACCTGTTTTTCGCAAACGCCAACCTGGTCTGCCTGGAACCGATCACCGAGGCGGAGTTCCTGCCCCGCGCCGACCGGGGCGAACGGCTGCTGGTGGTGCAGCAGCCCGGATTCTGGGACAAGCGGCCGATCTTTTACAGCTACGACCGCAACCCCCGCTGCCGGGCCTACATCCCCTACAACTGCGGCCGGGCGTATGTGTCGGGCGGGCTCAACGGCGGCACGGCGCAGGCGTTCCTGGCAATGAGCGAGGAGCTGGCCCGCCGCACCGACGCCGACCTGGCCGACGGCCAGATGCCCCTGTGGCACGACGAGAGCCAGCTGAACCGCTACATCGCCGAGCAGGACCCCGCCGCCTACCGGCTGCTGACCCCCGCCTACTGGTACCCCGAAGGGTGGCAGATGCCCTTCCCCCAGAAGATCCGGGTGCTGGACAAGAACCGGCGGATCGACATGGCCGTCGTCAAGGGGAGCCGGCCGCCCCGCAGCCTGCTGCAGCGCAAGTGGGGGGCTTTCCGCCAGAACTGGCTGCCCTGGCTGTGGCTGGCCCGGGACACGCTGCTGCGCCGACACCTGTAACGGGCGCCCCGCCGCCGACGCCGACCGCGTCCGGCCGGGGCGCCCGGCTTGTGCCGGGGGGCAAAACCGCCTATCATAAAAACGCCAGACCATTGACCCAAAGACCCGCAGGACCCGGAGGAAGGACCATGCAATATCGCAACGACAGACAAGGGCAGCCGATCTCGGTGCTGGGATACGGCTGTATGCGCTTTGCCCGCAAGGGGGCGGGCATCGACCTGGACAAAGCCGAAACCGAGGTGATGGCGGCCATCCGGGCCGGGGTGAACTACTTCGACACCGCCTACATCTACCCGGGCAGCGAGGCCGCCCTGGGGGAGATCCTGGCCCGCAACCACTGCCGGGACCGGGTGAAGATCGCCACCAAGCTGCCCCAGTACCTGGTGCGGGGCGCCGGCGACCTGGAACGCTACTTCACCGAGGAGCTGCGCCGGCTGCGCACCGACCATGTGGACTTTTACCTGATGCACATGCTCACCGATGTGGAGAGCTGGCACAAGCTGGAGGCCGCCGGCGTGCGCCGGTGGCTGGCCGACAAGAAGGCTGCCGGGCAGATCCGGCAGGTGGGATTCTCCTTCCATGGCGGGACCGAGATGTTCACCCGGCTGCTGGACTGCTATGACTGGGATTTCTGCCAGATCCAGTACAACTATGTGGACGAGCACAGCCAGGCCGGACGGGCCGGGCTGCAGGCGGCCGCGGCCCGGGGGCTGCCGGTGATCATCATGGAGCCGCTGCGGGGCGGCAAGCTGGTGAACCTGCTGCCCGAGGAGGCCCGCCGGCTGTTCGCCGGCAGCCCCCGCCCCTGGACCCCCGCCGAGTGGGCGCTGCGCTGGCTGTGGGACCAGCCGGAGGTGACCTGCGTGCTGTCCGGCATGAACAGCCTGGAGATGGTGGAGGAAAACTGCCGCATCGCCGACAGCACCCGCCCCGGGCAGATGACCCGGGAGGACTTCGCGCTGCTGGAAGAGGTGAAGGAGGCGATCGCCCGGCGGGTGAAGGCCCCCTGCACCGGCTGCGGGTACTGCATGCCCTGCCCCAAGGGGGTGGACATTCCGGGGGCGTTCCGCTGCTACAACGAGATGTACACCGAGAACAAAAAGACCGGCCGCCGGGAATACTGGCAGGTGGTGTCGCTGCGGCGGGAACCGGCCTTTGCGACCCAGTGCGTGGGCTGCGGCCGCTGCGAACAGCACTGCCCCCAGCACCTGCCCATCCGGGCGCTGCTCAAGGAGGCGGACAAGGCCCTGCGCCCCTGGCCCTACCGGTTCGCGGGGTGGGTGTCGAGAAAATACCTGTTCAGCGGGGTGCGGCACAAAAAGTGAGGCGCGCCGCCGCATGGGTGTGCCGCAGCCCGGCGGCCGGGGTGGACCGTGCGGCCTGTGCGGGACGGGCCGCGGGGCACGCCGGCCGATGCGGGACGGGACCGCGGCGAGAGCCGGGCGCACCGCCGGGAAAAGACCGCGGCCCGCACGATGGATACAAAGACCCCGCCCTTGTTTTGGCAAAGATGCAAAAAACGAGGGCGGGGATCTGTTTGGGGTTGACATTACATAAAATGTAATGATAGAATTTGTGTAATGAAAGGAGAGGATCGGTATGAACGGACAGGATCGGAAGGAAACCAGCGGGCGGGGGCCGGCGGAGATGCCCGGGGCCGGAAAAACCGCCGGGAGCGGGCCGGAGAACACCCGGGAAAGGGAGACGCCCGGGGCGGAAAAGGCCGCGCAGGCGGCCGGCGGGGCGGCAGCGGAGCCGGCCGGCAAGGCCGGACCCTGGGCGCAGCCCGGCAAGGCGGAGGACCCGACCCGCCCGGCGGACTGGCAGGACCGGACGCTGGTGCTTTCCGACGAGGCGGCACTGAAGATCTATGTGAACCGGCAGCGGATGCGGCTGGTGGAACTGATGACCACCCTGGCCCGACCGGCCACCGCCAAGATGCTGTCTGACCGCATGGGGATCAGCGCCAGCTCGGTGAAGCACCATCTGGACAAGCTGGTCTCCATCGGGGTGGTGGAGGTGGACCACCGGGAGCACATCCACGGCATTCTGGCCACCTACTACCGGGTCACCGACCGGACCATCGTGCTGGATTCCACCGACCCGGCGCTGCGGCCCTTCACCGAGCAGATCGTGCAGGACAACTTCGGCCAGCTGCTGCAGGGGGCGCTGGCTGCCCTGGCCGCCTGGCAGGCCGACCCGGACGCCAGCTGGGAGGACGCCTGGGGGCTGATGCACTCAAACGGCGCGATCTTCCTGACCCGGGAGGAGGCCAACGCGCTGCGGCGGCAGATCCTGGATTTCCTGGAGGAACACAAGACCCCCCGCCCCGGCGCCGAGCCGGTCCGGTTCGGCCTGGTCAGCTACCGGGTGCAGGAGGACTGACCCCCCGCCCGGGCCGGGCGAGGAACGGAAAGGAGCGCTTCCCATGGAGAAAAACGAGAGGGCGAAGGCGGCCGGGGGGCTTTGGACCCGGGACTTCCTGCTGATCTGGCAGGGGGCGGCGGAATCCCAGATCGGCAGCGTGCTGTACAGCGTCGGCATCGGGGTGTGGGTATACGACCAGACGAACTCGGCCGGGCTGATGGGGCTGATGACCGCCATCAGCTACCTGGGGGCGCTGGTGCTGCAGCCGCTGGGCGGCGTGCTGGCCGACCGGTACAGCAAACGGGCGATGATCGCGGGCAGCGACGCGGTCTGCGGGGCCGTGATGCTGGGCCTGGGGGTGCTGGCCTGGCAGGGGCGGATGCAGGTCTGGCAGGTGCTGGGGGTGGCGGCGGTCAGCGCCGTGTGCAGCAGCGTGCTGAACCCGGCGGTGAACAGCCTGCTGCCCCGGGTGGTCGCCGATTCGGCGCTGATGCAGGCGTCCGCGCTGCTGAACGGCAGCCTGAACGCGCTGAGGATGATCGGCAATGCGGCGGGCGGGTTCTTTGTGGCGCTGTTCGGCGTGCCGGCGCTGATCCTGTTCAACGGGCTGACCTTCCTGTTTTCGGCGGCGACCGAGTGCTTCATCCGGGCCGGCGGCCGGCCCGACCCCGCCGGGGACACGGCCCGCCCGGCGGGCGGGCTGCTGCGGGACCTGGGCGAAGGGGCGGCGTATCTGCGCCGGATGCCCGGGCTGCTGCGGATCGTGCTGGCCGGGGCGGCGGTCAACCTGACCTGCGGGGGATTTTCCGGCATCGTGTATGTCTGGTGCCTGGAAAAAGGGATGACGGTGCCCCAGTACGGGCTGTTCCTGGGGGCCGAAAGCGGGGCCATGCTGGCCGGTATGCTGCTGATGGGGTTGTGCCCGCCCCCGCCCCGGCGGCGGTGGGCCGTGCTGGTGGCCACGGTGGCGGTGCAGAGCGTGTTTTACATCGGGGCCATGGCGGCGCAGGGGTTCTGGCTGTGTACGGGGCTGTATGCGGTGAACGCCCTGTGCAATGCGGTGAGCAACAGCTTTATGTACCCGGCGGTGACGGCCAGCTGCGAGCCGGCCTGCCTGGGGCGGGTGCTGGCCCTTTTCAACGCATTGTGCGCCGGGGGCGTGGCGGTGTCGATGCTCTGCTACGGGCCGCTGGCCGACCGGTTCGGCGCCGGGGCGGTCTGCCTGGGCGGCGCGGTGGCGACGGTGATCCCCTACCTGGTGTTTGCGCTGGACCGGGACATGCGCCGGCTGCTGGAGCAATAAGCTACCGCACAAGGGGCAACAGCCGCGCACGGCAATTGCCTAACGCGGCTGTTTCCCCTTGTGTATCCCCTTCGACAAAATTTTACGGCAAACCGCGCACTCGTCACTTCGTTCCTCGCACACAATTTGCCGTAAAATTTCCCTGTCGGTGTCGCCGTCGTCGGCACATGTCCGCCGACGGCGACGGATTTTATACTTTTCCCCCGGGCAAAGCCGGTTCGGCTCTGCCCGGGGGCGTTTTTGGCGGTGGCTTACAGGTGCAGGCGCTTGGCCAGCTCGGTGCGCAGGTCGCGGCCTTTGAAGATCACAAGGCCCAGGAAGGTGATCACACTGATGAGCAGGCAGATGATCCAGGGCAGGGGCGGGCGGGTGCGCATGGCGGTCAGGGCGATGTAGGGGGCGATGCCTACCGCGATGTTCAAAAGCAGGTAGACCAGGCCGTTTTCGGTAAAGCGGCGGTTGACGAAGGCGAACAGAAAGTTCAGCACCAGCGTGACGCTGCACAGGATCGGGATGATGAACCGGTAGCTGACCCCGCCAAAGCCCAGGAACCAGTCCAGAAAACCGGCCACCAGCGCGGTGCCCACCAGCAGCTGGAACAGCAGCTTGGGGGCGTTGTGGCTGCCCAGGAAAAGCGCCCGGAGCAGCAGCAGCGCCGCCGCCACGCAGACCCACACCGCCAGGCTCCAGTGCAGGCGGGGCAGGTCGCCGGGTTCCAGGATCAGGTAATCAATGCCGGTGCAGACCAACGCGCCGGCCAGCAGCAGAAAGACCAGCACCTTCATGGCCAGGGGCATCCGCCGGCCGGGGGGCGGGCTGGGGGGAAACCAGGGGGCGTCGTCGGGGGTCGGCACGCCGTCCAGCGGGGTGTGGCACAGCGGGCAGTACCGGCCGCTGCCCCCCACCCGGATATGACAATGGGGACATTGTTTCATGGGTCCACCTCCGAGGCGTAGAGGGTGACATCCAGCCCGGAATCGGCCAGGCTGCGGTAGAAGTTGCGCAGCACGTTGGGGCTGCGGTAGGCCGAAACGCTGCCCAGCACCAGGTCGTCGCCGTAGGAGCAGACGGTGGTGAACAGCCCGTCGCTGCTGCAGTAGGCCGCAAAGCTGCGGATGTAGGGCTGCAGCGCCGGCGGCACCGTGACCCGCCCCATGTTGGACAGGGTCAGGGTGACCTTGCGGGCCTCCACCCAGTTGCACAGCCCCACCACGGTGTTTTTCACCGGCAGCGGCACCGGCCGCACGCCGGGCAGCCGCTCGAACCGCTGGAAGCCGTCCATCCGGGCCATGATCCGGTCGGGGGAAAGTTCGGCCCGCAGTTTGCGGTCGAATTCCCGGGCCAGGGTGTCCAGCGTCTCGTCGCCGGTGAAAAGGTGGGCCACCCGGATGGTGTTGAAAAAGTTGCGGGCCGTGTCGGAGGGGAAGTAGTTGCGCAGGTTCACCGGCAGGCCCATCGCCACCGCCCGGCCCCGGTCCAGGGCGGGGGCTTCCTGCCAGACGGCCAGCATCTGGGCGGCGGCCAGGTAGCTGGTCAGGGTGACGCCCAGGGCGCGGGCCTTGGCCAGCACGGCGGAGGCGCTCAGGTGGCCTTCAAAAAAGCGGGTCTGGTCCAGCGGCAGCAGCCCGCCGCGGACCCGGCTCACCGGCCGGCGGGCCGCCGGGTCGGCGGGGGAGCCGGCGGCGCGGCGGCGGGCGTAAAACTGCTGGAAGCTGTTCTCGGCCATGTCGGCGGCCGAGGCCCCCTCGCTGCGGGGCACGCCGGCCAGTTCGTCCGGGTGGCGCAGGGCCAGATAGTTGTGGACCAGCACCTTCAGGAACAGCAGCCCGCCGTTGCCGTCGGTCAGGGCGTGGAACATCTCCACATTGATCCGGTCCCGGTACCAGCTGACCCGGTAGAGCAGGTCGTTTTTCAGGTCCGGGCCGTAGATCGCCGCGCAGGGGCGGCGGTGTTCCGGCTCGGGCCGGGGGCATTTGCCGGTGGATTCCAGATAATGCCAGAACAGCCCCCGGTGCAGCGTGACCTGGAAGTTGGGCAGATCCACGGCGGTGCGCTGCAGTGCGGCGGCCAGCACGTCGGGGTCCACCTCTTCCTTCAGGGTGCAGCTGACCCGGAAGACCCGGGGGTCCCGGCGGGTGACCGAAGCCAGGAACACTTTGGCCACATTGTCCACCTTGTACCAGGTATCCGGCATGGCGGCCTCCTTTCTGAATGGGGGAAGGCGGGCTTACAGCACCCGCTGCACAAACCGGCCCACGCTGTCCATGGCCTGGGCGGCATGGCGGGTGGGCAGCTGCTGGAACACATGCCAGCAGTCCGGGTAGACTTCCAGGGTGGAAAAGACATTCTGGGCCTGCATGGCCCCGTGCAGCCGCTCGGAGTCGGAGTACAGGATCTCGTTGGTGCCCACCTGGATCAGGGTGGGGGGCAGACCGCGCAGGTCGGCAAACAGCGGCGACAGGGCCGGGGCGTCAAAGTCGGTGCGCGGGCCGCAGAAGGCCGCCCGCACCGACTCCACATAGTCCATCGTCAGCATCGGGTCCAGCCCGGCCCGCTGGGTGTAGCTCTCGCCGGAGGCGGTCAGGTCGGTCCAGGGGCTCATAAGGATCAGCGCCCGGGGCTGCCGGCGGCCCTGCTCCTTGAGTTTGAGGGCCAGTTCCAGCGCCAGGTTGCCCCCGGCGGAGTCGCCGGCCACCAGGATGTCCCGCGCCCCGTAGCCCATATAGGCCATATAGTCCCAGACGCTCAGGGCGTCCTGCAGGGCGGCCGGGTAGGGGTGTTCGGGGGCCAGGCGGTATTCAAAGGAGAGCACGTCGCAGCCGGTGCTCAGCGCCAGCTTGCCGGCCAGCACCCGGGCATAGCCCAGCTGGCCGCAGGTGTAGCCGCCGCCGTGGCAGTACAGCACCACATGGCGCCGGTCGTGGCCGGCTTCCTGGCTGACCCATTCGGCCGGGACCGGCGCGGGGCCGTGGCGGACGGTGAGCGATTCGGTGCGCAGCCCCACGGCGGGGCTGACCATCCGGCCGAACAGCTCCTGCGCGGCCCGCTGGCGGGCCAGATCCTCCGGCGCCAGCGAGGTGGAGGAGGTGGCGCTGTGTACCGCCTTGATGGCTTTCATCATCGGGGTGAGGGTGTCGGCGGACGCCCCCCGCCGGGCCCGGCGCAGCCGGGTGGGGTCCCGGTGGTTGGGGGCGGCGGCGCGGGCGGCTTTTTTCAGTGCCTCGGCGGGGCGGGGCGTTTTGGGGGTTTCGTTGTCCATGGCAGGGACCTCCGTGCGGATCAGGCAAAACCGGACCCGTCCAACGTGCGGGTGTGCGGAAAATCATGCCGCCGGCCCCGAGGGGCGAAGGGCGGCGGGGCGCGGACGCCCTAAAAGGGCAGCCGGGCGCGCAGCCGGACAAAGAGGGTGGTGAGCAGCGGCGGGCGGGCGGCGGGCAGGCCGCACCAGCGCCAGACCGTCCGGTCGGGCGGGAAGTGCCCGCGGCGGGTATAGTACCGGTAGAGCAGCAGCAGCTGGCGGTTTTTGGCCTGGCCGGGCAGGTGCAGCACGCACAGCGGGGTCAGGCAGTAGCCGGTGGAGACAAAGTAAAACCGCGCCCCCAGCCAGTACCGGGCCAGGTAGGCGTTGGCCGACCGCACCGGCTCGCCGGCCAGGGCGCTGCGCCAGGCCGCGATGGCCAGGATCGCCTCGTCCCCTTCCTCCGGCAGAACGCCGGCGGCCGTTATCTCCCCATACACCGCCGCGCACCGGTCGGCAAAGGCCCGCAGCCGGTCGGCCCGGCCGGCCACCAGCTCGCCGCCGTAGTGGGTCAGGCAGTGGGGGGCGCCGGCGGGGTCCAGCGCGTCGGCCCGGCGGCTGATCGCCGCGGCCATCGGCTGGCTGGCCGGGTGCTCCACCTGGTAGAGCAGCACGGCCTGGTCGGCCTCCCGCCAAAGGTCGTCCAGCGGGCGCTGGGTGTAGGTGTCGGCGTCCAGCATCAGGCAGCGGTCGCAGCCGGTGTGGGCCAGCACCCAGCGCAGCGCACAGAGCTTGTAAAACGCCAGGCTCCAGGGCAGGTCGGCCGGGAAGCGGAAACTGTCAAAGGGACAGCGCAGCACCTCCACCCCGGCGGCGGCCAGCTGGCCGGCGTAGGGTTCGGGCACCGGCGCGTTGGTGACCAGCGCCACCCGGCAGCCGGGGTTGCAGGCCCGGGCGCTGGCCAGCGCCACCACCAGCCCCCGGTCATAGACGGCGCGGCCCTGGTTGGGGTGGGCGCTTTCCCGGTGGCCTTCCAGCGTGGCAAAGGCGGAAAAGATCAGGTCCATACAGCCATGGAACCCCCTTCTGGCCGGGGCGCAGTCCGGCGCCCCGGGTGGTACGGCCCGCCCGGCGGGCGGGGCCGTTTCTTCTTCTTTTTCTATTATACCCCGGCGGCGGGGTGGTTGTCTATCGGTGCTGGATGCCCAGATCCCGCAAAATGTCGGCCCGGGTCTCCAGCGCCAGGGTGCTGATGCGGCGGATGCGCTCGGCGGTCATGTAGGGGGCCAGCCCGCTGATGGAAAAGGCGCTGTCCGCCCGGCCGCCCGGGCCGGGGATGGCCAGCGCCACGCAGCGGATGCCCAGCTCGTTCTCCTCATCATCAATGGCGTAGCCGCAGCGGTGGACCATCTCCAGCTGGGCCTTGAGCACGTCCAGGTCGGTGATGGTGCGCCCGGTGACCTTTTCGGGGCGGCTGTGGCGCCAGATCTCCTCCACCTCGGCTTCGGGCAGGGTGGCCAGGATCGCCTTGCCCACCCCGGTGCAGTACAGCGGGCTGCGCAGCCCCACCCGGCTGGACATCCGCATCGGGCTGCTTTCGGCCTTATAAATGTAGACGATGTCGGTGCCGTCCCGGATGACCAGATGCACGGCCTCGGCGGTGCGCTGGCTCAGCCGTTCCAGATGCAGCCGGGCCACCCCCATGATGTCCATGTTGTTGACGATGCCCGAGGAGATCTCGAACATCTTCAGGGTCAGCCGGTAATGGCCGCTGCCGGGGTCCTGCACCGCATACCCCAGCGCCACCAGGCTGCCCAGCAGCCGGTGGGCGGTGCTTTTGGCCAGGCGGGCTTCGGCGGCCAGCTGCTGCAGCCCGGCGCCCGCCGGGTGGGCGGCCAGCACTTCGATCAGGGTAAAGATCCGGGCGACGCTCTGCACGCCGCCGCGCTCTTCCTGGGGGGCCAGGGGGGTGGACTCCTTCGCCATGGGGTGGGGCTCCTTTCCTGCCGGGCCGAAAACGGCCGAAATTTACAAAAAGTTCATAATTCCCCCCGCCAGCCGGCAAACCGCCCGGCGGGGAAAGACGTTCCACATCATGGAACCAAGTATACCAGGAAACCGGGATTTTCGCAAGCGCTATGCCGGATGGCGGAACGGGCGCAAAAACCACAAAATTCGGCCGGGAAGGAATGGCAAATTTGACCGATTGACGCGGCGGCGCTTCCTTTGTATAATAAAACTAGCAAATTGCGGAACGCGGTTCCACCTTGCGGAATGCGCCCCGCAGATTTGGCAGTGACTGAAGGAAATCTGTTGTAAGGAGAAATGTGCTATGAATCCTATTATGGAGCGCGTTTATGAAATCGGTATCATCCCGGTCATCGCTTTCAACAGCGTGGACGAGGCGGTGCCTCTGTGCAAAGCCCTGGTGGCCGGCGGCCTGCCGGCGGCGGAGGTGACCTTCCGCACCGCCTGCGCGGAGGATTGCATCAAGAAGATCCATGACGAAGTGCCCGAAATGCTGCTGGGCGCCGGCACCGTGCTGACCACCGAACAGGCCGACCGCGCCATGGCGGCGGGGGCTTCCTTCATCGTCAGCCCGGGCTTTGACCCCAACGTGACCAAGCATGTCATCGAAAAGGGCGGCATCATGATGCCGGGCACCTGCTCGGCCGGCGAGATGCAGCAGGCCATGAACCTGGGGTGCGAAGGCATCAAGTTCTTCCCGGCGGAGGCCAACGGCGGCGTGGCGATGCTCAAGAACATCGGCGGCGCGCTGAAGACCGCCAAGTGGATGTGCACCGGCGGCATCAACGCCAAGAATGTCAACGACTACCTGGCCTATGACCAGATCTTTGCGGTGGGCGGCACCTGGATGTGCAAGTCCGACAAGATCAAGGCCGGCGCCTGGGACGAGATCACCGCCATGTGCAAGGAAGCGGTGGACACCATGCTGGGCCTGGAGCTGGCCCACATCGGCATCAACTGCGCCGACGACACCGAGGCCATGAAGACCGCCGAGACCCTGGGCGCGCTGCTGAACATGGCTGTCAAGCCCGGCAACTCCAGCATCTTTGTGGGCAAGAAGGAATTCGAGATCATGAAGAAGCCCGGCCGCGGCACCCATGGCCACATTGCCATCCGCACCAACAACGTGGACCGCGCCATCTACCACCTGGGCCTGCGCGGGGTCAAGTTTGACATGGATTCCAAGAATGTGAAGAACGGCAAGACCGTGGCCATCTACATGGCGGACGAGATCGCCGGCTTTGCGATCCATCTGGTGCAGAAATAATCACCCCAAACAGGATAAGGAGTTTGATACCAATGAAAGTAGTTACCTTTGGCGAACTGATGGTCCGTCTGCAGCCGTTCAACTATGAGCGCTTCGTGCAGGCTTCCAACCTGGAATTCACCTTCGGCGGCGGCGAGGCCAACGTGGCGGTCTCGCTGGCCAACTACGGCGTGGACGCCGCCTTCGTCACCAAGCTGCCCGCCCATGCCATCGGCCAGTGCGCCGTCAACAGCCTGCGCCGCTACGGTGTGGACACCACCAAGATCGTCCGCGGCGGCGACCGTGTGGGCATCTACTACAACGAGAAGGGCGCTTCCCAGCGCGGGTCGGTCTGCATCTATGACCGCGCCCACTCCGCCATTCAGGAGGCTTCCACCGCCGATTTCGACTGGGACGCCATCTTTGAAGGGGTGGACTGGTTCCACTTCACCGGCATCACCCCGGCGCTGGGCCCCAACGTGGTGGACATCTGCCGCGAAGCCTGCAAGGCCGCCAAGGCCCACGGCGTCAAGATCAGCTGCGACCTGAACTACCGCGGCAAGCTGTGGACCCGTGAGGAAGCCCGCGCCGCCATGACCGACCTGTGCCAGTATGTGGATGTCTGCATCTCCAACGAGGAGGACGCCAAGGACGTGTTCGGCATC
>DWWE01000091.1 GCA_019119835.1 Candidatus Gemmiger stercoravium | reverse complement strand
TGACCCGGCCCATCATGGCGACCGCGTCCATGTTGATGCCGGATTTGGTGGACCCCACGTTGATGCTCGAACAGACCAGCTCGGTCTCGGCCAGGGCCCGGGGGATGCTCTCGATCAGCCGGGTGTCGCCGGCCGAAAAGCCCTTGTGGACCAGCGCGCCGTACCCGCCGATGAAGTTCACCCCCACGGCCTTGGCCGCGGCGTCCAGCGCCTTGGCGTACCAGACCGGGTCGGCGTCGGGCGCGGCGCCCAGCAGCATGGCGATGGGGGTCACGCTGATCCGCTTGTTCACAATGGGGATGCCGTACTCGGCGGCAATGGCGTCCACCACCGGCACCAGGTCCTTGGCCCGGGCGGTGATCTTGTTGTAGATCTTCTCGCAGGCCCTGCGCCCGTCCGGGTCGATGCAGTCCAGCAGACTGATGCCCATGGTCACGGTGCGCACGTCCAGGTGCTCGGTGGTCAGCATCTCGATGGTTTCCAGGATGTCTCCGCTGTTCAACAGTTTCATGCCGCGCCCCCCTCAGATCTTGTGCATCGCGTCAAAGACTTCCTGGCGGGTCAGGGTCACCTGCATCCCCATGGTCTGGCCCAGCTGCTCAAACCGGGCGCGCACGGCGGCCTGGTCGGTGTTGCAGCGGGACAGATCCACCAGCATGATCATGCAGAACATTTCCTGCATGATGCTCTGGGTCATATCCTCAATGTTGATGTTCAGCGCGGCGCAGGCGGCGCTGACCTGGGCCACAACGCCCACGGTATCCTTCCCGATCACGGTGATCACTGCCTTCATGGCAAACCCCTCCTTGATTGTGTTTGCCCCATTATACCAGATTTCCGCCGGTTTGGACAGGAAAAAATAAATTTTGCCGCAGCGGGGCGGGGCGCCCCGGGCCGCCGCCCCGGGTGTTTTGGCTGCAAGCGTTGTCAGGCCGGGCAAAATGCGCTATACTCTAGGGTGTATCCAAACCATCCCTGACACCTTTGGTCAGACACACCCCAAGCATACGGGGAGGCGGGGCCCGACCGGCCGCAGCACCCTGCGCAGACAAGGAGGATTTGCCATGAAAGATCAACAGTTCGCGTCCATCGACGCCTTTGTGGAACAGCACCGCGACGACATCCTGCGGGACATCACCCGGCTGGTGGCGGTGCCCAGCGTCCAGGGCGACCCGGCTCCCGGCGCACCCTTCGGCCCCGGGCCCCGGGCCGCGCTGGACACCGCGCTGGCCATCGCCGGCGACCTGGGCCTTGACACCCACAACGCCGCGGGCTACATCGGCTGGGCCGAGACCGGCCCCATCGCCGACGGGCAGAAGTACCTGGCCACCATCACCCACTGCGACGTGGTGCCCGAGGGCAACGGCTGGGACGCCGACCCCTACACCGTCCGGGTGCGGGACGGCTGGCTGCTGGGCCGCGGCGTGGCCGACGACAAGGGCCCGGCCGTGCTGACCCTCTACGCGCTGAAATACCTGAAGGACAGCGGCGCCCGGCTGCGCTACCCGGTGCGCGCACTGCTGGGGACCAATGAGGAAACCAACATGTACGACGTGGACTACTACGCCGAACATTACCCCCAGCCGGCCTTCTGCTTCACCCCGGACGCCGAGTTCCCGGTCTGCAACGGGGAGAAGGGCGGCTTCAACGGCGAGATCGTCTCCCCCCGCTTCCAGGACGGGGTGATCGCCGACTTCACCGGCGGCGTGGCGGTCAACGCGGTGCCCGACCGGGCCCGCTGCACCCTGCGGGTGCCGGCCGGCAAACTGACCCCCGCCGACGGCCTGACCTTCCGGGAGGAAGCCGGCCTGACCGTCATCGAAGCCCAGGGCAAAAGCGGCCACGCCGCCACGCCGGAAGGCACCGTCAACGCCATCGGCCTGGTGGTGAACTGCCTGCTGCAAAGCGGCGTCGCCACCCCCGCCGAGACCGCCTACCTGCAGGTGCTGGCACGGCTCTTCGCCGCCACCGACGGCTCGGCCCTGGGCATCCAGGCGGACGACGGCCTGTTCACCCCGCTGACCATCATCGGCGGCACCATCCGGATGGAGGACGGCTGCCTGCGCCAGAGCTTCGACTGCCGCTACCCCACCAACACCGACGCCGACACCCTCACCGCCAGAATGACCGAGGTCTGCGGCCAGGCGGCCCGGCTGGACAAGGTCGCCAGCCGGGTGCCCTTCTACATCGACGCGGGCAGCCCGGCCATCCAGACCCTGATCCAGACCTACAACGAGGTCACCGGCGAGAACGCCACCCCCTTCACGATGGGCGGCGGCACCTACGCCCGGCATTTCCCCTATGCGGTCAGCTTCGGGCCCGAACACGCCGACATGAAGCTGCCCGACTTCGCCGGCCCGATGCACGGCGCCAACGAAGGCGCCGAGTTTGAAAAACTCATCGAGGCGCTCAAGATCTACATTCTTGCGCTGCTCCGCCTGCAGGAGATCGAACTGTAACCCGCACCCGTTCTTTCTGACAAAACACCCCCGCCCGGCTTGTGAACTGCCCGGGCGGGGGCGTTTTCGTGGTGGGGTCATGCCCCGCCGGTGGGGTAGATGCGGCGGACGATGCGTTCCAGCTCGCCCAGCACCCGCTCCACCCCAAAGCGGCGGACGTTTTCGCTGTAGGCGTAGTAGGCCCCCTGCACCTGGTAGGTCAGCCGGATGTTGAAGGCCGCGTCCTCCCGGTAGGCGGGCACGATGGCAAAGATATGCTCCCGCACGCCCTGCTCGATCCGCCGGGGCAGCACCGAAGCCTGGGTGCCGGAAAACAGGATGTCGATGAGGCTCTGGTGGGCCAGAAACGCCCCGAACAGCTCCCGGGTGAAGGCCGCCGGGTCCTGCACGAACAGGTCTGCCCGGGTCACGCTGTGCAGGATCTGCTGGATCACATCCTCCTGCAGCGCCTGGGAAAGATCGTAGATGTCATGGTAGTGCAGGTAGAAGGTGGCCTTGCTGATCTGCGCCTGCTCGGCCAGCTCCTTGACAGTGATCCGCTCCAGCGGCTTGCGGGCCCGCAGGGCCAGAAAGGCGTTGCGGATGGCCTGGCGGGTCTTGATCTCACGACGGTCCATAAAACTCTCCTTTCCCGGCCCCGGCGGGCCGTGCCCGGATCATGAAGTCTGTGACGCCCGGCGGCGGAAGGCAGGGCCCGCCCCAACAAACGGCAAGGGAAAATAGTGGCCAATTACTGGACATGCGTCCAAAAATGGACGCAACGTACAAATTGCAGATAGCCAACCGGGCGCAGCTTCTCTATACTGGATTGTAGTACAGAAATGGACACCAGTCAAGTAATTGCGCCGGGCGGCCCGCCCGGCGGGAAGGAGCGGTTTGTATGGACTTTTACGGATTCTACACCGGCCGGATCTTTGACGCCCACGAGTATCTCGGCGCCCACCCGGGACCGGGTGGCACGACCTTCCGGGTGTTTGCCCCGTCGGCCCGGGCGGTGGAGCTGCTGGCCCTGGACCGGGTGCTGCCGATGCAGAAGATCTACGACGGCAACTTTTATGAGCTGACCCTGCCCGAAGCCGGCCCCGGCACCGTCTACGCCTACCGGGTCCACCCCCGGCAGGGCGACCCGGTGGACCACTGCGACCCCTACGGTTTCGGCATGGAGCTGCGCCCGGACCACCGGTCGGTGGTGCGGGACCTGGACGAATACACCTTCGGGGACGACGCCTGGCGCCGCCGGCCGCTGCGCCCCGGCGCCGGGCCGCTGAACATCTACGAGATCCACCTGGGGTCCTGGCGGCGCAGGGAGGACGGCGGCTTCTACACCTACGAGGAGCTGGCCGAGCCGCTGGCCGACTACCTGACCGAGAGCGGCTACAACGCCGTGGAGTTCCTGCCCCTGGCCGAGCACCCCTGCGACGAGAGCTGGGGCTACCAGACCACCGGCTTTTTTGCCCCCACCAGCCGCTACGGCACGGCGGCGGGGCTGATGGCGCTGGTGGACACGCTGCACCGGCGGGGCATTGCGGTGCTGCTGGACTTTGTGCCCGCCCACTTTGCGGTGGACGCCTACGGCCTGGCCCGGTTTGACGGGACCTGCCTGTATGAATATCCCAGCCAGGACGTGGGGGTCAGCGAGTGGGGCAGCTGCAACTTCATGCACTCCCGCGGGGAGGTGCGCAGCTTCCTGCAGAGCGCGGCCCACTACTGGCTGGACCGCTACCACTTCGACGGCCTGCGGTTCGACGCCATCAGCCGCATCCTCTACTGGCAGGGGGATGAGCGCCGGGGGGTCAACGGCAATGGGGTGGAGTTCCTGCGCACCATGAACCAGGGGCTGCAGGCCCGCCACCCCGGCTGCATCCTGGCTGCCGAGGACTCCACCAACTTCGAAGGGGTCACCCGCCCGGCGGAACAGGGGGGCCTGGGCTTTACCTACAAGTGGGACCTGGGCTGGATGCACGATACCCTCTCCTTTTTGCAGACCGACCCGGCGGCCCGCCCCGACGCCTACCACAAACTGACCTTCTCGATGCTCTATTATTATAAGGAGCGATACCTGCTGCCCCTGTCCCACGACGAGGTGGTCCACGGCAAGGCCACCGTGCTGCAGAAGATGAACGGCGGCTACGAGGGCAAGTTCCCCCAGGGCCGGGCGCTGTACCTGTACATGATGGTCCACCCGGGGGCCAAGCTGAACTTTATGGGCAGCGAATTCGGCCAGCTGCGGGAATGGGACGAAGGACGGGAGCAGGACTGGATGCTCCGCCGTTACCCGCTGCACGACGGGTTCTACCACTTCATGCGGGACCTCAACCGGCTGTACCTGCAAAGCCCGGCGCTGTGGGCCCGGGACGACGAACCCGACGGCTTCGCCTGGCTGGACTGCCACCGGGAAGCCCAGTGCCTTTACCTGCTGGAGCGCCGGGGCGGGGGCCAGCGGCTGGGGGCGGCCTTCAATTTCAGCGACAGGCCCCAGCGCTTTGCCCTGCCGGCCGGTCCGGACACCGGGGCCCGGGTGCTGCTTTCCACCGACTGGCAGCCCTACGGCGGCGCCGCCCCGGCCGGCGAAGCCCCCTGCCGGGTGGAAGCCGGCAGCCTGCAGGGGGAGATGGCGCCCTTCTCGGCGGTGGTGTGGGAATGGACCGCCCCGGCCGGCGGCTAAAAAACGGAAAAGAAAACAAGCCCGCTGCGGGGCGGTTTGCCTGCGCAGCGGGCTGTTTTCTTGACGCTTTCGGCCAGGGTCACGGTTCCCGGGGGTCCTGGCTGCCGTACAGCGTGATGTAGGGGTCCGGCTTGCGGCACTTGCACAGCAGCGCCGCCGCCAGCACCAGAAGACCGGCCGCCACGGCCAGCGCGGCGGTCCATTTCAGCAGTGTTTTCATACGGTCTACCTCCCGTTTGCCCTGTGATCGGATAATTTCAGTATACCACAGCCGGGGGCGCTGTGCAACAATCCCAAACGGGCCGGGCGTTGTGGAAAAGTTTTGAACCGGTTTGCGGCCCCCGCGCCCTTGACTTGTCACAGCGGGGCGATTAAAATAAACACTGTATAACTTTGTCCTTTCGTCGGGCCCCGGCCCGACCAGATGACTTGAGAAATGGGGGAAACAGGTTTCATGTTGAAATTCCTGAAACGCTCTGCCCAGGGCGCCCGTGTCCCGCATGAGAAATCCACCGCCGAGATGGCCACCGTGCCAATGCCGATCCCGAAGAATGTGGTCATTCCCATGTCCATGCACATCGGCGCCCCGGCGGAGCCTGTCGTCAAAAAAGGCGACCAGGTGTATGTGGGGACGCTGATCGGCAAGGCGGGGGGCTTTGTCAGCGCCAACATCCACTCCAGCGTGTCCGGCACGGTGGTGGGGGTGGCGCCCATGCGGATGGTCCACGGCGTGGTGTGCCAGGCGGTGGCCATTGAATGCGACGGCAAGCAGACGGTGGACCCGGCCTGCCAGCCGCCGGTGGTCAAGGACCGGGACTCGCTGCTGGCGGCCGTGCAGGCCTGCGGGCTGGTGGGCGTGGGCGGCGCCGGCTTCCCCACCCATGTGAAGCTGGGGGCCGATGTGGACACCCTGCTCATCAATGCGGCGGAATGCGAACCCTACCTGACCACCGACGCCCGGGAGATGCTGGAGTGCAGCGACACCGTGCTGGCCGGCATCCGGGCGGTGATGAAGTACTGCAAGATCCCGCACTGCATCATCGGCATTGAGCGCAACAAGCCCGCCTGCATCGACCTGATGTGCTCGCTGACCCGGGAGCTCAAGGGCGTTTCGGTCAAGCCGCTGCCGATGCGCTACCCCCAGGGCGCCGAAAAGACCCTGGTGGAGACCTGCACCGGCCGGGAGGTGCCCCAGGTGGGGCCGTCCGGCAAGCCCGGCCTGCCCGCCGACGTGGGCTGCATCGTCATGAACGTGACCTCGGTGTCCACCCTGGGCAAGTACCTGAAGACCGGCATCCCGCTGGTGTCCAAGCGGATCACGGTGGACGGCGACGCCATCGCCCGCCCCCAGAACATCGAGGTGCCGGTGGGTGCGCTGTACCGGGATGTGATCGAAGCCTGCGGCGGCATCAAACCGGATGTGGAGCTGGGCAAGATCATCTTCGGCGGCCCGATGATGGGCGGCGCCGCGCCCAGCGCGGACTACCCGGTGCTCAAGCAGAACAACGGCCTGCTGCTGTTCAGCCGCAAGGCCGCCGCCCTGCCCGAAGCCGCCCCCTGCATCCGCTGCGGGCGGTGCATCGCCGCCTGCCCCATGGGGCTGGAACCCGTGGTGATCGTGGAAAACTACAACCAGAAGGATACCGAAGCCCTCAAAAAGCTCTGTGTGGACCTGTGCGTGTCCTGCGGCAGCTGTACCTATGTCTGCCCGGCCAAGCGGCCGGTGTCCCAGTCGGTCACGCTGGCCAAGGGCTGGTATCTCAGCGAACTGCGCAAGGGGGGAAAGTAAACGATGGATCAGACTTTGCTCGTAACGGCCTCGCCCCATATCCGGGACACCTCCACCACCCGCGGCCTGATGGGGAACGTCCTCATCGCGCTGGTGCCCTGCGTGGTGGCCTCGGGGCTGATCTTCGGCTACGGGGCGCTGGTGACGGTGGCGGTCACCACCCTGGCCTGCGTCGCCTTTGAATATCTGTACACCCTGCTGATGAAAAAGCCCAACCCGGTGGGCGATCTTTCGGCCTGCGTCACCGGCGTGATCCTGGCGCTCAATGTGCCGGCGGGTATGCCGCTGTGGATCTGCGTGGTGGGCGCCTTTGTGGCCATCGTGGTGGTCAAGCAGCTGTTCGGCGGCATCGGCTACAACTTCGCCAACCCGGCGCTGGTGGGCCGCATCGTGCTGTTTTTGAGCTTCACCGCCCGCATGACCGCCTACGTCTACCCCGACATGGCGGTGGATGCGCTGGCCACGGCCACCCCCCTCAAGCTGATGGCGGACGGCGGGGCCGAGGCGGCGGCTTCCATGAGCATGCTGGATGTGTTTTTGGGCATCCACGGCGGTATGCTGGGCGAGACCTGCATCCTGGCCATCCTGCTGGGGCTGGCCTACCTGGTCTTCACCCGCACCATCAGCCTGACCATCCCGGCCAGCATCGCCGTGACCATGTTCGTATGCAGCTTCCTGGCCAGCGGCAGCTGGCAGGAAGCCCTGCTGCAGGTGATGTCCGGCGGCCTGCTGTTCGGCGCGGTCTTTATGGCCACCGACTATGTGACCAGCCCCTTCACCACCCGGGGCAAGCTGTTCTACGGCATCTTCATCGGGCTCATCACCTTTGCGATCCGCTATTTCGGCAGCATGAGCGAGGGCATGAGCTTCGCCATCCTGCTGGGCAACCTGATGACCCCCTGGTTCAACGCCTGGGGCCGGCAGACCGCGCTGGGCTACAAAAAGCCCAAAAAGCAGAAGGCGGCCAAAGCCGCGAAAGGGGGCGAGGGCTGATGGCTAAGAAGCAAGCGCAGGAATCCGTCTTCAAGACGATGATCTACCCGGTCATCATCCTGGTGGTGATCTGTGTGGTGTGCAGCGCGCTGCTGGCACTGCTCAACGATGTCACCGCCCCCATCATCGCGGCCAACGAGGCCGCCCAGACCCAGGCGGCCTACCTGGGCGTTCTGCCCGAAGGCACCGACGCCGGCCAGCTGACCACCCTGGAAGGGCTGACCACCGACGGGGTGGTGGGCGCCGTGACCACGCCGGACGGCAGCGTGGCCGTGCAGGCTTCGGCCGCCGGCTACAGCGGCAACGAGGTGACGGTCTTTGTCAGCTTTGACAGCACCGGCGCCATCGCCCGGCTGAGCGTGGACGCCTCCACCCAGACCACCGGCATCGGCTCCAAAACCGGCGAGGAGAGCTTCTGGTCCGGCTTTATCGGCTGGAACGCCGCCGAGCCGGTCTCGGCCGGCAACCCGGTGGATACCATCGCCGGGGCGACCGTCTCCTCCAACGCAGTGATCACGGCGCTGAACAGTGCCATCGACTGCTACAACAACGAGATCAAGGGGGTGGCCTGACTATGGCGGAAAAACAGAGCAAGTGGAAGATCTTTACAGCGGGCATCATCCGGGAAAACCCGGTGCTGCGCCTGGTGCTGGGCTGCTGCTCGGCGCTGGCCATCACCACCACCGTCTCGGGCGCGCTGGGTATGGGCCTTTCCATGACCTTTGTGCTGGTCTGCTCCAACATCGTGATCAGTGCGCTGCGCAAGGCGATCCCCGACAAGGTGCATCTGCCCTGCTACATCGTCATCATCGCGGCCTTCGTCACCATCGTGCAGATGGTGCTGCAGGCCTATGTGCCCGACCTGTACCAGTCGCTGGGCGTCTTCCTGGCCTTGATCGTGGTCAACTGCATCATCCTGGGCCGGGCCGAGATGTTCGCCTGCAAGCATACCGTGGTGGAAAGCGCCCTCGACGGCCTGGGCATGGGCCTTGGCTATATCCTGACCATGCTGTGCATGTCCTCCGTCCGCGAGATCCTGGGCAACGGCTCCTGGATGGGCATTCCGATTATCCCCGAATCGGTGGACCGGCTGGGCATCATGAACCAGGCCCCCGGCGGCTTCTTCGTCTTCGGCTGCCTGATGGCACTGTGCATCTTCATCGAGAAAAAGACCAACCACCCCATCGAGCGCAAGACCTGCGGCGATGTGATGCTGGAAGAGCTGGACGCCGCCCGGGCGGACGGCAGGGAAGGAGGTGACCAGGCGTGAACCAAGTGGCAGTTTTTGCGACCATCTTCTTTAACCTGATCCTGGTCAACAACTACGTTCTGGTGCAGTTCCTCGGCATCTGCCCTTTCCTGGGGGTGTCCAAAAAGCTGGATTCCTCCACCGGCATGGGCCTGGCCGTCATCTTCGTCATGGTGCTGGCCACCGCCGTCACCTTCCCGCTGCAGATCTTCCTGCTGGATGCCTACGACCTGGGCTATATGCAGACGGTCATCTTCATCCTGGTCATTGCGGTGCTGGTGCAGCTCATCGAAATCACGCTGAAAAAGTACGTCCCCGCGCTCTACACCGCCCTGGGCGTCTACCTGCCGCTGATCACCACCAACTGCTGCGTGCTGGGCGTCACCATCCTGGCGGTGCAGGACTACTCCGCCGTCGTGGCCCAGCAGGGCTTCGGGCTGGCCTATGCCGAAGCGCTGGTCTGCGCGGCCGGCGCCGGCGTGGGCTTCATGGTGGCCATGCTGCTGTTCTGCGGCGTGCGCCAGCGGGTGGAAGCCTCCAACCCGCCCGAGAGCTTCAAGGGTCTGCCGATCACGCTGGTGTCCGCCGCCATCACCTCCATGAGCTTCATGGGTTTCGGCGGGCTGGTGGAAAACATCATCGGCGCACTGCTGTAAAGGAAGGGGACTTGCACTATGAATCCGATCGTTCTGGCAGTGGCCGTCCTGACCGTGCTGGGGCTGGTGGGCAGCATCATCCTGGTGCTGGCCTCCAAGTTCATGGCCGTGTATGAGGACCCCCGCATCGCCGAAGTCACGGCCTGCCTGGCCGGGGCCAACTGCGGCGGCTGCGGCTATGCCGGCTGCGCCGACTATGCCAAGGCCATTGTGGAGGAGGGCGCCCCCACCTACAAATGCGCCCCCGGCGGCGACAAGGCCGCCGACGCCATCAACGCCATCATGGGCGCCGAAGCCACCGACCGCCCCAGCCTGCGGGCGGTGGTGCTGTGCAACGGCGGCGAAAACTGCGGCCGCCGCTTCACCTACCAGGGCGTGCAGACCTGCGCCGCCGCGGCCGCGGTGGCCGGCGGCCCCAGCGCCTGTGCCTACGGCTGCCTGGGTCTGGGCGACTGCACCCGCGCCTGCCAGTTTGACGCCATCCATGTGGTGAACGGGGTGGCGCTGGTGGACCGGGCCAAATGCACCGGCTGCACGGCCTGCGTTTCGGCCTGCCCGCGCCATGTCATCGACATGAAGCCCATCGCCCCCCAGCCGGTGGTCAAATGCTCCAACACCGAGCGGGGCGCCGCCGTCAACAAGACCTGCAAGGTGGGCTGCATCGCCTGCGGCCTGTGCGTCAAAAACTGTCCGCAGCAGGCCATCTTCCTCAAAAACAATGTGGCGGTCATCGACTACACCAAGTGCAACGGCTGCGGCACCTGCGTGACCAAGTGCCCCAAAAAGGCCATCCACTGGGTGGAGGGCAAGCCCGCCGCCATCGACGCCCCGGTCCCCGCGCCCGAAGTGCGCTGAACCCGGCGCTTGCAAGCCACAAGAGGAAACAGCCGCGCACGGCAATTGCCTAACGCGGCTGTTTCCCCTTGTGTATCCCCTTCGACAAAATTTTACGGCAAATCGCGCACTCGTCACTTCGTTCCTCGCACACAATTTGCCGCAAAATTTCCCTGTCGGTGTCGCCGTCGTCGGCGCATGTCCGCCGACGGCGACGAGTTTTTTTCCGGCGGGCCGGGGCCCGCGCCATCCAACCGGGAAGGGAGACGACCACCATGATCAAGACCATCACCATCGTCAGCCTGTCGGCCGGTACGCTGGGGGAAGACTTCGTCCGGCACGAGCTGGACCTGGGCCTGCAGCGGCTGCGGGACCTGGGCCTGCGGGTCAAATTTGCAGCCCACGCGCTGGCCGGCCGGGCTTACCTGGCCGCCCACCCCGAAGCCCGGGCCGCCGATCTGCTGGAGGCTTTCCGGGACGAGGAGACCGACATGATCCTCTGCGCCATCGGCGGGGACGACACCTACCGGCTGCTGCCCAGTCTTTTCGGCCGGGGGGAGCTGAAAAGCGCCCTGCGCCCCAAGATCTTCCTGGGCTTTTCGGACACGACGGTCAACCACCTGATGCTCCACAAGCTGGGGCTGCCCACCTTCTACGGCCAGAGCTTTCTGGCGGATGTGTGCGAGCTCGGCCCCGGGATGCTGCCCTACACCCGCGGGTATTTTGAGGAACTGATCCGCACCGGCACCATCCGGCAGGTCACCCCCAGCCCGGTCTGGTACGACGGCCGCACCGATTTCTCCCCCGAAGCCGCCGGCACCGAGATGCCCGCCCACCCGAACGAAGGCTTCCTGCTGCTGCAGGGCCCGGCCCGGTTCGGCGGCCCCATCCTCGGCGGCTGCATCGACACGCTGTTTGATCTGTTCGACGGCACCCGCTATGCCGATTCCCCGGCCGTCTGCCGCCGCTACGGCCTCTTCCCCTCGCTGGAGGACTGGCGCGGCAGGCTCCTGCTGCTGGAATCCAGCGAGGAGCAGCCCACCCCGGACAAGTACCGCCGGATGCTCACCGCCCTCAAGGAAACCGGCGTGTTCGGCGTTGTGAACGGCCTGCTCATCGGCAAGCCGATGGACGAGCGCTACCAGGCCGAATACCACGCCATCCTGCAGGAAGTGGTGGACGACCCCGGCCTTCCGATCCTGGCCAACCTGAATGTGGGCCACGCCACCCCCCGCTGCATCCTGCCCTTCGGTCTGCCCGCCCGGGTGGACGCCGACGCCCAGACCATCACCTTCGCCCCGGCCTGAACCGCCGCGGGCCCCAAGCGGCGGGACATATACACCGGACACATAAAGACAAGGGAGCGCCCTGCCTTGGCAGGGCGCTCCCTTTGGCGTGTCTATGTTGGCTCTTGCGGGGGAAAGGCGGCTCAGAACAGCCGGTCCTGCGGGTACAGCCCCTCCCGGCTCATCCGGGCCAGGGCCTCCATCAGTTCGGGCTTGTCCTCCCGGTAGGTGATGCCGTGCCACCGGTCGGGGCTGGTCAGCACGGTCACGGCGGCGTCGCCGGCCTCCAGGGCGGCGGTGACCACGCTGGGCAGATAGTATTCGCACTTCAGCGGGTTTTTGGGCAGGTTTTCGGTCAGGAACGCCGCAAACCCCGCCCGGGCCCGGTCCACAAAATCGGGGGTGAAGCCCCACAGATTCATGGACACCACGGCGTCGGCGGGCAGGGGCACCCAGCTGGCGCCGCCGTCCTCGGTGTAGGCGATGCCGTCCCCCCGCTTTTCGATGCGGGTGCGCTCGGTCACCTGGACCAGCCGGCTGTGTTCGTCCAGCTGGCAGACCCCGCGGGAGACCGAGCCGTTGGCGCTCACCGTGTTCCCCAGCAGAAAGCCCACCATCGCCCAGGGGGCGGGGGCGTCGGGGCCGGCGCAGGCGGCGGCCAGGTGATCGTGGATCAGCCGGAAGCCGGTGGGGCCATAGTAGTCGTCGGCGTTGATGACGGCAAACGGCGCGTCGATCTGGTCCGCCGCCGCCAGCACTGCGTGGGCGGTGCCCCAGGGCTTCTGGCGGCCTTCGGGCACCGCAAAGCCGGCGGGCAGGCGGTCCAGCGTCTGGTAGGCGTAGCGCACGGTCAGCCCGGCGGCCTCGGCCCGGGCACCCACGCTCTGCCGGAACGCCTCGTCGATCTCCGGCTTGATGATGAACACCACCGTCTCAAACCCGGCGCGGCGGGCGTCGTACAGGCTGTAATCCAGGATGGCCTCGCCGTGGG
The DNA here is from genome assembly GCA_019119835.1 of Candidatus Gemmiger stercoravium. Classification (GTDB taxonomy): domain Bacteria; phylum Bacillota; class Clostridia; order Oscillospirales; family Ruminococcaceae; genus Gemmiger; species Gemmiger stercoravium. The sequence continues at coordinate 7,829 of DWWE01000091.1, read as the reverse complement.
GGCCCACCGGGTCGATCTGCTTCAGGCCGCCGTAACGGCTGCCCATGCCGGCCGCCATCACCACCAGGATCGGCCTGTTCTGTGTCTTTACCATCCTCAAAACTCCCTTCCGGCCGCCGTCGGGCAGGCCGCTGCATACTCAAAAAACTTCCGCTTCTATCTTACACGTTTGGGCCGGGGCTGGCAAGCCCCGGCGGCCGCGCATTCTTTTCACGGGGTAAAAACCCATAAAAGTATACAAATTGTAAAATGTTTTTCCCGGCCTTTCCTTGCCAGTTTCCACAAAAAGCGCCCCGCCCCGGGCCGGCGCTTTGCCGGGCAGCAAAAAGTGTGCTATAATAAAAAATACGAAGTTAAGTTGTTTCGAACGAGTCAGGAAAGAGTGAATGCGATGTATCAGACAGGGGATATTGTGATTTACGGCGCACAGGGCATCTGCCGGGTGGAGGCGGTGGGCCCGCTGAAGATGAACCTGGGCAGCCCGGACGCGCTGTACTACACGCTGCGGTCCTACTACCAGCCGGAGCTGGTGATCTATGCGCCGGTGGGGGGCACCGCCATCGTCATCCGGGACCCCCTGACCCGGGCCCAGGCCGAGGCAGTCATCGACGAGCTGCCCCAGGTGCCCGAACTGCAGGTGGAGGAGGAGAAAAAGCGGGAGGGCTGCTACCGGGCGGTGCTGCACGGCTGTGACTGCCGGGCGCTGGCCGGGCTCATCAAGGCGCTGCACCACCGGCGGGCCGACCGGGCCCGGCAGGGCCGCCGCCCCACCGGGGTGGACGAGCGGTACTTCCGCCTGGCCGAAAACCAGCTCTATGGCGAGCTGGGGTATGTGCTGGGGATCGACCGGGCCGACGCCCCCGCCTACATCCGGGAGCGGCTGGGCACCCGGGGGGAGGAGGAATGAGCGCTGCGTCCGGGGCGGGGGGCCGCCCCGGGGGGCACAAAAACCCTCCGGCAGGGAAGACCGGCCCGCGGGGAAGCCGAGACGGCTTTCACCCCGGGCCGGTTTTTTGTGCGGGCGTGCCGTTTTTGGGGCCCCCGGCGCACCGCCCCCCGGCGCCGCCGGTGGGAAATTTGTAAAATCTTTGAGGACGGGGCAGACTAAGGGCGGGAAAGATTCGATGAAGCGCGGTTCCCGCCGGCGGCGGCCGGGAGCCGGGTCGGGGCGCGGCATTGCTTTTGCGGGGCAAGTGGTGTACAATGTGCATGAGTCTGCGGCGGCGGGCAGAGGGTACCGCACCCGGCCGCGCCGCCGTGAAGGAGGACGCTTTGGCAAATCTCACACGACAAAAAGAAGCAATGATCCGCTATTTTCAGGACGGCTGCAAGCCCGAAGGCCGGCTGTCGCTGGGGCTGGAGGTGGAGCATTTCCTCACCCACCCGGACGGCGCCCCCGCCGCCTTTGCCGAGGTGCAGGCGCTGCTGGAATCGCTGCAGCAGGCCGGCGACCAGCCGATCCTGCAGGACGGCGAAAAGATGGGGGTGCGCAGCGACGCCTACCTGCTGACGCTGGAACCGGCCGCCCAGCTGGAGATCAGCATACTGCCCCAGGCCGGGGTGGGGGCGCTGATGGCGGTGTACGAAGGCTTTGCCGCCCGGCTCAACCGGGCGGCCCGGCCGCTGGGGCTGCGGGTGTGGACGCTGGGCTACCACCCCACCCGCCGGGCCGAGGCGCTGCCCCTGATCCCCAAAAAGCGGTACGAAGTCATGGACCGCTACCTGCAGAAGCGGGGCCGCCACGGCACCCAGATGATGCGGGGCACCGCCTCCACCCAGGTGTCGGTGGACTATTTCAGCGAGCAGGACTTTGTGCGCAAATACCGGGTGGCCTGCCTGATCGCGCCGCTGCTGGCCCTGCTCACCGACAATGCGCCGATCTACGAAGCCCAGCCCAACCGCAGCGCCTGCGTGCGCACCACCATCTGGAACGATGTGGACCCCGACCGCTGCGGCATCCCGCCCATGCTCATGGACGCGGACTTCGGCTTTGAAGCCTACGCCGATTATGTGCTGCAAAAACCGCTGGTGGTCTCCCGCCGGGGCCACCGCACCGAGGGGGTGGGCCGCAAGTCGGCCTTTGAGGTCTACCCCTCGGCGCTGCAGCGGGAGGAGATTGAGCAGATCCTCTCGATGTTCTTCTTTGATGTGCGGCTGAAAAATTATATCGAGATCCGGGTGGCCGACAGCATGCCCGCCGGCTACATCGCCGGCTATGCCGAGGTCATCAAGGCGATCTTCTCCAGCCCCGCCGCCCAGGAAAGCATCCTGCGCCACTATGCCGGGGCCACGGTGGGGTCCATCGAGGCCGCCAAGCTGGGGGTCTGCTGCCACGGCTACCAGGCCCAGATCTACGGCCACCCGGTGGCCGACGAGATCGCCTGGCTCATGGCCCAGGCCAAAAGCCGGATCTCCACCCCCGAGGCCCGCCGCCGGCTGGAACCGCTGGCCGCGCTGGCCGCCCAGAAAAAAACCATCCGGGAGGCGATCGCCCTGTGACTACCCCCATCAAGAGCGCCCAGGTGCTCAATTTGAACTACCTGGCCCGGGCCGAGCGGGACCCCGCCGCGCTGCGCCGGGATTTTGACGATATGGTGCTGTATATGAAGGGCTCCACCGCCATCCACCACGGCGAGTATGTGCGAACCTGCTACCTGCCCAAGCTCTTCACCGAAAGCCAGTTCGCGGCCCTCAAGGCCGATATGCGGGTGCTGTACGGCATCTTCGCCAAGGTCATCGACGCCTGGTACGCCGACCCGGCCTACCGGGCGCTGTTCCGCTTTTCGCCCCAGGCCGAGGACCTGATCCTCCACGCCGACCGCAGCGTCTCGATGCTGCCGATGGCCCGCATCGACTTTTTCTACAACGAGCTCACCGGCGCCTACACCTTCTGTGAGTTCAACACCGACGGCTCCAGCGCCATGAACGAGGACCGGGAGCTGCACAACGCCCAGCGGCTGAGCGAAGGGTACCGGAACTTCACCGCCAACCACCGCACCCGCCGCTGCGAACTGTTCGACAGCTGGGTGAACACGGTGGTGCGGCTGTGGCGCCGCCGGGGCGAGACCGGGCCCCTGCCGGCGGTGGCCATTGTGGATTACCTGGAATGCGGCACCGTCAATGAGTTCGAGATCTTCCGCAGCCGGTTCGAGGCTGCCGGCCTGCCCGCCGAAGTCTGCGATGTGCGGGACCTGCGGTTCGACGGCCGCACCCTCACCGGCCCGGCGGGGCGGCCCATCCAGGTGATCTACCGCCGCGCCGTCACCAGCGACCTGCTCGCCCACCTGGAGGAGAGCCGGGCGATGATCGAGGCGGCCCGGGCCGGGGCGGTGCTGCTGCTGGGGGATTTCCAGACCCAGATCGTCCACAACAAGGAGCTGTTCCGGGTGCTGCACCGGCCCGAGACCGCCGCGCTGCTCACCCGGCAGGAACGCCGGTATATCGCCGACCATCTGCCCTATACCGTGGAGTACACCCCCGACCTGGCCCCCCGGGTCATCGCCAACAAGGACAGCTGGATCCTCAAGCCCGCCGACTCCTACGGTTCCCGCGGGGTCCACGCCGGGGTGGAGTCCACCCAGGAAGAGTGGCGGGCCATCGTGGAGTCCACCCCGGCCGAGGGGATGCTGCTCCAGGCGTTCCACCTGCCCTTTGTCAGCGAGAACTACGGCTTTGACGCGGCCGGGCGGTTCGGCCGCCACCGGTACTACAACCTGACCGGCCTGTACGTCTACGACGGCGAACCCCAGGGGCTGTACTCCCGGGTGTCGCTGACCCCGATCATCTCCTCCCAGTACAGCGAAAAGACCCTGCCCACCCTGATCGTGCAGGACTGAGGCAGCCCCCCGGCCCGCCCGGGTGCATACCGGCTGCGTTTTTGTGCGATACTATGCGGTGTAAGCGCATAGCCATGCAAAAACCAGCAAAGGAGGCCCGGTATGCGGGAATCATCCTACCACGCCATCCTCACCGAGATGACGGTCCGGGCGCTGTGGGAGACCCAGAACGTCATCGACTGCATCCCCGACGAGATCTGGGACAAGCCCTACGGCGGTGCGCCGCTGTGGCAGTATCTCTACCACACCCTCCACGGGCTGGACCAGTGGTTCCTGAACCCCCGGGATCAGGACTTTGTGGAACCGCCCATCCACACCCCGCGGCTGCAGGACCTGGCCATCTACCCGGCCACCCGCCTGACCCGCCGCCAGATCAACGAATATTTCCATACCATCAAGGCGAAGCTCTCGCTCTATCTCACCGCCCTGCATGACGAGGACCTGCTCCAGCGCCCCGAAGGCTGCGAGTGGACCCGCATGACGCTGATCCTGGCCCAGTACCGCCACCTGCACCTGCATGTGGGGATGCTCATGGGCTTTGTGCTGGCCGAGACCGGCCTGTGCCCCCGGGTGCTGGATCTGGGGGACGAGATCCCCCAGGGCCCCTACGACCCCTATGCCTGAGCCCGCCGCAAGGAGGCATCTATGAAGTTCAAGCCCTGCATGGCGGCGGCCCTGGCCGGTGCGCTGCTGCTGGCGGCCTGCGCCGGCCGCCCCCCGGCCGAACCTTCCTGGCAGGCGACGCTGCCGGCCAGCGGCGCCGTCCTGGCGGTGGCCGCCCGGACGGTGGAGGCGGGGCAGACCACCTGCCTGGACGAGACCGACACCGCCCACACCCTGACGCTGCTGCGCTGCGAAGGCCCGGCGCGGCTGGAGATCGAGGGGGTGAAGACCGACGCGGTGGAGGTCCGGTTCGTGGAACCCGCCGGCGACGGCTACCGCTATTATGATCTGAGCAGCCCCACCGAGAAGATCGACTACCTGCGCACCGACACCGAGCAGGGGGTCGAAGTGCGGGTGGATACGCTGTACAGCTTTTCGATCACCGTGACCGGGCAGGAGGGGACCGACACCTTCCTCCTCGACTGCCGCCGGGCGGACGGCTGACCCGCGCCCGAAGCGCCCGATACGCAATACAAAAACACCCTGCCGGCTGGCAGGGTGTTTGGCTTGTCATGGGGAGCCTGTCGTTTTGGGAAAGACGGCCCCGGGTCACGGGGCGGGGGTCTTTTCCAGGTAGACGCTGGTGGAAGGGAAGGCGAACTCACAGCCGCGGCGCTCCATCAGGTCCATGATCTGCAGGTTCAGCCGGTTTTTCAGCGCCCGGAAGTCGTTGAGGCCCAGCGTCGTCACATACATCCGCAGGTCGATGTCGATGCTGGACGCGCCGAAGCCGATCAGCGCCACCTGCACGGTGTCGGCCAGCACCATCGGCTCGGCCTGGCACAAAGCGGTCAGGTCGGCGCACAGTGCCTCGATCCGGTCGCGGGGGGTGTCGTAGGTCACCCCGATCACAAAATTCCACAGCCGGCTGTTGCGGGTGGTCACGTTCTGGATGTACTCGGCGCTGACCTTGGAATTCTCCACCGTGATCAGGCAGTTGTCCGGCGTGCGCAGCTTGGTGGAGCGGAAGCTGATCTCCTCCACCGTGCCCTCAAAGCTGCCCAGCACGATGTAATCCCCGATGCCGAAGGGCCGCTCCATCACCAGCGTGATGCCGGCGATCAGGTTGGACAGGGTGGACTGGGCCGCCAGCGACACCGCCAGCCCGGCCACCCCGGCGCCGGCCAGCAGGCCCGCCACCGGCACCCCGAACAGTTCCAGAATGGCCAGCACCGCCGCCGCGGCCACCAGCGCCCGGAAGATCTTTTCGAAAAACCGGGTCATCGTCTTGTTGCTTTCCAGGTCCAGCCGGTTCTGGGCGCTGCGCAGCAGCAGGCCGCACAGCCCTTCGCTGCGCCAGAGCCCCCAGCCCAGCAGCCCGATCACCGCGGCCGAAAACGCCGGCCCGGCCAGCTGGTTCACCTGCAAAACGGTCAGGGGCAGCGGCGCGGCCAGCACGGCCCAGTAAAGCAGCAGGCAGCGCAGCAGCAGCACCAGCGGCTCGGAAAAGCCGTCGTACAGGATCTGCAGCCACTCGGGCATATAGCGCGCCAGCTTTTTGCGCAGCGCGGCCACCAGCTTGCGGTACAGCCGGGCGCCGAACACCGCCGCCAGCGCCAGCAAGGCCATCAGCCCCAGCCGCAGCCAGAACCCATGGGTATAGACAAACAAAAGAAACGACTGCATCATCGGGCTCTGCATCAGGGTCTGCTCGGCAGGCTCCATCAAGCACCCCTCCTTGTCCGGGTTTATTTTCAGCCCCGGCCTGTCGGGCCGGGGCGCAGGATCGCTCCATACAGCCATTATACCACGCCCGCGCCGCCATGTGGTTGACAATTTGTGAAACCGTGCTATACTGGTTTCCAGAAAGTCTGTTTCAGGGCGGGGTGCGATTCCCCACCGGCGGTACAGCCCGCGACCGGCTGCTCAGGCAGCCGCTGATTCGGTGTGATTCCGAAGCCGACGGTATAGTCCGGATGGAAGAAACGGAAGCGGTTTGTCATGCCTGTTTCGCCCTGCCAGTGTCTTTGCTGGCAGGGCGTTTTTTCATGGGGCTCTGGCCGAATCTCCTTTCCCACTGTTGCCGGCTTTCAAAAAATCTTTTTTTGAAATGGTCGGTCACCCCGGCCGGGAGGTATTGTATGCAAACCCGAAACTCTGTCCGTCCCCTTGCCGTCACCGCCATGCTGTCCGCCGTGGGCTGCGTGCTGATGATGCTGGATTTCCCGCTGCCGATGCTCATTCCTTCCTTTGTGAAGATGGACATTTCCGAGCTGCCCGCCCTGCTGGCCGCCTTCAGCCTGGGGCCGGTGTACGGCGTGCTGGTCTGCCTGATCAAGAACGTGCTGGCCGCGATCTTCCACGGTTCCACCCTGGGCATCGGGGAGGTGTGCAACTTCCTGATGGGCGCGGTCTTTGTGGGTACGGCCGGGCTGCTGTACCGCCGCCGCAAGACCCGCAAAATGGCGGTGATCGGCGCGCTGGCGGGGGCGGTGGCCATGGCGGCGGCCAGCGTGCCCATCAACTACTTCTTCACCTACCCGGTGTACGCGGCGGCCTTCGGCGGGATGGAGGCAATCCTCGCCGCCTACCAGGAGATCAACCCCGCCGCGGGCAGCCTGCTGGGCTGCCTGGTCACCTTCAACATGCCCTTCACCCTGGTCAAGGGCCTGCTGGACGCGGCGCTCTGCTTTGTGATCTACAAACCCCTCTCCCCGATCCTCCACGGCCGGCGCTGACTTTGGACAAAATCACCAATTTGTACCGCAAAAAAACGTTGACATGCCCAGTACCTTGTGGTATGATAGCACACGACATCAGAATAGCAACTTATCAAGAGTGGCTGAGGGAACAGGCCCAGTGAAGCCCGGCAACCTGCGCAGTGCGTAAGGTGCCAAATCCTGCGGGAAACCGGAAGATAAGCGATCAGCGCGCTTTCCGGGCGACCGGGAAGCGCGCTTTGGTTTTCGGCAAGTTGCCTTTCTGACCCTTTTCACCCACGCACAATAAGGAGGCAACCCAATGTCCAAATTCCTGTTTACATCCGAGTCGGTCACCGAGGGGCATCCCGACAAGATCTGCGACCAGATCTCCGACGCCGTCCTCGACGCAATCCTTGCAAAAGACCCCGGCGCCCGGGTGGCCTGCGAGACCACCTGCACCACCGGGCTGGTCCACATCATGGGCGAGATCACCACCAGCTGCTATGTGGACATCCAGGGCATCGCCCGCCAGGTCATCCGGGAGATCGGCTACGACCGGGCCAAGTACGGCTTTGACTGCGACACCTGCGGCGTGCTGACCAGCATCGACGCCCAGAGCCCCGACATCGCGCTGGGCACCAACGACGCCGTGGCCGGCGCCGGCGACCAGGGCATGATGTTCGGATAT